>JBIKPX010000113.1:0-3126 GCA_044357195.1 Candidatus Planktophila sp. | reverse complement strand
CTGAAAACGATCTCGTTTACCACACCGATGTTGTCAAGAATCGTAAAGCGTTAAATGAGATCGTTTTCAGTAATCGCTTTGCATCAACAACAAACTATTCGATCGCAATCATTTCCGACGGAAAACAGAAGGCACTGGCACGCACTTTTGTAGATTTTGTTCAATCCTCGCAGGCGATTTCATATTTGCGCAGAAGTGGCTTTGGAGTGATTTTATGAATCATCGTCGAATAGATAGGACCACCGGGGCTCTTGCCCTTGTTGCAAGTTTTCTGCTGATAGCGCCGATGATTGCTTTATTAGCAAAAGTTCCTTGGAGTTCTTTCATAAGTCGTCTGACCGAAGATCATTCCATTTCTGCAATACAACTTTCCTTGTGGAGTTCTGTGTTGGCGGCAGTCATCTCGATTGTATTAGGTGTTCCACTTGCGTGGGTATTGGCCAGAGGTAACAAACGAATCACCAATATCTTGCGTCCAATAGTTCTGGCTCCCATCGTTTTGCCGCCCACAGTTGCAGGCATGGCATTGCTCGCGCTGCTTGGGCGAGATGGGTTGCTTGGTAACTATATTTTCCAAGCAACAGGATGGTCGATGCCGTTTACGAGTGTCGCAGTTGTTGTCACGGGTGTGTTTGTTGGAATGCCTTTTCTAGCTCTGATTGTCGAATCAAATTTTCGTCATCTGCCCACGGACCTCGAGGAGGCAGCAATGATTGATCGTGCTTCAACTCGTGATGTATTTTCTTTGATAGCCCTGCCACAGATACGCAATGGCATTGCTACCGGTGCGGTTCTGGCATGGGCCCGAGCCTTAGGTGAATTTGGCGCCACAATGATGTTTGCAGGTTCTTTGCCGGGACGTACTCAAACTTGGGCAATGCAGGTATACATAGACATGGATATTGATATGGGAAGCGCTTATACATTGAGTGCGATTATGTTAGTTATTGCAGTCTCAGTAGTTTTTGCTCTCAGAAAACCATTGACTCAGGCATTTACTACATGACAACTCGAGTCTTTGTCGTAGATGATCACGAACTTGTCCGCCGTGGATTGATTGAACTCATTGATACCGAAAAGGATTTAAGTGTTGTAGGCCAAGCGGGAGATGTGCAGGAAGCACTGGTAGCTCTCGCAACGGTAATTACTGATGTTGCTGTACTTGATGTGCGCTTGCCTGATGGAAGTGGAATTGAACTTTGTCGAGAAATCCGATCCCTCTATCCAGATGTAAAAGTGCTGATACTGACGTCTTTCCTCGACGATGAAGCATTACTTGGAGCCGTGCTTGGCGGGGCAAGTGGATACGTGATTAAGGATATTAAAAATTTGGATTTGCTTGAGGCTATTCGGAAAGTTGCTGTGGGAGAAGTCCTCTTAGATATTGCTCTTGTTTCCACTGTTACAAATCGCTTGCGTAAGGTGTCTAGCCCAGCCAGTGAGATTTATGAATTAACTGATCAAGAACAGAGGGTGCTAGAACACATTGGCAGAGGCTTAACGAACCGACAGATTGCAGAATCGATGTTCTTGGCCGAAAAGACTATTAAGAATTACGTCTCATCACTCCTAGGAAAGCTTGGCTTAGAACGAAGAACGCAGGCTGCTGCGTTGGCTGCACGATTAGGTCTAGGCAGGAATTAGTAAGGAGCAACCCAGCGAGCGCGAGTTCCCTGTGGCGCTTTCTTAGTAATAGAAAAAGTCCCGTTACATTCCTTTGCGCGTTCTTCTAGATTCAATAATCCACTCTTTCGAAGTCCTTCAACGTATCCAATTCCATCATCACTAACTTGCACTTCCATCTGACCCTCATTTGCAGAAATTGAGACATCAATATGGCGACAGCGTGCATACTTCATTGCATTCGTAAGCAGCTCCCTAACAACTGCGATTGAATGCTCACTTAGTGCTCCATGAACAGAGGAGTCAATCGGGCCTTGAAATTCACTGGAAATATGAATTGCATTTTTGCCTTGAAATATTGCAATTTCTTCTTGAATACGTCCACGTAGTCCGGCAATTGGTCCCGGTATCTGTAATTCAAAGATCGTGTTGCGGATTTGTTGCACAGTTAAATCTAGATTATCAATAGTTTCCTGAATAATCTTTAGGTCTAGCATTGGCACAAGTTCATTCTTAGCTACTGCTTGAAGTGAGAGTCCAGTTGCAAAAAGCCGTTGAATCACTAAATCATGGAGGTCGCGACCAATACGATCACGGTCTGCTAGAACAACAATTTGGTTCTGTGCCGCCTGTCCTCGGGCGCTATCTATTGCGATACCTGCAGCGGAAGCAAGCACTATAACAAGCTGTTCATCTTCTTCCGTAAATTCTAAACCACCTTTTTTCTCGGTGAGGTAAAGACTTCCATACACTTCATCTCGGATGCGGATTGGTACTCCAAGAAATGAACTCATTGCAGGGTGACCTTCTGGAAAACCTACAGACGCTTCACTGCTTTTAATAGATGCCAAACGCAGTGGAGTGGGATGTTTAAGTAAATGCCCGAGGAGCCCTTTACCTTCAGGAAATTTTTCTATCTCATCCGCAGATTCTTCACTTAATCCAACGTAAGTAAATGCTTCAAGTTCTCCGTCAGGACCTATGGCACCTAATGCGCCGTAGGTCGCTTCAGAAATAATTACTGCGTTCTCAATTAAGCGTCTCAAAGATTCGCTGAGGTCTTCACCTTTTGCGACATCAATGACAGCATCCGAGAGAGCGCTTAATCGACTGACAACCATGGGGGAAGTCTGCCTAAACATGGCAAGGATTGCGAGTTAGCTGCGTTTTTCGGCCGCGGATCTAGCGTAGAACCACCAGGCAACGCATGCACCCATGATTGCAAAAACTGCCACACCGAGGAAGAAGCTCTTAGGTGCCACAAATGATAGGAGCACTCCGAAGACGAAAGGACCAAATGCTGCAATAGCTCCGGTCCATCCGATAACTCCGCCTGCTTGTCGAGGTGCAAAAATCATCGGCATCTGCTTAAAAGTACTTGCATTTCCAACACCGGCGAAGAAGAAGATAGCCATCATTCCCCAGAAGAATGACATGAAGTCATCACTACTTTGTGGAGAAAGTTGGAAAGCTGTAAAAATTGATGAGCTTGCGATACCGGCG
>JBIKPX010000062.1:0-5358 GCA_044357195.1 Candidatus Planktophila sp. | reverse complement strand
TGATATAACACCACAACTTGGTTTCGTTGGATCTTTTTTCCCAACAATTGGTCGCGCAAATGGCGGCGGCGGAATTTCAGTTTTTCCAGAGGCGCTCGACCCACGTTTATTTTTAGCAGCGTGGACAGGCGATCTTGGTTTAGATAAGGGGCGGCCACAATCTGTCTATCGAATTAATACAGATGTAATGAAGCAAATAGGACTTAAATCACTTTCACCGGGTGAGACCTATACATTCGAAGAAGGTTCAATCACATTTGAAACATACGTACCTTGGGTTAACTTGCAGGTGGTGCGAGATCCCGGAAAGAGTTATGCGCTAGTTGGCGGTATCGTTGCGATACTTGGATTACTTGCCTCACTCTTTACAAGAAGGCGGCGAATCTGGGTAAGTGTTAGTAAGAAAAAAGTTGAAGTAGCAGGTTTAGCAAAGAATGCAGCACCTGGACTTGAATTAGAAATGGCACAACTGGCAAAAGCTTTAGGGAGAGCAGAGTAAATGTCTACAACGTGGGCCTACATTTCAAATTACTTGGTCTATTCATCCATGGCTGTCTTTGCCCTGGCATTTATTGCTCACGCCTATGAAACTGCATTTGCTGTTCGCGCACCGCACTTAGCTGACTCCGCGCAAGGTAATTTGCGCACAAAAACTTTTGATTACACACGCACAGAAAAAGTTGCACGTGTTGCAACGGCCATGATGATTTTGGGATTCATTCTTTTATTTGCTGGCGTAATCGCTCGTGGAGTATCTGCAGGGCGCGTCCCATGGGGCAATATGTATGAATTTTCAATTACAGGCGCGCTTGCATTTACTACAGCATATTTAGGAGCACTTCGTAAATACGATCTTCGCTGGTTAGGTTTGTTTGTTTCTATTTCAGTATTGCTCACACTCGGCACGGCCGTCACAGTCTTATATGTACCAAGTGCTCCGCTTGTTCCTGCACTCAAATCTGCTTGGCTTGTCATACATGTTTCCACTGCAATTATTTCTGGTGGAATTTTCTTGCTTGCAAATATCATTGCAGGCGCATTTTTGTTCTTGGACTCTATGGAGAAAAAAGGTGAACGTGCGCCGTGGGCAAAACGTCTGCCATCGTTAGATGTTTTAGATCAACTCTCATATCGTCTTGTTGCATTTGTATTTCCGCTCTGGACATTTTCAGTTATTGCTGGAGCAATTTGGGCAGAGAGCGCGTGGGGAAGATATTGGGGTTGGGATCCAAAAGAGACGTGGGCATTTATTACATGGGTTGCATATGCAGCTTATTTACATGCACGCGTAACAGTTGGTTGGCGCGGTCGTCGTGCTGCATGGCTATGTATTTTTGCTGGTTCTACATTTTTATTTAACTACGTTTATGTAAACGTATGGGGAACCGGAAAGCACACGTACTCAGGTTTATAAGTTTTAAAGGTTACGTAAGAAATCTGGGTCATCATCTGGCCCAATAACTCTGCCCTTTCGGCCGCGTCCAGGTCCTTGCCTGCGTGGTCGGCCCCAAATCAAATATGCAACTGCGCCAAATGTACCGATGAAAATAATAATGAGTAACCAGCCCCATTTAGGTAAGCCACGAATTGCTTCTTGTTCTGTGCGCGCACAATCAATGAGTGCATACAAGGTAACGGCAACTGCAATCAGAAGCGGCAAGTAGCGAAGCATGAGTTAATTCTACGCTTTTCTAGGAGAGTAATAAACCAATGGACAATAAAATTGCAAAGCGAAGTTGAAGTTTTCCTGTTTTACCAAGCAGTGGAATGAGGGCGGCACCTATTGCTCCAGCCCGTATGGCCTTAATTAGTGAATACGTCATTGGTAAGAGCAAGAGTGTGAGCATGGGCCATGGTTTAAATAAGAAGATAACACTTAGATGAGAAAGAAGTAGGAGTGCAATAAAGGCGGTGCGCGCACTTGAATCACCAAGGCGTACTGCAAGAGTTCGCTTGCCGACTAGTTCATCTGCGGCACGATCTCGTAGATTATTAATTGCTAAGAGTGCGCACGATAGTGACCCCATAGGAATTGCAACCAAGAGTGAATCAAATGTGAGCGTGCCAGTTTGTGCGAAGTATGTTCCCATAGTTGCAACAAGTCCGAAGAAAACAAAGACAGCAAGTTCGCCGAAACCAAAGTAACCGTAGGGATTTTTCCAACCGGTGTATCCCCACGCGGCCGCAATTGCGAGTGCACCAATTGCAATAAACCATAATGTAGTTTGCAGCGCCAAGATCAAGCCAAATACAGCCGCACTGCTCAGTGCAAGATATGCAGCAATTTTTACCTGATGCGCTGTTGCTGCGCCACTTGCAACTAATCGCATGGGACCGATGCGATTGTCATCAGTACCTTTTATGCCATCTGAATAATCATTGGCGTAATTAACGCCAATTTGTAGAGACAAACTTACGAGCAGCGCAAGAAGTGCTAACAAAGGATCAATGCTGTTGCCTGCAAGTGCTGTACCAACTGCAACGGGTGCAATAGCTGCAGGCAGAGTTTTAGGGCGAGCACCTGCGATCCATTTATTAATTATTTAATCACTCACAAATTTTGCTAGAAAAATGCGATCGACTTTACCAACGCCAATTTCTGGAAGTTTATCAAGGAGTATCACACTCTTTGGTTTTGCATGATTTCCCATTGCGCTAACGAGTGCTTGTGAGATTTGCGGCCTCACATTCTCATCCTGTGTTTGAACAGCCACGTGTAAGACCTGACCCCACTTGCTATCAGAAGTAGAAAAAGCGGCAACCAACAATTGTGGAAACTTTTTGTTTAATTCAGATTCGATTGCACTAAGTGAAATATTTTCACCACCACTGATAATTACATCATCTGCTCTTCCAATGACTTTTAACTTTCCATCAACAATCGTGCCTATATCTTGAGTGAGATACCAACCACCTTCAGTTAAAACATCTGCAAGGACTGGGCCAGAGATTTTAATTCTTTGGTTTTCTGTTAGTTCAAAACTAACGCCATCCAGGGCTTCTCCGTTATAGATACAACCACCGCAGGTTTCAGTCATTCCATATGTTGTGATGATATTGATACCAGATGCGATTGCTTGGCTACGTAGATCTTCAGATAAGGCTGCTCCACCGACAAGAACAGCTTTGGCACTCTTTAAATGTGTGAGTAAATTCGTATCGTCGTTAAGGGCATTAAAGAGTTGCGTGGGAACAATGGCCGTGAAATCTGCATCAGGATAGGTGCCACCATGATTACGCAGATCAATTGGATCAGTTTCTAATTCAATAGAGCGCACAAGAACGTTGATGCCTGCAATATGTGTCAGCGGCAACAACAGTGACCACGTTTGTCCCTTTGTAGCCTTTAGGTATTTGTTAGATGCACGCGCACTTGCCAGCAGCGCAGCAGAAGTAATTCCTATTTCCTTCGGTGCACCGGTGCTGCCACTAGTTGCAACAAGTAGTGAAATCTCTGACTTGACCGATTTAGAAGAAGTTGGACCGCATCCGAGGGCAGGACCAACATGTGCGAGGGCTTGTTTTAGCGCACTCACATTTTCGGCTAGAGCACGCGTGGGTTCTAGGCTGCGCACTTCTCGATGTGAAGATGTATCCATTGCCCGCGTAGGCTATCGCGTGTAACGGTAGTGATGTCTGATGGAGGGTTCGTGAGTAAGCCAATCAAGCGTGAATTTGGAAGCCGAGATATTCCGAAATGGAAAGTCGCACCCGGTGGAGAAAAATTTACCGATATTAAATACGAAGCTGCTGATGGCATTGCAAAAATCACCATCAACCGTCCAGATGTACGTAATGCATTTCGTCCGCAAACAATTATTGAGTTGCAGAGTGCATTTTCATTAGCGCGCGATAATCAAGAAGTCGGCGTAATAATTTTAACTGGCCAAGGTAGCGAAGCATTTTGTTCTGGTGGCGACATAAGCGTTCGTGGAGATGATGGATATCTCGGGGATGATTCTCTAGCAAAACAAGGTATTGGTCGCCTCAACGTTTTAGATTTACAAGTACAAATTCGCCGAACACCTAAACCAGTAATTGCAATGGTCGCTGGTTGGGCAATTGGAGGCGGACACGTATTACATGTTGTCTGCGATATAACAATTGCTGCTGACAACGCACTCTTTGGTCAAACTGGCCCAATGGTTGGTTCATTCGATGGTGGCTATGGATCTGGATTACTTGCGGCAAATGTTGGACAGAAGAAGGCGCGCGAAATTTGGTTCATGACTCGTTCATACGATGCAAAAGAAGCGCTCGCAATGGGACTTGTGAACACAGTTGTTCCAGTTGCCGAACTAGAAGCAGAAACAGTTTCTTGGTGCCGCGAAATTTTACGTAATTCTCCACTTGCACTTCGCTTATTAAAATCTAGCTTGAACGCTGCAGATGATGGATTAGCTGGTGTTCAACAACTAGCTGGCGATGCAACACTCCTGTTTTATATGACTGAAGAAGGTCAAGAAGGTCGCGATGCTTATAAAGAAAAGCGCGCACCAGATTTTGATCAATTCCCTAAGCGTCCATAAATTAATCGATGCTTGACTCAATCCTTAATAACCTTCGAGTAGTTTGCCTGCCGATGAAAACAGATTTTCGTGGCATCAATACTCGCGAAGTTGCACTGATTGAAGGAAGTGCGGGTTGGGGAGAATTTTCAGCATTTACTGAGTATGACGAAAACGAATCAATCCCATGGCTGATCAGTGCAATAGAAGGCGCCACACAGCCGCGCGTGAAAGCAAGTAGAAAGTACATAGATATCAACGCAACTTTGCCTGCGGTTAATTCACGTGCAGAAGTTGAAAGTATTTTGTCTTGGTATCCAGGTGCTTCAACTGTGAAGATAAAAGTGGGTGCGAATCAAGAAGAAGATTTCAAGCGCATTAAGTACGTGACGGAAATCTTGCCAAACGCCTCTCTGCGCTTAGATGTAAACGGTAGCTGGGACGTTGAGCAAGCACTTGAATTCATTTATGAATTTTATGATTCATTCGATGAAGATTTATTGCAATATATTGAACAACCATGCTCAACTCTTGACGAACTGCGCGAGCTGAAGGCCGCATGCATGGTTGGTGTAAAGATTGCAGGAGATGAAGTAATTAGAAAAGCAGAAGATCCCTTTGAATTGGATCTAGAAGATGCTGTAGATATTTTGATATTAAAAGTTGCACCTCTTGGCGGAATCGAGCGCTCACTCGCACTTGCTAAACATCACCGACTGCCAGTAGTTGTATCAAGTGCGCTAGAGAGCGCAGTAGGAATTGGTCACGGCATACGACTAGCGGGTGCACTTCCAACTTTAGATTTTGCATGTGGGCTAGCAACAGGACAGTTACTTGCATCAGATATCGC
>JBIKPX010000060.1:0-5401 GCA_044357195.1 Candidatus Planktophila sp. | reverse complement strand
TGCAAGTGCGTTAGCCATGGTTGTAATGTCGTGAGCTGAAACATTTCCAGAGAGCAAAATGCGGTAGGGCAATGAATACGGCAAGAATCGTGTGGCAAGTGCGCATGGCAACTCTTCACCGGTGCTATCTGTGCGACCTTCAACAACTGCAATGGGATCAACACTAGGTGCGCCTAATTGTTTGAGTTGGCGCAATATTTTGTATTCACGGTTAGCAAATTCTGAGACTGTTTCTTTGATTGCATAGACTTCTGCATCTGGATCTTCACTTGCCCGAACTAAGCGAACGATGTGGCGCGAGATACCTCTTTTTTCTGCCAGTAATGGATCTTCAGGCCAATTCTCCAAAGGGCTCTGCCATGGCAAACCTGTAACAGCGGCGATTTCTTCACCGAGCCCAGTTATTCGAAGTGCCATGTTCGTATTCTCTCACAGTACGCCTCATCGGCTTACGAGTGCTTTAGAATGTACTTATGGCACTGACAAAACGTATTTTAAAACCACGCAAGAAAAAAGAAGTTGCAAAACCGAATTACGGTCAAATGGGTGCTCCAATTAATCGCACGCAACCATTTTATTTCGGTTTCGTTGCTGCACTCGGTGCACTCTGTGCAATTGTCTTGCTTCGCGCACTCGGCAGCGTCAGCCAAGTTTTTGTTCTTATCCTTATCGCACTTTTCTTAGCAACAGGACTTAATCCAGCTGTTGAAGCAGTGAGATCGCGTGGCGTTTCCCGGGTAACTGCTGTCGCAATTATTTTTGTTGGCGTCATAGCATTTGTCATCTTTTTTGCATGGGTTGTTGTCCCACCCGTTGTTTCACAAGGCTCACAGCTGATTAATAACTTGCCTGCGCTCCTGCAAGATCTCAAAAGCAACGCCACAATCAACCGATTAAATGATCAGTTTGGGTTGATAGATACCATGCAGGAAAAGCTGAAAGAATTCACATCCAACGGCACTTTGTTGGTTTCAACATTTGGTGGAGTAATTGGTGTTGGTAAATCTGTTATTTCAGGTACTTTCTCAGCGCTGACAATTCTTGTGCTGACTCTCTATTTCATTACATCGCTTCCACAAATGATTAACCTCGGTGTTCGCCTAGCCCCCGCAAGTCGCCGTGATCGAGTTGCCAAACTAACCAATGCCATCGTTGCTCGCGTTGGTTCATTCGTTGGAGCTCAGATTGTCATTGCATTTATGGCAGCAATTTTTGTTCTAATACTTGGCGCCCTTATTGGCCTTCCCTCTCCAATTGCAATCGCAATGGTTGTGCTTGTGTGTGCCCTTGTTCCGTTAATTGGTCACTTCCTGGGTTGCGGTGTCGTCACAATTGTTGCGCTCACTGTTTCGATTCCTGTGGGCATAATTGCATTCGGGGCCTATGTTGTTTACGTACAAATTGAAAATTACGTTGTTACTCCACGAATCATGAAGCGAACACTGAAAGTTCCTGGCGCAGTAACAATCGTGGCAGCCCTGATTGGCTCATCACTGCTCGGATTAATCGGTGGATTACTTGCTGTTCCTGTTGCAGCTTCAATTATTTTGATACTTGATGAAGTTATTTATCCGCGTGCGGATAACTCTTAAAACTCTTCCGGTAAAGGCAAGTGATCAGGTGCAATGACTTTTGTAATTTCGCTAAGCACTCTATAAACAGCAGGCTCGCCCACCCATAGATGCTTTGCATCTTCAACAGCAATAATTGATATCTGCGCAAGCGGTGCGAATCTTTTTACTGCTTCATCCGGCTTTAAATACTCATCGTGTTCTGGAACCAATGCAATAACTGGGCGCCCATCTGTACTCCACCATTTCAAATCATCTTCGGTTGAATAGCGAAGCGGTGGGCTTAAGAGAATTAGCCCTTTGACTCTCTTATCTCGTGCAAATTTCAATGCAAGATCAGTACCGAATGACCAACCAACAACCCATAGATTTTCTAATTTTAATTCACCGAAGCAATAATTAATCATCGCTTCAACATCAAAGCGCTCTGATACAGCATCATCAAAGCGCCCGGTACTTGTTCCGGCTTCACTTGTTGTGCCACGAGTATTAAAGCGAATGACATTGATCCCAGTCATCGCTGGCAATCTGTTGGATGCTTTCTTATAGACGTGGCTATCCATCATTCCCCCAGCCGTTGGCAGCGGGTGAAGCATCAATATCGCACCAGTTGATTCTTCGATTGGTCTAGCGATCTCACCTACAAGATCTATTCCATCTTCGGTTCTGACATTAAATGAGGTACGCACAGCGGGCAAAACAGTGCTCGGGCGTATTAGTTCGGACATGTCAGCCATCTTATCTAGTAACGAGAATACTCAGCGACTATTCTTTGCAGATGCCTACACGTTCAAAAACCTTTGATTCACATTACCCAGTAACTGGCGATGCCATTGGAACTTTTCCAATCCATAGTGATGCCGATGTTCGAGTGGCAGTTGCTCAAGCTCGCATCGCATCTGATAAATGGGTGGCACTCGGTTTTCGTGGTCGTAAGAAAGTTTTATTAGCGTGGAGCAAATTGTTAATGGAGCGCGTTGAAGAGTGCACCGCACTTATTTCAATGGAGACCGGTAAACCCGTAAGTGATGCAAAACTTGAAGCATCCCTTGCTGCAGGTCACCTTGCGTGGGCGGCTCGTCATGCACAAGAAGTAATGCGAACATCGCATCGCTCACCTGGCGCCGTAATGGCAAACATGTCTGCAACTGTTGAGCGCTCCCCTGTTGGAGTTGTTGGCGTTATTGGTCCTTGGAACTATCCAATATTTACTCCGATGGGTTCTATTGCATACGCACTTGCTGCAGGAAATACAGTTGTGTTTAAGCCAAGTGAATTCACGCCAGGTGTTGGTGTGTGGCTTGCTCGCACATTTGCCGAAGTTGCACCATTTTCAAATATTTTCCTCTGTGTTACAGGCCTTGGTGACACAGGCCGTGCACTCTGCGAAGCGCACGTAGATAAGTTAGCTTTCACTGGTTCAACAAAAACTGCCATGGTTGTGGCTGCTACGTGTGCCAAAACGATGACTCCTGTTGTGCTCGAATGCGGCGGAAAAGATCCAGTAATCGTCGCAGCGGATGCAGATATCAAGCGCGCTGCTGAAAACTCAATCTGGTCTTCTATGTCTAATGGTGGACAGACTTGTATTGGCGCCGAACGCGTTTATGTCGTTGAAAGCGTTGCAGATGAATTCATTGCAGCGATGTTGGAAGCGGTAAAAAATGTTAAGCCTGGCGAACCAGGTGTTGGAAATTATGGCCCAGCAACAATGCCAAAACAATTAGACATCATTGAATCCCATATTAAAGACGCTATTAAAAGTGGAGGCCGTGCAATCTATGGCGGTGCGAAATCTGTTAAAGATCCATATGTTGAACCAGTTATTTTGGTTGATGTCCCAGAAGATTCCATGGCCATGCAGGATGAAACTTTTGGGCCGACGATTGTTATTAATCGTGTGAAGAACGTGGATGAAGCAATAATTCTTTCAAATGCTTCCAGGTATGGCCTGGGTGCATCAGTCTGGTCAAAGCGCCAAGGAAAAAGAATTGCTGCCCAGCTTCACTGTGGAATGGTGGCAATTAACTCCACGATTTCATTTGCTGCAGTGGCTTCTGTTCCATTTGGTGGCGTCAAAGATAGTGGTTACGGACGAATTCACGGTCCTGAAGGAATTCTAGAATTTACCTATGCAAGAACAATTGTGCGTGCTCGTTTTCAATTACCAATTGCGTTTACTAGCTTTAAGCGCACCGCTGGAAATGACAAATTAATTATTAAATTAACTAAGTGGTTAAACGGTCGCTTCGGTTAATTAGTAACCCAAAACTAATATCTGGGCGCATTTCTAGTGCGTTCAGTACGGGGTTTTCTATTGCCACGTTTTGCCCAACAAGCGTTGTGCCAATGGCGTCGCCCTTCTTCATCACCTTCTAGCCATGCAACAGTGTGTGGCGTTGCCATTGGAATCATTTGATCACAACCAGGACATCGATATGGTTTATTAGATGTTGAACCTGTGATCTTGCGAACAACATACGAACCTTCTGTGTGTTCTTCAATAGTTTGATTAGAAGTTGCGATGTCGCGATCATCACTCTTTGGCCGCTTATTTTTAGGATAATTCTTACGCGGACTCATGTCTTTATTTTCTCGCACTTTCCTCTAAATTGTGGCAAGGTAGCCATATGAACGTCATTGAAGTTCAAGGATTACACAAGACATACGCGGATACCAAAGCCGTAGATGGCATAGATCTCACTATTGCCCAAGGCGAAATCTTCGCACTCCTTGGTCCAAATGGCGCGGGCAAAACAACAACTGTAGAAATTCTTGAGGGATTTAGAAAAGCAGATTCTGGCTCCATATCTGTACTCGGATTTGATCCATCACAACGCGGGGCTCAGTCACGAATGTGGCGAAATCGAATTGGAATTGTTCTGCAATCAACTGCTGATGCCGGAGATCTCTCCGTTGAAGAAACAATTTCGCACTTTGCAAAATACTATTCGGCGCCTCGTGATGTGGATGAAGTTATTAACTCTGTTGGACTTGATGAAAAACGCGGTGCACTCATTCGCACGCTATCTGGCGGTCAACGTCGGCGACTAGATGTTGCTCTCGGCATTATCGGATCCCCTGAACTCCTATTCCTTGATGAACCGACAACTGGCTTTGATCCAGAAGCGCGTCGAGCATTCTGGTCGCTGATTGAAAGCTTGCGCAAAGGTGGCACAACTATTTTGCTCACTACGCATTATCTTGATGAAGCCGAAGCGTTGGCAGATCGCGTCGCCGTTATTACACGTGGAAAGATTCTTGAAGTTTCAACTCCCACACAATTAGGTGGCCGAGCGACAGCCAAGGCGCGAGTTCAATGGAAATCTGATGGCGTAATGCAGGAAGAGTTCACCGATAATCCCACCGACGTTGTTAAAAGGTTATCGGCTCAATTTCCAGGTGAAGTGCCAGAGTTACAGGTGCTGCGCCCTTCACTTGAAGATATTTATCTCTCCATGATTGGAGAGAAGAGATGAGTCAAAAGAAATCTCTGCCGACAACTATCGCACTCGGTGTGGCACGTGGTGGATTAGAAATTAGACAATTTATGCGCCAACGTGAATCAGTTGTGTTCACACTCGCATTTCCAATAATTCTCTTAGCAATTTTTGGTTCAGTGTTTAAAACTACGCTGGCAGAAGGCGTGACCTTTAGTCAGTATTTCGTGGCAGGAATGATTGCCTCCGGCCTTGTGAACACGGGATTTCAGCAATTAGCAATTACTATTCCGATGGAACGTGAATTTGGTTCTCTCAAGCGTTTGCGCGGCACACCGATGCATGTTGCTAGTTACTTCATCGGAAAATCTCTTCTGGTTCTTGTCAGTA
>JBIKPX010000011.1:0-17467 GCA_044357195.1 Candidatus Planktophila sp. | reverse complement strand
CCAACAGTTTTTAAGATATGCCACGCGGTTGTGCCTTGAACCAACATGCACAGTGCTTGAGCATCACTGACGCCATCTGGAATATCAATCATTACTGCTTTATTGGCAACGGCTTTTTGCGCATATCCCCCACCGCTCACAGATGCTAAAACTCTTCGTCCACTTTCAATAGTGCCAACAACTTCAAGGCCTGGAATGAGTGGAAGTTTTTGTGGGGCTAAGTAACCGTTTTCGATTTGATGTGTGTCTGCATAATTAATTCCTATAGAAGTGACAGTGATTAACTCTTCGTTAGCACCAGCAATCGGATCAGCGATTTCGCTAATGGACATTACTTCTGGACCACCAAAAGAGGTGATCTGAATTGCTTTCACTTTCCTGCTGCTTTGAGGTCTTTACGAAGCTCAGGGGGTAAAGAAAAAAGCAGTGTCTCTTCTTTTGCTGTAATAGTTTGAACATCATTAAAGCCACGTTCAGATAAAAACGCGAGAACATCTTTAACAAGGATTTCTGGTACAGATGCACCACTTGTCAGGCCAATTGTTTCAACGCCATTGAGCCAGTGCTCCTGTATTTCTTGAGCAAAATCAACTAGGTGTGACGCTTTAGCGCCGTATTCCAGTGCTACTTCGGCAAGGCGTACTGAGTTAGAAGAATTTTGAGATCCCACAACAATGACAAGGTCAGATTGTGGAGCAATTTCTTTGATTGCTTCTTGACGATTTTGAGTGGCATAACAAATGTCGTCACTAGGTGGATCTGAAATTTCAGGAAAACGCTCTTTAAGAATCTTTACCGTTTCCAACGTTTCATCAACGCTGAGAGTAGTTTGTGACAACCAGACAAGTTTTTTTCCTGGCGTAGGTTGCACAGTTCTAGCACCATCTAATCCATCAACAATTTTAACTTTTCCAACTGCTTCTCCGGCAGTTCCTTCTACTTCTTCATGGCCGTGATGCCCGATTAATAAAATTTCAGCATCTTCTGCTGCAAATCGTTTTGCTTCGTTGTGAACCTTGGTCACAAGTGGACATGTCGCATCGATTGTTTTAAGGCTTCGAGACGCTGCCTGTTCGTGTACTGCTGGGGAGACACCGTGCGCCGAAAAAACTACTGTTTTTCCTTCTGGCACTTCATCTGTTTCATTAACAAAAATTGCTCCACGCGCTTCAAGTGTTGAGACAACGTGTTTGTTATGGACAATTTCTTTACGAACATAGACAGGCGCCCCATAAAGTTCTAGAGCTTTTTCAACTGTAATAACGGCGCGGTCAACGCCTGCGCAATAACCGCGCGGCGCAGCAAGGAGAATTCTCTTGGCCATAGGCGCAGTCTATTAGGCTCGCCTCATGTTTGAAACTTCAAGTGAGTCCCCAGCGCCAGTGCGCGTGGTCACTGAAGCAATAAAAGATTATGTAGATCGCCTTGGAGCAATTTGGATTGAAGGCGAAATCTCCGAACTCAATGAACGAAGTGGTGGCATGGCTTTCATGCGCCTTAGAGACACAAGTGTTGATATGAGTATCTCTGTCATGTGTCATAAATCTGTTTTATCAAGCGTTGCACCATTGCCACAAAATGCACGAGTTGTGATGTATGCAAAAGCATCTTGGTATACAAAAAATGGTTCGCTGACTCTTTCAGCCCGTGAAATTCGCCAGGTCGGAATAGGTGAATTAATGGCTCGTTTAGAAGAGTTAAAAACTCTGCTGGCAAGTGAGGGACTCTTCGCACTCGAACGAAAAATGGCACTTCCCTTACTGCCAAAGAAAATTGGTTTGATTTGCGGTCGAAATACTGATGCTGAAAAAGATGTTGTTGAAAACGCCAAACGCCGCTGGCCATCAGTTGAATTTGAAATTCGTGAAGTAACGGTGCAAGGCGGCGCTGCAGTTGTAGAAGTATCAGCAGCCTTATCTGAACTAGAAGCAATGGCAGATGTTGATGTCATCATCATTACTCGCGGCGGTGGATCATTTGAAGATTTACTTCCATTTAGCGACGAATCACTCGTGCGTCTTGCGGCTTCGTGTCAAACACCAATTGTCAGCGCGATTGGTCACGAAAAAGATTCACCGCTTCTGGACCTAGTAGCCGATGTTCGTGCGTCAACACCAACAGATGCGGCAAAGAGGGTCGTTCCAGATATTGCAGAAGAGATTGAATTAATCAAAGCACTACGTGATCGGGCCAAGCGATTCATACTCTCCCGCCTTGATCTTGAAACATCTCGAATTGAGAATTTAATTAATCGCCCAGTTCTGCGCGATCCCATGGTGATTGTGACTAGCCGTGAAGAGATAGTTTCTGGATTACGAGATCGCAGCGTTCGAAGTTTCACATCTCGACTAACTCTTGCAGCCGAAGATTTAACACACGTTCGGGCTCGCGTCAGAGCGCTCTCGCCTCAAGCGACTTTGGATCGTGGTTATTCAGTTGTGCAACTAGAAGATGGCTCGATTGCTCGAGATGCCAAGAGTTTGAGAATTGGTCAAAAACTTCGCTTGCGACTTGCTGCCGGCGAGACCAACGCCACAGTTACAGATAAATAAGCAAGCGGTACATTTATCACATGGCTACGGAGAAAAAGCTTTCATATGAAGCAGCGCGCGAAGAGTTAGCGCAAGTTGTTTCCGCCCTTGAAGCCGGAAGTGCAACCCTGGAAGAGTCACTGAAGTTATGGGAGCGCGGCGAAGAATTAGCCGCACTATGCCAAGAGTGGCTAGATGGTGCACGTAAAAAGTTAAGCGCTGCGAAACCTAAAGCAGAATAAAAATGGCGCCTGATTTTTCATATAGTGATTTGTTGCCACTTGGAAAAGACTCAACTAAGTACCGCAATCTAGGCACCGCTGGGATTTCCACAGAAAAAATTGGTAACCGAGAAATTCTTACTATCTCACCAGAAGCTATTGAAGCGCTGACCTCAACTGCGATGCATGATATTTCACATTATTTGCGTACTGCCCACCTTGAGCAATTAGCCAGTATTTTAAAGGATCCAGAGAGCTCTCCTAATGATCGCTTCGTGGCTTTAGATCTTTTGAAGAATGCAAATATTTCAGCCGGTGGAATTTTGCCTATGTGCCAAGACACCGGCACCGCTCTTGTCATGGCCAAAAAAGGTCAAAATGTTTTTACGCAGAGCAAAGATGAAGAGGTTATTTCAAAGGGAATCTATAACGCCTTTACAACTTTAAACCTACGCTATTCACAACTTGCTCCTGTCACAACTTGGGAAGAGAAAAACACAGGCAATAACTTGCCCGCGCAGATTGAAATCATGGCCGATAGCGATCACCCTGATGAATACAACTTCTTATTTATCGCCAAAGGTGGCGGAAGCGCCAATAAATCATTTTTATATCAGGAGACAAAAGCAGTGCTTAACCCTGCAAGCTTTATGACATGGCTAGATGAAAAACTTCGTTCAATTGGAACAGCAGCATGTCCTCCGTATCACCTCGCAATTGTTATCGGCGGCACTAGCGCTGAGCACACTCTAAAAACAGCGAAGTTAGCAAGCACGCATTACTTGGATTCACTTCCTACTTCAGGAGATGCCAAAACAGGCCACGGATTTAGAGATATCGAATTAGAAAAGCAAGTCCTTGAACTCACTCGCACACTGGGCATCGGCGCACAATTTGGCGGAAAGTATTTCTGCCACGACGTTCGAGTTGTGCGACTACCAAGACATGGTGCATCTCTGCCCATTGCTATTGCTGTCTCTTGTTCTGCAGACCGCCAAGCCAAAGCCAAGATCACTAAAGAGGGCGTATTCATTGAAGAAATGGAGCGAGATCCTGCACGATTCTTACCTGATACTCAGGATGATCATCTCAGCGATGGCGTAGTAAATATCGACCTTAACCAACCAATGGAAAAAATTCGCGCAGAGTTATCTAAGCACCCAGTAAAGACTCGACTATCACTATCTGGAACACTCGTTGTTGCGCGCGATTTAGTACATGCAAAGATTAAAGAAGCGATGGATGCAGGTGCACCCATGCCTTCATACCTTAAAGATTTTGCTGTGTACTACGCCGGGCCTGCAAAGACTCCGGCAGGGTATGCATCAGGATCTTTTGGTCCAACAACTGCTGGGCGTATGGATTCCTACGTTGAGTATTTCCAATCTCGCGGTGGTTCATTTGTCATGCTGGCAAAAGGAAATCGTTCGCTACCTGTGACCAACGCTTGTAAAGAGCACGGTGGTTTTTATCTTGGATCAATTGGTGGACCCGCGGCCCGTCTTGCTCAAGATTGCATTAAAAAAGTTGAAGTCCTGGACTATGAAGAGCTAGGTATGGAAGCTGTATGGAAAATTGATGTCGTTGATTTTCCAGCATTTATAGTTGTTGACGATAAAGGAAATGATTTTTTTGCAGAGACTTCTAAGCCGCTAACAATTGGTAAAAAGCCGCTTTAGTAGTAATTACTTCTGCGCCATTTGCTAAAGGCCGCACAAGGTGTGTCATAACGTTCTGAAATATAAAGTAATCCCCATTGAATTTGGGTAACTGGATTTGTTCGCCAATCCGTTCCGACCTTTTCCATCTTGGAGGCCGGTAGGGCTTGAGCAATTCCGTGTGCACCTGAGCGAGGGTTACGAGCCTTGTAATTCCAGTGACTCTCTTTTGTCCATAAGCGATTAAGGCATGTGTATTGATTCTCGCCCCAGCCATAGTCAGATGCCATCATCTCTTTGGCAATGCGCTTTGCCCCATTTGGTTCGCGAGCAGCTTCTATAAAAAGACTCTTGACCGAGACTAAGGCGATCTCATGTGAAAAAACTGTCCGACGAGAATCAAGGGCTGAAGTAAGGGATGCCGAAACCGAGGTCGCAGTTGTTGGAACAGCGACTAACAAAGCAGTCGCAGCCGGGGATTCTGGTAGAACAAGGCGGGTGGTCATTGGAAATTCCAGACCATAGGCAGTTGGTTGAGCGCTGGTAACAAAAAGTAGGGTCGCCACACTTGCCCAGATCGCAAGCATTGTCTTTCTCATCGTCATCGTCAGCGCCCTCCTTTCCTCTCTCGACTTCTTCCCGCAGCGCTTTGACCCTGAAAATTTCAGGGCTTAAGGCCAGGGGGAATGGCTTTAGAGTGTCTTGTAGGGGTGAGTCGAGCAACTTAATACGGGCGTGAGTCGCAAATTCATATAAAAGTCGCAGGTTGGGGATAAGTAAAAGCGCAGGTCAGCACTGCGAAAGTCCGAAATGTCCGAAATGTGAGTGTGAGATTAAACTTTAGGTCGAAATCGGGCCTTCCAGCATTTCAGTCACCAGAGCTGCAATTGCCGAGCGCTCTGAACGCGTCAACGTCACGTGGGCAAAGAGCGGATGGCCCTTTAAGGTCTCAACGACTGCGACTACTCCGTCGTGGCGGCCGACTCGAAGGTTATCCCGCTGTCCAACGTCGTGGGTAAGCACCACTCGTGATCCCTGTCCGATTCGAGAGAGCACGGTGAGCAAGACTCCGCGTTCTAGTGATTGGGCTTCATCGACAATGACAAAGGAGTCATGAAGTGAGCGACCGCGAATATGGGTTAACGGCAGAACTTCAATTAAGCCCCTTGAAATAATTTCATCAATAATCGGTTGGCTAACCAGTGCGCCCAAAGTGTCAAAGACTGCTTGGGCCCACGGCGACATTTTTTCGCCTTCGCTGCCAGGTAGATATCCCAACTCTTGGCCGCCGACTGGATAGAGGGGGCGGAAAATTACGATCTTCTTATGAGCTCTTCGCTCCATGACCGCTTCAAGCCCGGCGCATAAGGCGAGCGCAGATTTTCCAGTACCGGCTCGACCGCCCATGGAGATAATTCCAATTTCAGGATCGAGTAATAAGTCCAACGCAATTCTCTGTTCGGCGCTTCTGCCATGTAATCCAAAGGCGGTGCGATCTCCGCGGACTAATTGCAAACGTTTATCTGGTGTAACCCGGGCAAGGGCGCTGGCGCGATCTGAGTGAAGGACGACTCCTGTATGAATTGGCAAGGAGTGCGCTTCTTCATGGTCGGCAAAATCTGATGCGTATAAATCATCGATCACACTTGAGCCAACGCTGAGTTCAACGATTCCAGTCCAGCCACTATTAGAAACTAGTTCGGCTAAATACTCTTCTGCTTCAACGCCAACTGAAGAGGCCTTCACGCGAAGTGGAAGATCTTTTGTCACTAGTACCACGTCTTTACCATCTGACATTAAGTTTTTGGCAATAGCTAGAATTCGTGAATCATTTGTTCCATCGCGCAAAAATCCATGTGGCATTGAACTTAAGTCTGTGTGGTTTAACTCAACTGAGAGAGTTCCACCCTCTGAATTAATTTTAATCTCTTGATCGAGACGACCATATTTCAAGCGAATGTCATCGAGTGATCGAAGTGCTGCACGCGCAAAATAACCCAATTCAGGATGATCGCGTTTTGTTTCTAACTCACCAATAACAGTGATGGGAACTACTACTTCATGTTCGGCAAAGCGAGCCAGGGCTCCTGGATCTGCAAGTAAAACGCTGGTGTCGAGAACATATGTCTTTCGCCCTTTATTACTAGCAGTCAACCCTTAGCCCCCGAATCTCCTATGTCGCAAAGAATAGGCTCTTAAGGCTCTAAAAAAATCGACACGACGAAAGTCTGGCCAATAAGCTTCACAGAAGTAGTACTCAGAAAGTGCGCTCTGCCACAACAAGAAGCCACCGAGTCTTTGTTCACCGGATGTTCTAATAATTAACTCAGGATCTGGTTGACCTGCGGTATATAAGTACTTGGAAATTTCATCTGCATCCAACGCTGCTGTGGCATCACTAAGACTCTTGCCTTGATCCGCGCTGGTGTGTAAGTATGTTTTTACAGCATCGACAATCTCTCGACGCCCGCCATAGCTAATTGCCACATTTACTTCCACGCCATCTTTTCTAAAGGGCTTGAGATCACCGAGCTTGGTGGCCAACCACTCGGGCAACAAATCCAGCGCTCCCACGGCTTTGATATTCCATCGCTTGGTGGCAGCTAGTGCATCAACTGTTTCGCCAATGATTCGAAGGAGTGCTTCTAGTTCTTCTTCTGATCTCTTGAAATTATCTGTTGAAAGTAGCCACAGTGTTACAACTCGAACTTCTGCCTCATCGCACCAGCCCAAGAATTCAATGATCTTTTCTGCGCCCGCTCGGTGACCTCTAGATGAATTAGTAACACCAATATCTGTTGAATCTAATTGATTAGCTTTTGCCCATCGCCTGTTTCCATCCAGAATTACCCCAACATGATGTGGGGTCTGTGAAAAATCGAGAGCGCGAACAAGTCTCCACTCATAGAGTGGATAGAGAGCGGATTTAATTAATTTACGAAAACTGCTTAACAACACGGCGCTCCGCAATCAGAGAAGCAACTGGAAGGGTTCCGGCCAAGATAAATCCAATCATGCGCTTAAGTGGAAAACGTGCCACCGCTGCAAACTGGATTGCAGTCAAAATATAAATTGGATAGAGGTAGCCATGAACTATTGGTACCCATCGCACGAGATCAACCAGTGATGGATTATCAAGCAGGTATTTAGCAGGCATATATCCAAACCATAAGAGAAGTGACATAACCCCAGCGATAATCGCCATCACTCTAAATCGCATTAATACACCGCTCATCATTGCCTCCTAGTGCGCAACTCTACGGCGATATATCGGAAGGTAAAGAACCACCGCCGCCATGAGCCACCAAACTACAACATATGAAATGTGTTGCCAATAAAAGCCAGGTATTCGCGCAGTCCGCATCTCTGGCGTCACTCGTGCTCGAGAAATTTGTCCATCACGAAATTTTTCATCTACTGCTATGACATAACCGTCATAGAGATCTAGATCTGTGCGCCCAACGATGACGCTGCTATCAAGTCTAGAAATCACACCAGCGGAGTTCAGAGCTCGATCTTCATTTTGATGTGCTCGCAATATTCCAGTGAGCTCTATTCGATTCGACATTGCAAGTTGTGGCTCATTTAATCTCTCTGACCACAAACCACGAACTACCAATATTGCCGAAGTGGTATCGACTTGCATGAGTGCGACTTCCCAATCACTGACAACGCCTGTCCCATCGACTTGATTAGGTGCCTGAAAATTAGCAACATAGAAACCAGAAGCGCTAATAGTTTTGCTATCAACTGCGGTGTCTAGGGCGGTGCGCGGCTTGGCAAGTTCTCGCAGTGGCACCGGCGCTGTTATTGCAGGAGCAGGAGCATTGAGAATAATCTTCAAATCACGTGCTCGATCTAGTTGCCACAATCCAAGTCCAACAAAAACTGCAGCAATAAGAACGAGGGCTGTGTATTCAAAGAACTTCTTAACCACAGGAGAATTTAACTCTGTTCTTCGTCTTTACTTTTTTGTAATCTGTTAAATCGTTTATAGAAATTACGAAGTAAGAGCACAACTGCAACTGTTAAGAAAATCATCGTTAGAGAGCCTGCAAGGCCCATATCAACACTTTTTTGCATGTATAAATCCTCTCACTTTCCACGATAATCTGTGCACATGAATTCAACGGGGTCCTCAGAATTCTCGCACGAGGATAGGTACGGGGTGCGAGCATCTAAAGGATGGAAGTTGCCTGCAACACTTATTGCCATTGTCGGAATCATCTGGATTTTCTGGGCAGGTTTATTCCAAGCAAAACCCGAGTTCCGAACCACACTTATTTCTTTCTCCGTACTCTCTGATGAAAAGGTTTCAATCAGATACGCAGTTCAACGAAATGATGCGAGTTCTGCGGCCACCTGCACTTTGCAAGCTAGAGATGTTAAGAAAAATATTGTGGGTGAAATCGAGGATGAAATCACCCCCGGGCTTGCAAAATTCGAACGCATTACAGAGATCCCTACGCGTAGCGCTGCAGCTACCGCGATCGTTTCACGCTGCCGAGTGAAATAACGCAATTCACAATTAGTGGCGCTTTCGCTACCGTTACTCCCCTTATGACTACTCAGACGTGGCTCACCCAAGAAGCAGCTGATCGTTTGGCTGCTGAATTAACGCACCTTGAAGGTGAAGCGCGCACAGAAATTATTAAAAAAATTGAAGCAGCACGCGCCGAAGGTGACCTCAAAGAAAATGGTGGATACCACGCTGCTCGTGATGAGCAAGGAAAAATTGAAGCGCGCATTCGCCAGCTCAAGCAGATGTTAGAAAATGCTCACATCGGAACTCCACCAGCTAGTGCAGATGGTGTGGTGGGCGCCGGAATGGTTATCACAGCAATTGTGGCTGGAGATGAAACTAAATTTCTGCTTGGTTCGCGCGAGATTGCATCCGGTGATCTAGATGTTTATAGCGAGAAATCCCCACTGGGCTCTGCTGTGATGGGCGCCAAAGTTGGAGAAAACGTTTCATATACCGCGCCCAATGGAAAAACTATTTCAGTTCAAATCAAGCACGCAGAGTATTACTCTTAATTACTCGCGTTCTGATATTTCTTAACACTCATTGGCACAAAAATAATCATAATTATTGCCATATAAATAAGTGACATCGTCAGTGGATTCTCACTTGGGAAAGAGCCTGCCGTTGCGCCAAATTCATTTTCAAGTCCAAAGAGTTGGCGACAGGCAGCAACCATGGTTGAAACTGGATTCCACTCTGCCACGTATTGAAGGGGTCTTGGCATTCCTGTTGTTGGTGCGAAAGCATTTGATAAAAACGTCAATGGGAAAGTAACTAAGAAACTCACGTTCTGCACAACTCTTGCATCACGCGCTGAAAGACCAATATAAATACCAACCCAAGAGAGTGCGTAACCAAAAAATAGCAAGAATAAAAAGCCTAAGGCGATGCTAAACACTCCAGAACTTGGACGCCATCCCACAACGAATCCTGCAATTCCCATCACGGCAAGAACAACGATATTTAGTAAGGAGTCACCGAGTGTTCGCCCAAGAATGAGAGCAGATCGAGCGATTGGTAGTGATCTAAATCGATCTATTAATCCCTTTTTCATATCTTCTGCAAGACCTGAAGCAGTTGCTGCCAAGGTAAAGGCCACTGTCTGCACAAAGATTCCGGGCATTAAGAGTTGAACGTAACCACCTGGTTGCCCTGTTTCGATAGAACCACCGAATACATATCTAAAGAGCAGAACAAACATCACCGGCTGAATTGTTGAGAAGATTAAAACTTCAGGAACGCGAGCCAACTGAAGCAGTTGGCGCTTTGTGATGACTATGGAATCGGCAATAGCGTTCATTATTTAACTTCCTCTACTTCTGCGGCATGACCAGTAAGAGACATAAATACATCATCAAGGGATGGACGCATTAAACCAACATCGAGTGCGTGTATTCCTTCTGAATCCATAGAACGCAATACTTCCATCAACGCTATGGACCCAGTTGAAACAGGTGCTGAAATTCGGCGAAGCCCTTCATCTAGCGTTGCCTTATTTCCGCTAACGCGAGCAACTATTTCTAAAGTTTTAGCTATGTGGGCTTGATCAACAACTACTTCTAAGCGCTCTCCCCCGACCTCTTTCTTCAAAGCATCTGAGGTTCCACGCGCAATAACTTTTCCATGATCAATAACAATAATCTCATCTGCAAGCTGATCTGCTTCTTCAAGATATTGAGTGGTCAATAAAAGCGTGACTCCGCCTTTTACTAACTCCTCAATAACGCCCCACATTTCCTGACGACCGCGAGGGTCCAAGCCAGTTGTTGGTTCGTCGAGAAATAAAACTTTAGGTTGAACAATCAGTGATGCCGCTAAATCTAGCCGGCGGCGCATTCCACCCGAATAAGTTTTAATTGGCCGCTTTGCACTATCGGTTAAAGAAAATCGCTCTAGCAATTCATCTGCACGTTTAATAGCTGCTTTTTTATTTAAGTGATACAAACGACCAAACATGACCAAGTTATCCCAGCCGGTCAACGTTTCATCAACAGCTGCATATTGGCCAGAAAGTCCAATAATCTCTCGAACTTTTTCAGGATTTTTAATGACATCTATGCCACCCACTGTTGCGCTTCCAGAATCTGGATTGAGCAATGTTGCAAGAATTCTCACAGTTGTTGTTTTGCCAGCACCATTTGGGCCAAGCACGCTTAAAACAGTGCCTTCTTCAACATCAAGGCTTAATCCATCAAGTGCTTTTACTTTACCTTTGTTATAGGTCTTGATGAGATTGTCCGCGATTACTGTTTTCACGGAGTAAACTTACCGCTATTACATATTGCTTTGCAATATTCAAGCAGTATAAATAATTATTGTGAGAGGCTACTTCAATGATCAACGCTTGGATAATAATTGATTAATAAGTTTAAGAACGGGTTTACCAACCCTTTTGCAGAGTTCCCGCGAGAGGTTGGTGTGCTTGTCTTTGCTTCGTTCTTTGTAGCAGTTGGTTTCGGAATCATTGCTCCAACAATTCCACTCTTTGCTAAATCCTTTGGGGTTAATAACGCTCAAGTGGGTTCGATCATCTCTGCATTTGCCCTTGCTCGATTTGCTTCAGGACTTATCTCAGGAAAATTTGTTGATAAATTTGGTGAACGTTTGGTCTTCACCGTGGGCATTGCATTCGTTGCCCTCTCATCTTTTGCGGCAGCACTTGCTCAGTCATATGAGCAGTTATTAATTTTTAGAGCTGCCGGTGGCCTTGGTTCATCAATGTTTTCCGTTGCAGCAGGTTCAATGCTTTTGCGTGCAGTAAATGATGATCAGCGGGCTCGCGCGCAATCTTTATACAACGGAAGTTTTTTAGTCGGCATGATGGCAGGTCCTGTCATTGGTGGTTTTTTAACTGCAATCTCATTGAGAGCACCCCTTCTTGTTTATGCAGCCCTTCTTGTAGTTGCTAGTGCAGCAGGTGGATTCTTACTTCGTAATTCAGTTCTGGCTGCCAGACCAACAGAAAAATCAACGGTAGTAAAAACCTCAATCCGTGATGCTCTTGCCATGAAGCCTTATGTCATTGCACTGATGATCTCTTTTGTAACAGCGTGGGTTCTATTCGGGATGAGCCGATCAGTACTGCCACTATTCATGGTTGAAGATATGAAATCATCTGCAGGATTTATTGGAATTGGTTTTACAATTTCGGCTGTAGTTCAAGGACTTTTCTTACTCAAAGCCGGAGGGCTTTCAGATAAACGTGGTCGAAAATTCTCTGCTATCTCAGGTTTAATTTTGCTAGGAATTTCTGTCGTTCTACTCGTTTTGACCTTCCACCCTTGGATATTTCTTCTATCAATGTTTGTTGGCGCCTTTGGTTCGGCTTTTCTTTCTACGACTCCAGCAGCAATTGTTGGTGATGTATTAAGAGGCAAGGGCGGACAAGTAATCGCGCTCTATCAAATGTCTGGAGATGCAGGCGCAATGATCGCACCGATAGCACTTGGATTTATCGCCGATCATTATGGTTTCAGAGCAACGTTTGCAATTAGTGCATTGCTTGTCTTCTTAGTAATTGCTGTGGCAACAAAATTGCCCGAGACGCGGTCTTCGCATCTCGGGCAATCTAGTAAGTAATTTATATTTAGTCGCGACCACGCAAGATAGATAGAAGTCGCAAGATTTCCATATAGAGCCAGACGATTGTGACCATAAGTCCGAAGGCTGCTCGCCATGACTCTTGTTCTGGAGCTGCTGCTGCAACTCCTTTTTCAATCGCATCAAAATCTAGAATCAAGAAAAAGCTAGCCAGCGCAACACCGGCAATAGCAATCATTGGGCCGACGCCTGAAATTCCAAAGAGTCCAAGTCCGCCACCAAGACCAGCAAATGAACCAATGATGCTGACAAGACCTAGCAATAAATATCCCATTGCTGCACCGATGAGCATCTTTGTGAATTTAGGTGTTACACGAATTCGTCCACTGCGATAAGCAACGAGCATTCCTACGAAAGCACAAATTGTTCCCATAACTGCTTGTCCAGCAATTCCAGGATAAGCGCTGTTAAGAACATGACTGATTGCACCGAGTGCAATTCCCTGCACGCCAGCATAAGCAAGAATTAGCGCTGGTCGAATTGTCTTGCTAAATGTATTGACCATTGCAAGAGCAAAGCCTGCAAGAAGTGAAATAAGAACTACTCCACCACCAAGATTGAGTGTCCACGAAATTGCGCCTGCAGCAACTAAAACTGCAAGAAGCATTCCTGTGCGAGTAATAACATCATCCATTGTCATGCGACCAGTGCGTGCAGATGATGCCGCCGGCGCGTTATAGATCTCTTCAAGTTTATTTGGATCAACCGCTGCATAACCCGGATTCTTAAATGACCGGTTCAGTACTGGGTTTGAACTTTGCATAACTTGTGGCTCTCCTTTTGTATTTGTAAGTACTCGTGCCCCCGGTGGGGGTCGAACCCACACTGGAAGGATTTTAAGTCCTCTGCCTCTGCCATTGGGCTACAGGGGCCACGTTTTTCACAACGTGGGCAAATCTACCCGTTTTCCCAAGCGCAGAAACCACTTATAAAACAGGCAGTGCTCTGGGTTTATTCCCCTTATTTTCTGGCTAAAGACCAGGCGCTCTAGGAGACCTGCCAGTCCTAGTGGCTTAGCTCCTCTGGTTGTTCATACCAAGGCATTTTCTCGCCAATCTTTGCTCGGAGTTTATAACTCAAAGATTTCTTAGAGCCTTCAATTTCCAAATTTAACTCTTGAATCCTCTTTTTAGAGACAATCTTTAAAGCCGGATCGATGTCAACGGATTCAAGATGTTCGGTTATACGAACTAAGTTTTGTAAAACTGTTTTTTCAAAACCCCAATCATTTGAAAGTAAATCACTTATGTATTCACCATCAAATTCTTGATCTATTAGCATTGCAATTAAATCCACAAGATCTTTCTCGGTCATGCTAACTATTTGTAGTTTTGTAAGAAGCAGGTCTTCACTACTAATGGTTGAACCACTGTGAGATAAACGATGCTTTAACTCAATTTCATGACACATTTTGAAATTATCAATCAAAACATCGACTGGACGAGCATTGCTTTGATCAATATAAATGAGGCGGGTAGCACCGTGGATTGCATTAAAAAGTTTGTCTTCCACATAGCCAGAGGAGATAAAAACTTGGTTTAAAGCACGCACCTCTTTTTTTGGAGCTATAAAATCTAAATCACCATAGGATCTTGCTAAGCCGGATAATTGGGCCGATGGACATGTCATCCAAACCGCTAATCCTCCAAGGAGTTTCACGCTCAATCCTTCATCTGAAAACTTTTTTGAGATTCGTTGTGCTTCTAATGTTAGGGAAGGCAAGGTTGAATCACTCACTTAACCCCTCACAATCTGATGACCTTTAAGTTTGTCCTTAGTTACTGTAACTAAAACTCCATTGAGCGTTCCGGTTGTGTGATCACTCCCAGGATTTATAACGAGTGTGCGACCTAATTTTCTAAAACCCTGAGACTCATGAATATGTCCATGTAAACCAAGCAACGGTTGGTACGTTTCAATAACCTGGCGCACTGATTTACTTCCCACCGGCACCATTTTTACCTGTCCACCTTCGCTCTGTGGAACCCATTGATCATTAAGGAGAGGTGCTTCATCTAAGCCACTTTCAAAGGGAGGGGCGTGTAAGTTAAATATTGCATTACCTATATTTTCGATTGCGTTGATTTTTTCCTCAAGAGATACAAGTAATTGCTCTTCACTCTGTTCTCGAGCAGTTTGCCATGGTGTTGGGTTTGCATAACCCCAAGAAATCATTTCATGGTGATCATCGATTTTAATTATCCCGTCTTCGGCATAAGTGCCCCATGGACAATCACGTAAGTAAGTAGCCCATGACTGTGGGTCATCATTTCCCAGCATCCAGTAAAGCGGCATATTTGAAGTGCTCAACTTCTGGTCGGCAATTTCTAACCACTTCAACATCCGTTCGCGCATGAGAGATTCCATAAATGCTTCGAAAGTTTTTTCAACCTGCATCGCTTTAATATCTTCAGATTCGCCTACGTATGAATAAAACCCCAAGTCTGCAATAAACTGTTTTGCTTCTTTTAACTCTTCATTAGTTTCAATTTCAAAAGATTTTCCATTAATAATAAAGGAGTAACCACTTCCACCTGTTTTTTCAGAAATGACCAATAATTCTTTTCCAGCTAAGTCACCCCCCATAATCATCACGTCAGCTTTGTATAAAGGACCAGCGTTTAGAAATTTTCTGAAGCAGCGCTCAGAACCATGGATGTCGGTTACAAAGTAGATCTTTGTTTGAGCGCTCATTAGAACTGCTCCGCCTCTCACTTAATCGCGTTGAGCGTACAACTTAAATCAGAGGTTACGCTCAAACTACTCGCAAGTAACCACTTCGCGCCCTATGTACTCAACAAACAAAGGAGTAACCTAAATTTTTAACCTAACTCTCGTTGGGTTAAAAAGGAGGGCAAATGTCTAATTTCTCCACAGGAAAATCAGAACTCTTTGTTCGCAAAAGTTCAGGTTTTGTTAGAGAAGCTTCATCATTTGATGCAGTCGTATTTAACGCTGTTTTCTCTGCACCAGTAGGTGCGGTGTTAGCTTGGGGAGTATTTTTCTCTCTCTCGGCATTTCCCGGCGCAAATATAATTGCAGCAATTCTTATTTCACTAGTTCTTAATATTCCGATAATTCTTATGATGTCGAGTTTGGCATCGAGTATGCCTCGAACAGGTGGCGACTATATTTGGGTTAGCAGAATTCTTTCCCCTCAACTTGCAACTATTTCAAGTTTTGCTGCAGCATTTTCTGCACTGATCGGTGCAACATTTTGGGCGCGTTATTTCCCTGTTTACGCCCTTGGGCCCGCATTAGTAACTTTTGGTTCGATGTTTAAGAACGAAACCATGATTACTTGGGGCACTAATTTCCAAACTAATAAAACTTGGATAGTTATTGGCGCATTTGTGATGATTGTCTTAATGACATTAATTCTCATCGCTGGAACCAAGCGCACACTTCGCTGGATGAATATCTTCTGGATTATCGCTTCAGTAGGTACTTTCCTAGCGTTCATCGCACTCGCATTTGGTTCAAAGGCAAAATTCCAGACAAATTTCAACGCACTATCTGGTGACTACGGTGCTACTG
This sequence comes from Candidatus Planktophila sp., assembly GCA_044357195.1. GTDB lineage: Bacteria > Actinomycetota > Actinomycetes > Nanopelagicales > Nanopelagicaceae > Planktophila. The sequence continues at coordinate 1,395 of JBIKPX010000011.1, read as the reverse complement.
GCGATTCCTATCAAAATGTTATCGCTGGTGGCGGAGCTGGGGCTTCGACAACTTCGCTAACAAATTGGGATGCAACTCTTCCAACTGTATTCGTGATCATGACATTTATGATGTGGAATTGGTGGAGTGTTTATCTCTCTGGCGAACTAAAAGGTGCTTCTAATCGTCAACGTCATGTAAAGATTATGTCTACATCTCTTCTATGGAACGTTGTGTTCCTTATTATGGGCGTACTTCTTCTCTACAGAATCGTTGGTTACGATTTTATGGTTGGTGCAAATACCGGAGGAAATGAGGCTTATGTTTTGCCAAATGCTCCTTGGTATCACTTTCTAGCCTCCGTAACGTTAAACGTGCCGGTGCTTACATTCTTGATAGTCGGTTCTTTCCTTTTCTGGTCGTTACCAGCAATGGTCGGAAACGTTTATCAACCTGTTCGTGCGGTGTTCGCTTGGTCATTTGATCGACTATTGCCTGCAAAGCTTGCTGATGTAAATCCACGCACTCATTCTCCAGTTCCAGCAATTCTTACAGTGATGGGACTAGTCACTGCAATGCTGATTTGGAGCGTTAGCGCAACAACATTTGCGACTTGGCTCGCACTTGGAGTTCTTGCCGGTGTTGTTTGTATCGTCATAGTTGCCGTAGCGGCATTTATGTTCCCTTCCCGCCGCAAAGATCTTTACCTCAACTCTCCAGCCAATCAAAAGTTCCTGGGGATTCCGGTTCTACGTATCGTGTCACCACTATCAGCACTTGTAATGGTCTTCTTAGTTTGGGCTGTTTTAAATTATCCAGCTCTCGCAATTGGAACACCAGAACATGCTTGGTGGGTACCCGCATTTATCGGTGGAATTGTTGTAGTTGGTCTACTCCTCTATTACATTCCAAAGATGGTTCGTAAATCACAAGGTATTGATATCGACCTCGTGTATAAAGAACTGCCTCCTGAATAACTCAGAGTAAAAATAACCTCGGCCATTTTAAGAATGGTCGAGGTTATTTTTTTCTGGCTAAAGACCAGGCGATTCCGTCCAAAATATCAGATTCGGATGCCACAAATTCTGTGGCCCCGGTCGCTTTCATGATTTCAGAAAGAACGAGTGAACCAGCAGCAAATACATCAGCACGGCCTGGGTGTAAAAAACCAACGTGCGATCGTTGTTCTGCATTCATTGCAGCAAATGTGAGTGCAACGTGATGTGTTTGTTCAGCACTTATGCGAGCAAGGTGAATTAAGTGCCGGTCATATTGTTCAAGTTCTAATGCACTTGCTGCTACCGAAGTTGCAGTACCTGCAACTGCTATGACAGTTTTAGCTTTCGTTATTGGAACAATAGTTGCTGCTAACGCTATTGCTTCTTGAATGTCGTTTCGAGCATTTTCAATTTCTTC
>JBIKPX010000010.1:0-17468 GCA_044357195.1 Candidatus Planktophila sp. | reverse complement strand
CCCTTCGCCAATACATCGATCGCAAATCCCAAGAAGGAACCTTCAAAATTGATCTTTTCATTCTCGACGGCGAAGCTGCCCCTGAAGGTGGCCTTGGAATTGCGCGACAACTCAAAGATGAGGTTTTTAATTGCCCTCCAGTTTTGGCAATTACAGGACGCAAAGAAGATGCATGGCTTGCAGCTTGGTCAAAAGCTGAAGCTTCTGTGATTCATCCAATTGATCCATTTACTCTGGCTCGCATCGTCGCGGATTTATTGCGCACTGGCTCACTTACTTCGGCCTAAATTCGTAAGGAAACCTACTCATGAATGCGAGTTGGAAAACATCGGTAGCAGCACTTGAATCCGGGCTGGATTTAACAATCGCAGAAGCGCAGTGGTTTATGCGGGAAATTCTTCAAGGTCGAGCAGAAAATTCAGATCTTGCTGCTTTCTTGCTAGCGCTAAAAAATAAGGGCGAAACTTCAGATGAAGTGGGCGCCTTTGTCTCTGAAATGTTTAATCACAGCGCACCAATAAAAATTACCGAACGAGCAGTTGACACTGTTGGCACCGGTGGCGATGGCGCTCACACCATCAATATTTCTACAACGGCAGCGATTATTGCTGCAGCAGCTGGTGCCCGAGTGGTCAAACACGGCAACAGAGCATCATCTTCCAAATCAGGGGCTGCGGATTTATTAGAAGCCCTGGGCGTTAATATTTCACTAGATGGAAGTGGCGTTGAAAAGACGGTGCAGCAACTAGGAATTGGTTTTTGCTTTGCGCAAATGTTTCATCCAGCCATGAAAAATGCAGCAGCGGTGCGTAAAGAACTAGGCGTTCCAACAGTTTTCAATATCTTGGGGCCACTTGCCAATCCTGCAAAACCCCAAGCCGCTGCTATTGGTGTGGCAAATGAACGAATGCACCTGGTCATGGCTCAGGTGTTGGGCGATCGTGGTGTTGATGGATTCGTTTTTCGAGGCGACGATGGATTAGATGAAATTACTTTGGCAACCACTACATCGGTACTGTCGATAGGCGGTGGAACTATTGAGAGTCAACGAATAGAACCAGCAGATTTTGGTTTATCTGCCGCGCCAATTTCGGCACTTGTTGGTGGAGACTCGCAAGAAAATGCACGCATCACACGAGCAATATTTAATGGCGAACTTGGTGCACCGCGCGATGCAGTATTGCTCAACGCTGCCGCAGCCATTGCCGCATTTGAAGGAGAAATTTCTGCAGATATTCACACACGCATTGCAGCCGGACTCAAACGAGCAATGGACGCAGTTGATTCTGGCAAAGCAACACAATTGTTAAACGAATGGGCAACACTGACACAAAACCTAGCCTCCAATTAATCGACGGCGTACTCTTTAATCCATGGGAACAGAGGGCGCACCAGCAGGTTATTTGGAAGATTTTTCTGCAATCGGAAATGGCGCGACAAAGGAAATAGGAATACTTCTAGTTCACGGTTTTACTGGATCCCCATCTTCAATGCGTCCGTGGGCTGAATTTATGCACCAACAGGGTTACACCGTGCGTGTTCCACTCTTGCCAGGCCATGGAACAAAGCCAGAGGATTTAAATCAAGTGACGTGGCAAGAATGGCCGCGCAAAGTTGAGAGTGAATTACGAGAACTCCAAAAAACCTGCACGAAGATATTTGTTTTCGGTTTATCAATGGGCGGGGGATTAACTCTTTATACGTCCGAAAATCATCAAGAAAAAATCGATGGCATCGTTCTGGTTAATCCAATGATTCACATACCTTTGGTTACACCGACCATGGCGAAGGTATTGTCCACTTTTAAAAAAATGCGATCAGCCGTTGGCAATGACATTAAACGCAAAAACGTCACAGAGTATGCCTATGACGCAAATCCTTTGGTTGGCATATATGAGTTAACAAAGATGCTCAAAATTACTCGCGAGAAGCTGAGCAAAGTGAGCATTCCGACACTTGTGTTTCATAGCACCGAGGACCACGTGTTGCCGGTTTCTAATACAGAGATCATTCTCAAGGGGATTAGTTCAAAGGATAAAGAGCGGGTAGAACTGACCAACAGTTATCACGTTGCGACGCTAGATCACGATATGGAAATAATCTTCGAAAAATCTCTTACTTTTGTGCAAGCACGCTCTTAACCATCTTTACTAATAATTTTTCATCAACTTTCCAATTATTGGGCACAGCCACAGTCTTTTTGTTGACCTTGTAATCCTTCAGATCAGATGCCATCTTCTTAAGTACTTCGGAGTTAAATGGCGCTATCAAAATGTGATTCTTCGCAACGGATGCGCCGAATACGTACTGAGTGCCCTTTCGCATCATTGGCTGGTTCCAGGCAATAACCAATTCAAGATCAGGAAACTTAGCGGTCAGAATACGAAAGACTTTTCGAAGAGTTTTAGCTTGTATTAGATCTATGGATTTATAGAAATCACTAGGGGTTTCAAACTTTCTAGTTGTCGTTGACCCACGGGAGAACATAACTAGTGCATTGGCGTGTGCTTGGGAGAAGCCATAATTTTCGCGCAGATGGGCAATTTGCGCTGGATATTTTTCATCCTTAATTGAAGCCATAACCTTAAACCAATACTTCATTGGTTCGCCATATTTTTTCTCGATTAAAGGAAAGTGCGCTTCGCGACTTGGGTCTTTGGAAGGCATGCCGCAATATTAGTAGAGATACGATTAGGCCATGACGTGGTTTCTCTTAGCGATTGCCATTTTGGCTGAAATTGTTGGCACGTTGCTGCTTAAGCGAAGCGAGGGATTCACAAAACTCTGGCCATCTATTGGAGTCGTTTTCGGTTATCTCACGGCTTTTGCACTTTTGTCTCAATCGCTCAAGAAGATAGATGTTGGAATCACTTATGCAATTTGGTCTGGATTCGGAATCATCGGTGCAGCTGTCGGTGGATTGATTTTCTTTGATCAGCAATTAACGAAGTTGAACATAATTGGGATAACAATAATTATTGCCGGAGTTGTAATCATGAATGCCGGGGGAGTGAGTCACTAATGTATATCCCACGGCATTTCTCAGTTGAAGACCCAGCAGCACAGCAATTTTTGGAAAACCTTAAGAGCGGGCACTTAGTTACCAATACTGCGCAGGGAATTCTCTCGACCATGATCCCAGTGAATTTCGATAAGTCTTCTCGTTCTGTCATTGGTCATGTTGCCCGTGGAAACTCTCAATGGTCAGAAAAAACGGATCAAGAAGCTTTGTTCATCGGCGTTCCGGTGGATGCCTATATCTCTCCAAGTTGGTATGCATCAAAGCAAGAGCACGGCAAAGTAGTTCCAACATGGGATTACATGTTGGCTCACGTCTATGGAGAATTAATAATTCATGATGATGTTGATTGGCTTCGTAAAGCCGTTTCAGATCTGACAGATTCCTTTGAAGGCACTAGAGCCAACCCTTGGAAGTTAGATGATGCACCAGAGGATTATGTTGCAGGTCAGTTACGAGCAATTGTTGGCGTTGAATTAAAAGTTGCCCGCCTTGAAGTTTCATTTAAGATGAGCCAAAACAAAACAAAAGTTGACCTAGATGGAGTCATCGATGGCCTGCGAGCAGATAGTCGCGAAGATGCGGCAATCAAAGTAGAGGAACTAAGGACGGAAGCAAAGAAATGAAGAAACTAATTATCGCATCTCTTTTACTACCACTAGCTTTCCTATCATTGCCAATCCTTAATGCAGCTGACACAGGCGGTGGTGGGGGAACAACGATTAATACTCCAACTGCGACACCGACACCGACACCAACTTCGACTCCAACTACTGCGACGGTGACCAAGAACGTAGCAACTGAATTAGCGTCAATTAGAAAAATGATTGAAGATAAGAATTTTGCTGCGGCCTTAGCTGCTCTAAAAATTGCTGATCAAGAATTTTCCAACAATGCAGAGGTCAATAATCTCCTCGGATATAGCTCACGAAAACTAAAGTTGTATAAGCCAGCTGCTGTTTATTACGCAAAGGCTCTAAGAATTAATCCAAAGCATTTAGGAGCACTTGAGTATCAGGGCGAGTTATTCGTGGAAACAAAGAAGTTGTCCGATGCCAAGAAAAATCTTGCCAAATTGAAGAGCTTATGCGGTGTAACGTGCGAGGAGTATTTAGATCTCAAGAAGGTGATTGGTAAGAAGTAATACTTGATGAATTGTGGACGATACTGGGATCGAACCAGTGACCCCCACAATGTCAATGTGGTGCTCTACCGCTGAGCCAATCGTCCTGAGGTAGCAGAACTATACAACAGCTAAATTAGCGTCCGAAATCGTCCTCGATACGCTCAATATCATCTTCGCCAAAGTATGTGCCTGTTTGAATTTCGATAAAGATAACTTCATCGCTTCCGATGTTTGCAATTCGGTGCAGTTGGCCGATGCCAATTGAGATTGTGTCACCTGATGAAAGTTGTGAGACTTTTCCTTCAAGTGTTACCTCGGCGCTTCCTTGGACTATGAACCAATGTTCGGCGCGCTTTTGATGGCGTTGATATGACAAGCGTTTTCCGGGTTGCACGTAAATACATTTAGTTTTATGAATTGCACTTTCTTGCAAGATTTCATAGCGACCCCAAGGTCGTTGTGATTGATCATGTGAACTCATTGTCAGATTCTTTCAGTTTTGGACGTGAAAGGACATGCTTTTTAAATAATGGAGGTGGAAACGGGATTTGAACCCGTGTAGAGGGATTTGCAGTCCCTTGCCTCGCCTCTCGGCCATTCCACCATAGAAATACCGCCACTTTTAATCTTTTACATGAGTAAAGAGATTTCAGTGGCGGTGAATCAGAGCGGACGACCGGGTTCGAACCGGCGACCTGAACCTTGGCAAGGTTCCGCGCTACCAACTGCGCTACGTCCGCGTATTGCAGGGCAAAATCTATCGCATGTGCGCGCAAGAGCCAAAGTGAGGTTGCAGCGACTAAGTTGTCCGCATGAACGCAGGGGTTGAGCCGATCTTTTGGATGGGTAATCGTTATGCAACAGGTTTGCAGCGAGTAACGCATGATCCCCGAGAGATAACCAATGATGGCTTTTGGGCTGTCTCGATTTCCTTTGAAGGTAAGTGGACGTGTGCGAATTTTTCTCAGGTTGTTGAATCAGAATTTCCGCATGCACAATCAGACTTTGTTACTTCGACATTTTCATCATCGATGGATCGCGATGCCTATATTTCTTACGTCCAGGCAATTCAAGAAGATATTTCAAACGGGTGGGTCTATCAGGTAAATGCCTGTCGAATACTGAGTGCAATCATTGAGAAGGATTTGTCTCTTGCGGGATTGTTTGAATCAATTTTGCGCAATAACCCAGCACCTCATGCCAGCTACTTGCGAATTCCAGGAATAGAAATTGCATCGGCATCTCCTGAACTATTTCTCAAGCGACGAGGCAACACCGTTACTTCATCTCCGATCAAGGGCACTCGTCCAACAGGGGGCGCCGATTTTGGAAGTAAGGACACAGCTGAAAATGTCATGATCGTTGATTTAATCAGAAATGATTTAGGACAGATCTGTAAAGATGGATCAATTGATGTGCCTAGATTGTTGGGGATAGAGCATCATCCCGGAATTGATCACTTGGTCTCAGATGTAACGGGAGAACTCAAGGGTAATTTATCGTGGAGTGAAATAATCGAACCATTGCTTGCACCGGGGTCTGTCAGCGGTGCACCAAAATCTTCTGCTGTGAAAATAATTGCCCAGCACGAGAAGAACCGTGGAATTTACTGTGGCGCAATTGGTTGGATTCAAGGTGACGCGTGCGATTTAGCTGTTGCGATCAGAACCTTTTGGAAAGAAGAAGTGACTTTGAAATTTGGTACTGGCGCTGGAATAACATGGGCTAGTGATGCTGCATCTGAATGGGAAGAAACGCAGTTGAAGGCAGAGCGGCTCATTAAAATTGCATCCGGTGAAATCTCATGAAGATCTGGCTCAATGACAGTGTTGTTGATTCCAGTGGAGTTGATTTGGCTCCAGATAATTGGCCTGATGGATTTGGTGTATTTGAAACAATCAAAACTGTTGATTCAATCCCTTATGCACTCAATCGTCATATGAGACGAGCACTAGATGCTGGTACACGCGTGGCAGTTGAGATACCTGCTGAAGATCGGGTTCGCTCGGCAATAGATCAATTATTGACAGAAGTGAGACATCCAATTGGTCGGTTGAGGTTGCTCTTTAAACAAGATGGCACATTCATTGCAACTCATGATCCGTATAAGGAACTGACTCATAATTTAAAGCTCTGCACGTATCCAGTGCGCATAGATATTAAAGGCGTTCCCGCAAAAACTTTCCCCTATACATCGCGACTAGAGATATTAAATGTGGCAAAGCAGCAGGGCTGCGATGAAGCCATTGTGATCAACAGCAATCACGAAGTGTGTGAAGCAGCTGTTTCGAATCTAATTTTTTACACCGACGGAATGTGGATTACTCCGCCAATTGTTCAGGGAGTATTGCCAGGGGTAATGCGTGCGTTAATTGTTGAAAACTTGCCGGTAAAGGTGAGAAAAATTGACACCAACGATCTCTCGCATGTGCAGGCGGCCATTGTGATTTCAAGTTTAAAAATTGCGGCACCTGTTGCAAGCATTGATGGGCGAGTAATGCCAGATTTAGAAGTTAGTCAATTATTTGCACAACAAATCCGAGAAATGGCCATACGGACTTCGGTAGGCTAGGGGCATGTCCGAGCTCTCAATCATCGTTGATGGCGCTGCCGTCAGCGTTGCGGCAGATCAAAAGCCAACTCATATTTTTGCTGAACGAAAAGATGTGGTTGTTTGCAAAATAAATGGCGAACTCAAGGATCTATGGAGCGACATTGTTTCTGGAGATGTCATTGATTCTGTTTCGATTTCTTCACCTGAAGGACTAGCCGTTCTTCGTCACTCAACTGCTCACGTAATGGCGCAAGCTGTGCAGAGTGTTTTTGCTGGAACTAGATTAGGAATCGGACCGCCGATCACAGATGGTTTTTACTACGACTTTGATCCTGAGCGTCCATTTAATCCAGATGATTTTGAAAAAATCGAATCTGCTATGCGCAAGATCATTAAAGATGGTCAAAGGTTTAAGCGACGTGTCACAACAGAAAAAGATGCTCTCAAGGAACTAGCTCACGAGCCGTATAAGTGTGAACTTATTGGCTTGAAATCTGGCGCCGGTGATGAAGCAAGTGTTGAAGTCGGTGGCGCCGAACTAACGATTTATGACAATTTAGGTCGCGATGGACAAGCAGTGTGGAGTGATCTATGTCGAGGTCCACATCTGCCATCTACGAAACATATTCCTGCATTTAAATTAATGAGAAGCGCTGCAGCATATTGGCGAGGTTCTGAAAAAAATCCGATGCTGCAAAGAATTTATGGAACAGCGTGGCCTACACAGGATGAATTAAATGCTCACCTTGAGTTATTAGCAGAGGCCGAAAAACGTGATCACCGTCGACTTGGTAATGAATTAGACCTTTTTTCTTTCCCAGAAGAAATTGGTTCGGGTTTAGCCGTATTTCACCCTAAGGGTGGCATTGTGCGCCGTGCGATGGAAGATTATTCGCGCATACGTCATGAAGAAGAAGGATATGAATTTGTTTATTCTCCGCACCTGACAAAGGCCGCGCTCTTTGAAACATCTGGACATTTGGATTGGTATTCAGAAGGAATGTATCCACCAATGATTTTGGATGAAGAACATCATCCTGATGGAACGATTAAAAAGGCTGGACAGCAGTACTACATGAAGCCTATGAACTGTCCATTTCATAATTTGATTTTCCGTGCGCGTGGACGTTCTTATCGCGAATTACCTCTTCGTTTATTTGAATTTGGAACTGTCTATCGCTATGAAAAATCCGGTGTGATGCATGGACTTACTCGTGCCCGCGGTTTCACACAAGATGATGCGCATATTTATTGCACAAAAGAGCAGATGCCCACCGAGCTCGATTCATTATTAACTTTCGTACTTAACTTGTTGCGCGATTATGGTCTAAATGATTTTTACCTCGAACTATCTACTCGCAACCCAGAGAAATCTGTGGGCGAAGATAAGGATTGGGTAGAAGCCACAGAAGCGCTTCGCAAAGCTGCAGAAGCACAAAAATTAGAACTTGTTCTAGATGAAGGCGGCGCAGCTTTTTATGGACCTAAGATTTCTGTGCAAGCAAAGGATGCAATTGGTCGCACATGGCAGATGTCAACCATCCAAGTAGATTTCCAATTGCCACAACGATTCGAACTTGAATATTCAGCAGCAGATGGAACACGTCAACGCCCAGTCATGATTCACCGCGCACTCTTTGGTTCTATTGAACGATTCTTTGGTGTTTTAACTGAGCATTACTCTGGCGCATTTCCACCATGGCTCGCACCGCTTCAGGCAGTTGGTATTCCTGTGGCCGATGCATTTGCTGATTACTTAGCCGATGTCATGGTGCAGATGAAAAAGGCAGGTATTCGCGCCGAACTCGATGCATCCGATGATCGCATGCAGAAAAAAGTTCGTAACGCACAAATGCAAAAGGTTCCATTTATGGTTATTGCTGGAGAAGAAGATCAAAAGGCTGGCGCTGTTTCATTTAGATATAGAAATGGCGAACAGAAAAATGGTATTCCGATTGCCGATGCCATCAAAGAGATTAAAGACGCGGTAGCAAAGCGAATTCAGGTTTAATTCCATGCATCTAGAGGGTGGAGCAGGTATTCCTGATGCATGGTCGCGATTGTGGGCTCCGCACAGAATGGATTATTTAAAGGGCGAAAACAGACCACTTGAAGGAAATAGCGTTGCATGTCCATTTTGCACAATTGCTTTGTTATCAGATGAAGAAGGATTAATTGTTCATCGCGGTAAAACTGCCTACGTTGTCATGAATTTATATCCATATAACGCAGGCCATTTACTCATTTGTGCTTATCGTCACGTTGCTGATCTCACTGATTTAACCGAAGAGGAACGAAATGAAATTTCATTCTTAAGTGCGCAAGCCATGAAGACTCTGCGCAAGGTTTCAAATGCTGCCGGTTTTAATCTTGGAATGAATCAAGGTGCGTTATCGGGCGCCGGAGTAGCAGAACATATTCACCAACACGTTGTTCCTCGTTGGGGTGGAGATGCCAACTTCATGCCAATTATTGGTCAAACTAAAGTATTGCCTCAGTTATTGGCCCAAACACGTAGTGACCTAGCCGTAGGATGGGTTAACGATTAATTTCGGTTAGATATTGCTTAACAATATCGATACCAATATTTTTTTCTATCCACATCGGAATTGCAGGAAAAAGCAATCCAGCCGCAAAAGATCCATCGCCCATAATTGCCATGTGCGACTTATATTCATCAACAAATTCACTTACCAAAGTTTTATGTTCAGGATCGCTGGGAATTACTGTGGAAGGATTAGTTGAGTAATCAGTAATTTCCTCTGTGGCCAAACTAATAAGAGCGCAAGGCGCACCGGAATCATCGTGTAATACTAAGTAGGGCGTAACAACCTGGTCAAAGAGTCGATTGGCAAGAAGAACAGCGTCATCGAAATCAGCTTCACCGCTTTCTATGTTCGTTACAACAATTAATCGGGGAGTTTGGAACTCATCTAAGGCTGCCCAATTAGATACGGTTTTTTCATCCACACCAGTGTTTGGATTAATGACAAAGATCGCTACCTCTTCAGAACCGTCGGCATCAGTGTTGTAGGTAGCGCCAAAGAGGTCGGCTACAGATTCTGGCTGCGCGCTTGGATGCCCGTACACGCTGATGCGTAGTTCGAAACTATGAGTTGGCATGACCTTAAGCCTAATATGTACCTAATGATTAGCGAAGTTTTAAAACCTGCGGTCACGCGAATTATTTCTCCGGTGGCCCGATTCTTCCTACGAATCGGATTAACACCGAATGCAGTTACTGCAATAGGTGCTATCTGCGTTGTTATCAGTGCGTTCTATTTCTTCCCTCAAGGTGAGTTTTTTGTAGGAACGCTGGTAATTAGTTTTTTCATGCTCAGCGATCTCTTCGATGGAGCGATGGCTCGAATTAGTTCTGCCGGCGCAAGCAAATGGGGCGGGTTTTTAGATTCAACGGTGGACAGAATTTCTGATTCAGCAGTGCTCTGCGGTGTAGCAATCTATTTAATCCAAGAAGATGATCAACTTTCGATAATTTATTTAGTATGTCTTGTTACCGGAATGCTCATTCCATACATCCGAGCAAAGGCTGAGAGCATGAATATCGCATGCAGCGGCGGCATTGCCGAGCGCACAGAGCGAGCAATCATCGTTTTAGTTGGAACAGGATTTCATGGACTAGGCGTGCCGTACGCACTGTCGATAAGTGCGTGGGTATTAGCGATACTGGGCGTAGTAACAACTTTTCAACGATTAATTATTGTTAAACGCGCGATCTAACATGAAAGAAAGTCTCGTGGGATGGGCATATATCTTCGCCTGGAAAATATTGCGCACCCTGCCCGAATCGGTGGCGTATTCACTATTTGATCGAGGTGCTCGATTTTTAGTAAAGCGAAATCCGAAGAGCGTTGCGCGCTTGCGAAGTAATCTGGTGCGAGTAAAGCCAGAAGCCACAGAATCAGAGATGCAACAACTTCTCGCAGATGCCATGTCTTCGTATATGAGATATTGGTGTGACACCTTCAGATTTCCGAATTGGGATAAAGAGCGGATTAATTCAACGGTAACTGTGACAAGAGAAAACTTATTGCTAGATGGGATCGCAAGTGGACGCGGAGTAATTGTCTCTTTGCCACACGCTGGAAACTGGGATCACGCCGGTGCATATTTTTGCCTCAAAGGAATACATCTTGTAACAGTTGCCGAACGGCTTAAGCCTGAGAGATTATTTCTGGAATTTCTTCGTTACAGGCAAGCAATGGGCATGGAAGTACTGGCCTTGGATTCCAGATCTATTGTGACGTTGGCACAGAGGTTAAGAGAAGGACATCTCGTAGCCCTTGTCGCAGATCGAGATTTATCGAAATCTGGAATCGATGTAAATTTCTTCGGACATCCCGCTCGCATGCCGGCAGGTCCTGCAGTGTTGGCAATAAAAACAGATGCGGTACTTGTGACAGCCTTTGTAAATTACACAGAGCGTGGAATTCATATCACTTTCGATGAAATCAAAGTTCCGGTTGAGGGAACTCAAGAAGAAAAGGTTTCTGCCCTTGTTCAAAAATCTGCAGATAATTTTGCCCACGGTATTAGCAAATATCCACAGGATTGGCACATGCTTCAAAGAATTTGGGTTGATGAAGACTTTAAGGAGCGAATGTAATGCTTACTCGCTCACTTAAGATTGGAATCGTCTGCCCATATGGTTGGGACACACCAGGTGGGGTGCAAAATCACGTTCGCGATTTAGCTGAGTATCTAATTGCTGCAGGCCACGATATTTCAGTTTTAGCACCCGTCATTGATGAAACCAAAATTCCAAGTTATGTCAAAAGTGCGGGCAAACCAATTGCGATTCCTTATAACGGCGCTGTTGCCCGTGTTCTATTTGGACCAATTGCTTTTGCACGAGTTCGCCAATGGATTGCCCAAGGTGATTTCGACATCCTGCATTTACATGAACCCGCTATTCCTTCTATTTCATTATTAGCTTGTTGGGCTGGCGAAGGTCCAATGGTTGGAACTTTTCATGCCGCGGCAAAGAGACAAAAAGCAATTTTTGCAATTGGTCCAATTCTGGAACCAGTTATTGAAAAACTATCTGCGCGCATTGCTGTCAGCGAAGCAGCTCGTGCAACGCTGACTGAACACCTAGAAACTGACGCAGTTGTTATTCCTAATGGAATTTATGCCGATCGATATAGAGATGGTGTTGCACAAGAGCAGTGGCAGAAAAATACCTTGGGGTTCATCGGACGCTTTGAAGAGCCTCGCAAAGGGCTCTCAGTATTAGTTGACGCTCTGCCAATTATTTCTAGATTCGCACCAGATGTTCGAGTATTTGTCGCAGGACCTGGCGACACCAAAGATGTCATCGAGTCCATAGATCCCCAGTTGCGATCTCGGTTCACTTTTCTTGGAAAGATTTCTGAACAAGATAAAGCAAATTTTCTAGCTTCAATTTCGCTCTATGTAGCTCCAAATACTGGGGGAGAATCATTTGGAATTATCTTGGCAGAGGCTCTTGCCGGAGGCGCCACAGTTGTTGCAAGTGATATTCCAGCATTTGATTCACTTCTAAATCACGGGGAGTTCGGAGAGTTATTTGAATCTGAAAGTTCAACGGATTTGGCCAAACGAGTCATTGATTTATTGCGAGATGACGAACGTAGAATTGAACTTGGCAAAGCAGGAAAGAAGCATGCTCAGCAATTTGATTGGAAAGTTGTTGCCGATCAAATTTTCTCAATCTATGAAATGTCACTGGTAAGCGGTGAAAAAGTTCGTCTCGCATCAGAAAACCGAGCATGGAGTAGATTTATTGGACGCGATCAACGAGGGGATGCATAAATGAAAACCTTGGTTGTTGTGGGAATTTTTCTGTTGGTGTTCATTTGGTACTTAACCTTTCTGGCCACTCGCTTAGATCGATTACATCATCGAGTGGAAACTAGTTGGGCCAATTTAGATGGTTTATTGCAACGTCGGGCAGCAATTGCACTTGAAATCACTCGTAGTGAAATTGCAGATCCCGCATCTGCCATGCTTTTAACTGCTGCCGCTTATCAAGCACGCGAGGCAAGTATTGAAAATAGATCTGCAGCCGAAAGCGGATTATCAGGCGCCCTTGGGCTACTACTAGCCGATGGCCAAAGTAGTCAGCGTCCTGCGGAAATAGTTTTGCTCCGCGAGTTATCTGAGTTAACGGATAAAGTCAGAATTGCCATTGCCTTACACGTTGATGCAGTGGCCAGAACGCATTTAGTGCGCAGCAAAGCAATTGTCCGAGTTTTTCGCCTAGCCGGTACAGCTCCTCTACCAATTACTTATGAGTTTGAAACTGATGTTCTCTAAAACGCGATCTGTACTTATTTTGGCGGCCTACGCCGCTGTTCTAAGCACAGCTGGTTGCGCATCTATCTCGCAGAGTGTTTCTGAAATGATTTCAGATCCAATTCAAACCAATGTGCTGAGTGGTCGAGAAGGCGAGAACGGCCCGGTCCTAGTTGTGAAAATAGATGACACGGCAAATGCTCGTCCTCAAGTTGGCTTGGAGTTCGCAGATGTTGTTTACATCGAACAAGTAGAAGGCGGCCTGACGAGATTGGCGGCAGTTTTTTCATCGAATATTCCAGTGCGCATCGGACCGGTGCGCAGTGCGCGTATCAGCGATATAGATCTGCTTGCGCAGTATGGTCATGTGGCATTTGCATACAGTGGAGCGCAACAAAAGTTACTTCCCGTAATCGCTGCTGCAAAGCTCTCCGATGTTGGCGCCATGAGGCGAGGTCCTGCCTTTTATGAGACAGATCCAAATCGAATTCAGCCCTATGCAATGTTTCTCAATGCACAAACTTTGATGGCAAATGAAGTAAGCAAAGCCACCGTAATTGATCCAGCCAGAAATGTTGGCTGGAATTTTTCAGATCAATTGGAAAACGAAGGTTTTGAAATCATTGATGTAACGATGCATTGGCCGGCACAGAAATATTCTGCCCGTTGGGATAGTGCCAGCAGTCGATGGTTATTAAGTGTTAATTCGATTCCAGATCTCTCCGATGTTGGAAAAAACTTAGGTCCAACAACATTAGTTATTCAATTAGTTTCTATTACGCCTTCTGAATACGGAGATAAGTTCGGCGGCAATACTCCGTTTTCTCAAACAGTAGGAACAGGAAAGGCATACGTTCTGCGCGATGGCACTGTGATTCAAGCAACATGGAATCGCCCAGATGTTTTATCGCCAACAACGTGGACAGATGCAACTGGAGCAGAAATAAAGTTCGCACCAGGACAAGTGTGGGTTGCCCTGACCGATAAAGAGCCAGATTTCACGCGCAAACCTGCCAGCGCGCCAACTCCAACTTCAAAGTAGTATTAGGCCCCTATTCATACAGGGAGTTGTAATGGCACAGGAAAGCGGAACATCACGCGTTAAGCGCGGTATGGCAGAAATGCTTAAGGGCGGCGTCATCATGGACGTTGTCAATGTTGAGCAAGCAAAAATTGCCGAAGATGCTGGCGCTGTGGCTGTTATGGCACTTGAAAGAGTGCCCGCAGATATTCGTGCGCAAGGTGGCGTCGCACGCATGTCAGATCCTGACATGATCGCTGCAATTCAAGCTGCGGTTTCAATTCCTGTAATGGCTAAAGTTCGCATTGGTCACTTTGTTGAAGCACAAGTTATTCAAAGCTTAGGTGTTGATTTCATCGATGAATCTGAAGTTCTGACTCCAACTGATTATGCCAATCACATTAACAAATGGGATTTCACGATTCCTTTTGTTTGCGGTGCAACAAATTTAGGTGAAGCACTTCGCCGCATCAATGAAGGTGCAGCAATGATTCGCTCTAAGGGCGAAGCTGGCACTGGCGATGTTTCTAACGCAATGACACATATGCGCCAGATAGGTGGAGAAATTCGACGACTAACATCCATGCGCGAAGATGAACTCTATGTTGCAGCAAAAGAGATGCAGGCTCCATTTGATTTAGTAAAAGAAGTTGCTGCAAATGGAAAACTCCCAGTTGTTCTATTCACAGCAGGCGGCATTGCAACTCCAGCTGATGCTGCCCTGATGATGCAGATGGGCGCTGATGGCGTCTTTATCGGTTCAGGAATCTTCAAATCTGGAGATCCAAAGCGACGCGCAGAAGCATGCGTTAAAGCAACTACTGCTTTTACCGATGCAAAAGTTATTGCAGATGCTTCACGCGGACTTGGTGAAGCTATGGTCGGTATAAACGTTGCAGATCTTCCAGCACCACATCGCCTTTCTGAACGCGGTTGGTAGTAAAAAACTTGCAGGTTGGCGTTCTAGCGTTACAGGGTGATTTTCGCGAACACCTAAATGCTTTGGCGCAGTGTGGTGTCCAAGGTGTTGAGGTTCGAACTCCTGCGGAGTTAGAAAAAATCGGCGCACTGATTATCCCGGGTGGCGAGTCAACCACGATTGTTTCTCTGGCAAAAACATTTAAAGTTTTCGAGCCAATTAAGAAGAGAATTGCAGCTGGCATGCCAACATATGGCTCATGCGCTGGAATGATCATGTTGGCAGATCACATTGTTGCCGCAAAAGATGGTCAAGAAACTTTTGGTGGAATTGATATAACTGTTCGGCGCAATGCTTTCGGTCGACAAGTTGATTCATTTGAAAGTGACATCTCTGCTCCTGCAATCTCTAAATCTCCAATACGTGCAATTTTCATTAGAGCCCCATGGGTTGAAAAAATAGGTAAGAGCGTTGAAGTCTTAGCAAGCTTTGAAGGTGCAGACGGTGCATCCCATCCCGTTGCTGTGCGCCAAGGTCACTTATTGGCTACGGCTTTTCATCCTGAGATTACCGATGACTACAGCGTCCATAGGTATTTCCTCGAAAAAGTTTGCTCATAGAGATTAGTTCAGATTACGATAAAGTAAGACAGGTAGAAACAATCTTTCAGGTGAGGTGTTAAATGTCCGGCCATTCCAAGTGGGCAACTACAAAGCATAAAAAGGCTGTCATCGATGGTCGTCGTGCTAAGAATTTCGCGAAGTTGATTAAAGCAATTGAGGTTGCTTCGCGCAACGGTGGACCTGATATGGATGGCAACCCAACACTTTTTGACGCTGTTGCAAAGGCGAAGAAGAATTCAATGCCTGCAGACAATATTGATCGTGCGATTAAACGCGGTGCTGGCCTTGAATCTGGTGGCGCTGACTGGCAGACAATTATGTATGAAGGTTACGGACCACACGGTGTCGCAATCATGATCGAATGTTTATCAGATAATCGAAATCGCGCTGCATCTGAAGTGCGCGTTGCTGTTACACGCAATGGTGGCTCTATGGCCGATCCTGGCTCGGTGTCATATCTGTTTCATCGCAAAGGTTTAATAGTTGTAAATAAGGCATCAGGTGCAACGGAAGAATCTATTCTTGAAGCAGTTTTGGAAGCAGGGGCTCAAGAAGTTAACGATAATGGTGATGCATTTGAAATTGTGTGTGAAGCAAGTGATTTGGTCACAGCGCGCACTGCACTGCAAAGTGCGGGAATTGATTACGAATCTGCCGATTCTTCTTTCATTCCTTCTATGACAATTGATTTAGATGGCGAATCAGCGACGAAAGTATTCGAACTTATCGATGCGATCGAAGAGCTAGATGATGTGCAAAATGTCTTCAGTAACGCTGATGTATCAGATGAAGTAATGGCGAGCCTGGCTTAATTTTTTCGCCCCACCTCTTAGGCTTGCGCCATGCGAGTTCTTGGAATCGACCCAGGTCTGACTAGATGTGGTGTCGGCATAGTCTCAGGTACTCCAGGATCTGCTCTGACATTAGATGGAGTCGGCGTGATCATGACCGCTACTGACATAGAACTAGATCTTCGCTTACTTGAATTGCACTCAGGCATTACCCAATGGGTCGAAAAATATTCTCCTGATGTTATGGCTGTGGAAAGGGTTTTCTCACAACATAATGTGCGTACTGTTATGGGCACAGCGCAAGCAGCCGGAATTGCGTTATTAGTTGCAGCACAACACGGCGTTCCAGTGTTTTTACATACGCCAAGTGAAGTAAAAGCTGCAGTAACAGGTTCTGGCCGAGCAAATAAAGCTCAAGTATCAGAAATGGTTAAACGTCTATTGAATTTACAAGAAATTCCTAAGCCAGCAGATAGCGCCGATGCACTCGCACTTGCCATCTGTCATATTTGGCGTGGCTCTGCTGATGCGAAAATTAAAACGGCGCTATCTGCCGAGAAAAAGCGATTGGCAGGTCTTCGATGATCGCAACGCTTAGTGGCACAGTCAGATCACTTACTGCCGATAGAGCAATTATCGAAGTCGGGGGAGTAGGCATGAATGTATTAATCAATGCCCACACCAGCAACTCATTAACAGTTGGCGCACATGCAAATCTATTTACTTCCCTTGTTGTGCGAGAAGATTCGCTGACCCTCTTTGGTTTTAGCGATGAACCCTCACGAGTTCTCTTTGAATTAGTCCAAACTGTTTCTGGAATTGGTCCCAAAGTCGCACTTTCTATTTTGGGAGCACTGACACCTTCAGAATTAGCACACGCAGTAAACACCGAAAATATCTCTGCGATTGAGAAAGTTCCCGGAATTGGCAAAAAAGGAGCCCAGCGTTTAATCCTGGAGCTCAAATCAAAGATAAGTGATTTCGGGCAAGGGTCATATACAAGATCTCATCAACCTGTGTGGCGCGAACAATTAACGAGTGCGCTTATTTCTTTAGGATTTTCAGCCAAAGACTCTGATGATGCTATTAACTTAGTTTTATCCGATATACCGCAAGAA
>JBIKPX010000059.1:0-5525 GCA_044357195.1 Candidatus Planktophila sp. | reverse complement strand
TGGGTGGCCTTTCTGGTCTTGCTGGAATTTTGTATGTATCGCTACAACGAAAAGCTAATCCATATGATCTCACCGGATCCGAACTCGACATCATTGCAGCCGTTGTTCTAGGTGGTGCAAGCATCATGGGTGGTTACGGAACTGTCTTTGGAACAGTTCTTGGTGTACTTCTTATCAGTTTGATTAAGGGCAATCTCATTCTTCTAGGCGTTAGCAGTTCGTGGCAACGCGCTGCAGTGGGCGCGCTTCTTATTATTGGTATCACCGTTCAAGCACTCAACGAGAGTAAAAAAGCCAAAAATCGAAGAGTGTCAACAAGTGATGAGGCGGGCGAATAATGAACGAGCGTTTAAATAAATTTAACACTGGCCTACTTGCCGATCGCAAGATCACGCAGTTGATGATCTTTACCGCACTTACCTTCTTTATCTTTTCATACGTTTCAAAAGATATCTTCTTTACTTCATCTAACTTCGTATCAATGGCATATCAAATTCCTGAGATTGCGATTTTAAGTATTGCTCTGATGCTTTCAATGCTCACAGGCGGAATTGATCTCTCCATTGTTTCTATCTCAAATGCTGCAGCTCTGGTTGCTTCATGGGTTATGACAAATAAAATGGGGGAATCAGAAAATCTTTCAAATAAGTGGATCATCATTGCTTGTGTTCTGGGAACTATTGTTGGTCTTCTAGCCGGCGCCGTTAACTCTATTTTGGTCGCACAACTTAATGTGACTCCGATTCTTGCAACCCTTGCAACGATGACTCTTTTTAACGGAATTGCAATTGGTATGACTAACGGAGAGTCAGTCTCAGGACTTCCAGAGCAATTCATGCGCGTTGGAAATGGAACCTTCTTTGGTATCCCAACTCCATTTGTATTAATGATTGTCATCGCACTTGCTGTTGGATTTTTCATTAACCGCACAACTCTTGGCCTTAAGGTTTTCCTTGTTGGAACTAACCGCAAAGCAGCGCAATACAGCGTTATGGGCGATCGCAAGGTAATTGCGTGGGTTTACTTGATTTCAGGTCTTTTATCTTCCCTTGCAGGATTAATTATTGCCTCCCGTACATCGGCTGCGAGTCCGGACTTTGGCTCTTCATACATTCTTCTTGCAATCGTTATTGTCGTTCTTGGCGGTGTTAATCCAAATGGTGGATTCGGAACTGTTACAGGCGTAATTCTTGCAACAGCTGTTCTACAGATGGTTGCCTCAGGATTTAACATTTTACGCTTTAGTCAATTCTTCTATCTTGCAGCGCAAGGCGGCGTACTGATCATCGTTATGATTCTTAACGTTGTACTTGAAAACCGTAGAACCAATAAATCTATTGCTAAGTCATTGAGGACCTAATGTCACTTATCGAGCGTTTAGAAAAGTACTGTCTGACTCCTGCAATGTCAGGTTTTGAAGATGAGATGATCAAAAAGCTCAAGGCAGATTTAGAAGATTATGTTGATGAAATTCGCGTAGACGTGCTCGGCAATGTCATTGCAACTATTAATGGAACATCACCTGATGGTTCAGATTTAATGATTTTTGCTCATACCGATTCTCTCGGAATGATTGTTAAAGGCGTTGAAGACAACGGCTTTATCCGAATCGAACGAGTCGGTGGAGTTCCAGAGCGAATCTTGGCTGCATCAAATGTAATTTTGCAGACATCATCAGGCAAAATCGTAAAAGGCGTTATTGGTTTTGTTTCTCACCACCTCACACCGCCTGAAGATAAATACATAGTTAAACCAATTGGTCAGTGCTATGTTGATATTGGCGCAACGAGTGCGAAAGAAGTTGCTAACGCTGGCGTAAAGATTGGCACACCAGTTTTATATCGTCCAAGTTTTGAAAAACTAGTTAACAATAGAGTTGCTGCAACATCACTAGATGATCGTGGTGGCTGCGCAGTTCTAGTTGAGCTCGCACAACACTTTGGCAAGAAGCGTCCAAAAGTAACGCTGCATCTAGTTGGAACTGTTCAAGAAGAGTTCAACCTGCGCGGTGCAATGGTTGCGGCGCAACAAATTCAACCAACAGCTGCAATAAGTATTGATCTAGTTGCAGCCTCTGATACTCCTGATATTCATGGGGGAAATGCTGTTGAAGTTGGCGCTGGCCCGGTAGTTGGCACATACACATTTCATGGCCGCGGAACACTTAATGGATTAATTCCACACCCACGTTTGCTCTCACTGATTGAAGAAGCAGCAGATGCACAAAAAGTTGATCTGCAACGTCACGCAACAATTGGTTTATTAACGGACGCGTCATATGTTCAACTAGTCGGCGAAGGTATTGCATGCGTAGATGTTGCATGGCCAACTCGTTACACACACTCAGGCGTTGAAGTTTGCTCCCTGGATGACTTAGAAGATCTCACAAAATTGCTCATAGGAGTTGTAAAGAAGTTTCCAACCGATGAGAATTTCACACGAGGTTAACTCTTTAACAAGAGGATGACGTTATGGGCCAAGACTTACTTCTGGGAATCGATATTGGCACCTATGAATCAAAGGGTGTCTTAACAACTGCGCAAGGAAAAGTAATTGCGCAAGCAACAATTGCCCACAAGCTTTTATTTCCACGTGCAGGATGGGCAGAACACGATCCAGAGTTAACGTGGTGGGGAGATTTTTGCAATCTGTCCAAGCAACTACTTGCAACCGAAGGTGTTTCCCCAAGTGATATCAAAGGCGTTGGAGTCAGCGCTATTGGCCCTGATGTATTGCCAATAGATGAAAACTTTAATCCACTTCGTATGGGAATTTTATATGGCGTTGATACTCGAGCCGTTGAAGAAATTGATGAACTAACTGCAATCTATGGCGAAGACACAATTTTTAATGCAACTGCCAATACTTTGTCTTCACAATCGACTGGCCCAAAGATTCTATGGATTAAGAAAAACGAACCTGAAGTGTATAAAAAAGCCAGATGGTTTGTTGATGCAACAACTTTTATTGTGGCCCGCTTAACTTCTCGAGTCGTGGTCGATCATTTTTCTGCTGGCACCATGGTTCCGATGTATGACCCGTGGAAAAATCAGTGGAGTGATAAGTACTGCAAAGAAATTTTAGATATCAATCAGCTTCCAGAGCTGATGTGGAGCCACGAATTAGCGGGCCACATCATTGAATCTGCTTCAAAAGCCACTGGTTTAGCCGTTGGAACACCTGTTTCTGTGGGCACAATCGATGCGGGCGCTGAAGCACTCAGCGTTAGCGTTACACAGCCTGGTGAATTAATGATGATGTATGGCTCAACAATTTTCATGATTCAAGTAACTGATAATGATCAAGCACGGGATAAAAGATTATGGGCAGGTCCTTATCTCTTCCCCGGCACGTGGTGCTTACTTGCGGGCATGGCAACTAGTGGATCACTGACACGTTGGTTTAAAGATAACTTTGCAAAAGAATTGGTCGCAGCCGAAGAAGCAGGGGGTGAGAATGCTTATGCAGTATTAGTAAAAGAAGCAGCAGCAACACCGCCAGGCGCCGAAGGAGTAGTTGTACTTCCTTACTTCAGTGGAGAGCGCACACCAGTAATGGACCCTCGCGCAAAGGGAATGATCTTTGGTTTAAGCCTGACTCATACTCGTGGACATATATTTAGAAGTATTCTCGAAGGAATGGGTCACGGATTTAAACAACACGTTGATTTGTTCACTGCAATTGGCGCACGTCCACGCGCAATTAAATCTGTTGGTGGCGGAACAAAGAACGCCGTCTGGTTACAAGCTGTTAGCGACATTTCAGGTGTACCACAAGAAGTAGCACCCCTTACATTCGGTGCTTCATATGGTGATGCACTGCTAGCAGGTGTTGCAGTGGGATTAGTCTCTAGCCCAGAAGAGATTCGCGTGTGGCAAGGAAAGCCAACAATTATTGAACCAGATGCCACACTTGCAGCAACGTATGCACCACTAAGTGAGATTTATTCTAATTTGTATCAATCAACAAAAGAGTCAATGCACAAACTGCATGAATTGGGTTATTAAAACTAATTACGGATGCAGCATCACGCGATAACTAGGCAAAGATGTTGCGCGCTCAAAGGCTGCAGCAGCATCAACTAGTGGAAATGTTGCATCAACAATCGGTGATAAATCAATCTGACCCGTTGCAATCAAATCTGTGGCAACTGCGTGATCGCGGCGATCTGCGCTAACAACACCTACTGCTGAAGTTTCGCGGTTATGCATCAGGTTTGGATCAATTGCAAAAGGTGTTACTGGGTGAGCCGAGGCAAAAAGGCATATTTTTCCTCGTGTATTAAGGACATCTAGAGCGTCTTGATTTACTTCTTCGCTTCCGTAAGCGGCGATAGAAAAATCAACACCGCCAAGAAATGCCGCCTTTACGCGATCTCGAATATCAGGACCAGCTTGTAGTACTAAATCTGCACCGAGTGATGTTGCCTTTGCAAGACGAGCTTCATTGACATCAACGACTGCAACTCGAAGACCAGATTTTTTCAACACCATCAAATTAAGCAATCCCATAGTGCCGGCGCCAAAGACAACAGCCGTGTCACCTAGTCGCGCATCTAATAAACTCGCTGCGTGTATTGCACACGACAGCGGTTCAGCAAGTGCTGCTTGATCCCATGGCGCATTACCAACTGGAAAGACACCATCGCTTCTATGGATTTTGTACTCAGCAAAACCGCCAGGTCCGTAGAAACCACCTTTAAGAGAGAAGTTTAAGAAGTGTTCTGCGCACCCTTTATCTTGTCCACGAAGGCACGCACGACATGTTCCGCAAGAAGATGAACCCATAGTGACCCTGTCACCAACTTTTACATTAGTAACTAATTCACCAACTGCTGCGATCTCTCCAGCGTTTTCATGGCCACCAACTAGTGGGTAATCAGATTTTGCTTGTCCTGTGTAAATGCGTTGTTCCCATGTGCACAGACCTGCAGATTTAATCTTGAGCAAAACATCGCGCGGTCCAATAACTGGCATTGGCACATCAACGATTTGAATCTGTTTAACTCCAGATATTACTGCAGCCTTCATCATCTGACTCATTGTTCCTATTTCTTTTCTAGAACGAGCATGGCTTCATCAACTGATGCGTTCTTGTGAACAATGGCACGGATAGCTTTTATGAATTTAGCTGGAGTTGGGTGTTGGACAATGTTTCGACCATAGACAACTCCTGAGGCACCAGAATCAATTGCGATGCGTGTGCGCTCTAGTAATTCGCGGGCAGGAACAGAACCGCCACCACGAACAAGTACGGGAACACCTGATGCAATCTCAACGATCTGCTGGAAATCAGTCATCGGCACAGTTGGATCTACCTTTATGAGGTCGGCGCCTAGCTCTACAGCCTGTCGAACAAGGGCTGCAATCTTATTTACATCGCCCACAGAAGTTGTTCCCGTGCCTGACTTTGCAGTCATCACAAGAGGTTCAACCATCAATGGAATTCCTTCTTCGCGGCACTTAGCGCCAATTAATTGAATGTTCTGCACGCACTGCTCTTGCAGGCGAGAGTTCTCATCAATA
>JBIKPX010000058.1:0-5542 GCA_044357195.1 Candidatus Planktophila sp. | reverse complement strand
ACTGTAATCCCAGTTGGCGATAACAAGTTCGCGGCGTTGAACACCTCAGTTTGGTCTGGTGGATCTTTTATTTATGTGCCTAAGGGAGTACACGTTGAGATTCCTTTGCAAGCATATTTCCGCATTAACACTGAAAATATGGGTCAGTTCGAACGCACGTTGATTATTGCTGATGAAGACTCTTATATTCATTATGTTGAAGGATGCACTGCACCTATTTACAAGTCCGATTCACTGCACTCTGCAGTAGTTGAAATTATTGTGAAAAAGGGCGCACGTGTTCGTTATACAACTATTCAAAATTGGTCTAACAACGTTTATAACTTGGTTACCAAGCGAGCTACATGCGCAGAAGGTGCAACCATGGAGTGGATCGATGGAAACATTGGTTCAAAGGTAACCATGAAATATCCAGCAATTTTTCTCATGGGAGCACATGCAAAGGGTGAAACCCTTTCACTAGCGTTCGCCGGAGAAGGTCAACATCAAGATTCTGGTGCAAAGATGGTTCACGCAGCGCCATATACATCTTCAACTGTAATTTCTAAATCAGTTGCTCGTGGTGGTGGAAGAACTTCATATCGTGGGTTAGTACAGATTCAAGAGGGTGCTCATCATTCAAAGAGCACAGTGAAATGCGATGCGCTCTTGGTTGACACGATTTCTCGCTCTGACACATATCCCTATGTTGATGTGCGAGAAGACGATGTTTCAATGGGTCACGAAGCCACAGTTTCCAAGATCAGCGATGATCAATTGTTCTATCTGATGTCACGTGGTCTTACAGAAGATGAAGCCATGGCAATGATTGTTCGTGGATTCATTGAACCTATTGCTCGCGAACTTCCAATGGAATACGCACTTGAACTCAACCGTTTGATTGAACTTCAAATGGAAGGCGCTGTTGGTTAATGAGTGTTTTAACCACAAATATTTTGGTGCCTCACGGGCGAGAAGAGTCGTGGCGTTTTACACCACTTAATCGCCTTAAAGGGTTACACGATGGTTCTGTACCAATTGCAGAGCATCGTTCGCTTTCATTGCACTCCGAGGTAACCCCTGGAGTTAGTTTTGAAAGAATTTCTCGAGAGCTTTTGCCATCTTTGAGTACAACTGATGACGCAGTAATCAATAGAGTCAGAGAGTTTTCCTCAGATGTTGCAGTGTTAAAAGTCGCAGCCAATACTGAAGTGAGTGCTCCAATTCATCTGTCGAGAAAAACTTTTGATCTAAACGCTGCTGAATTCTCCCGTGTTTTAATACATGTTGGAACCAATGCCAGGGCAACAGTGATTCTTGCAAATACAGGGGACACCTTGTTAGCGGAAGAAATCGAGTTCAAAGTTGAGTCAGGAGCTCATTTAACTTTTGTTACTCTGCAAGAGTGGGGTGCGAAATCTGTTCATGTTGGTAAGCACCACGCAATCCTTGATAAAGATGCCATGTTTAAATCCATAACTGTCACTATTGGTGGTTCGGTTGTTCGCCTACTTCCAACAGTTGAATTTACTGGTCCTGGCGCAGATGCTCAATTAATCGGTGTCTATTTTGCAACTGCTGGGCAATTCTTTGAGCACCGCATTTTCGTTGATCACTGTGTTCCTAATGCCAAATCTCGTGTTAATTTCAAGGGCGCGTTATCTGGAGATAAGGCACATACAGTCTGGATTGGTGATGTTTTCATCCGCGCCAATGCTGAAGGAACCGATACATACGAACTTAATCGAAATCTATTGCTCACAGATGGTGCTCGCGCCGATTCAGTGCCAAATTTAGAGATCGAAACCGGCGAGATAGTTGGAGCAGGCCACGCAAGTACTACGGGTCGCTTTGATGATGAGCAGCTTTTCTATTTGATGTCGCGCGGTATTTCAGTTGAAGATGCCAGGCGTTTAGTTGTGCGTGGTTTCTTTGCTGAAATCATCACTGAAATTGCCGATACAGACATTCAAGATCGCTTAATGCAGCGAATCGATGATGAACTTGTTAAGGCTGGTGCATAAGGTGAGCTCAATCAAATTTTCAGCACTACAAGATCGTAAACCTGTAAAGGTCTCAATCAATGGTGAAGATCTCTGCCTTACACGTATCGGCAATGAAGTATTTGCAATTAGCGATACGTGCACACATTCAGATGCATCGCTTTCCGAGGGTGACGTAACAGATTTCAAAATTGAGTGCTGGCTTCACGGAGCAGAGTTTGATCTTCGCACCGGTCAGGCACTTACATTGCCAGCCAATATCGCTGTTAAAACTTACCCAGTCAGCATCGTCGATGATGTTGTTCAAGTTCAGTTCACTGATAAATAGTCCGCAAACAAAAACGAGAGATAACAGGTCACCATGAGCACATTAGATATCCGAAACCTTCAAGTTTCTGTCAACACCGAAAGTGGTGCTGTAGAAATTCTTAAGGGCGTTGACCTGGTTATTAAATCAGGAGAAACTCACGCAATCATGGGACCAAATGGTTCCGGTAAATCAACTCTTGCGTATTCAATCGCTGGCCATCCGAAGTACACCATCACAGGTGGTTCAGTAACATTAGATGGAGCAGATGTTCTTGAGATGAGCGTTGATGAACGCGCTAAGGCTGGACTCTTTTTAGCAATGCAATATCCGGTTGAAGTACCAGGTGTTTCTGTATCAAATTTCTTACGCACGGCAGCAACCGCCCTTCGCGGTGAAGCACCAAAGTTGCGGACATGGGTATCAGAAGTAAAAGATGCCATGGAAGCCTTATCTATTGATCCAAGTTTTGCTCAGAGAAATGTAAATGAAGGTTTTTCTGGTGGAGAAAAGAAGCGCCATGAAATCATGCAGCTCGAACTCCTAAAGCCAAAAATTGCGATTTTAGATGAAACCGATTCAGGTCTAGATGTTGATGCTCTTCGAATTGTTTCTGAAGGCGTTAACCGCGCAAAGGATTCCAATAACCTAGGTGTTCTTCTCATCACGCACTACACAAGAATTCTGCGTTATATCAAGCCGGATTTCGTGCATGTTTTTGCTAATGGACGCGTAGTTGAAGAAGGCGGTCCGGAATTAGCAGACAAGCTAGAAGCGCAAGGATATGCCGAATACGTCGGTAATTAGTCTGCAATTATGACTCTCGATGTCACCAAGATTCGCAAAGATTTCCCAATCTTTTTGCGAACTATTCGTGACGGCAAAAAGCTCATCTATTTAGATAGTGGTGCTACGAGTCAAAAGCCCCAGGTAGTAATTGATGCTGAAATAGATTTCTACACAAAGCACAATGCCGCAGCGCACCGCGGCGCGCATCAATTAGCCGAGGAAGCAACCGAACTCTTTGAAGATGCCCGCGAAAGCGTTGCAACATTTCTTGGAGCCGATTCAAAAGAGATTGTTTTTACCAAAGGCGCTACTGAGTCACTTAATCTTTTAGCCTATGCATTTAGTAATGCCGAGCCGGGCAGTCGTTTCGCCATTGGAGCAGAGCACACAATTGTTGTTTCTGAGATGGAGCATCACGCCAATTTGATTCCTTGGCAGCAATTAGCCAAGCGCAGTGGTGCAACACTTAAATGGTTTAGCGTCACTTCTGATGGACGATTGGATGAGTCAAATATTGACTCTTTGATCACCGATAAGACAAAAATTGTGGCAATAACCCAGCAATCAAACGTTCTAGGAACAATTATCAATCTTGAACAGATCATTAAGAAAGCCCACGCAGTAGGAGCAGTCGTTATCGTTGATGCCTGTCAGTCAGTTCCTCACGTAGCCGTTGATGTGCGCAAACTTGGCGCAGATTTCTTAACATTTTCAGGTCACAAGGCTTTAGGCCCAACAGGTGTTGGAGTGTTATGGGGATCTTACGAATTGTTAAATGAACTTCCACCATTCTTATTCGGTGGTTCTATGATTGAAAATGTAACCATGACCGATGCGACATGGTCGCAAGCACCAAGAAAGTTTGAAGCAGGTGTTCCAAACATGGCGCAGGTAGTCGGTTTAGGAGCAGCTGTTAAATATCTTCAAAGCGTTGGTATGGATGCCATACACAAGCATGAGCAAGAGTTAACTTCTTACCTGTTAGCAGAGCTTGCAAAAATTGAAGGCATTGCAATTGTGGGGCCGTTGGATAGTTCATTGCGTGGCGGCATTGTTTCCTTCACTGTTGAAGGAATTCACCCACATGATCTGGGCCAGTACTTAGACAGTCTTGGCATTGCGGTGAGAACGGGTCATCATTGTGCTTGGCCGCTAACTAGAGCACTCGGTGTTCCTGCTACAACTCGAGCATCTCTTTATTTGTATAACGAGCACTCTGATCTAGACGCTTTAGTAGCTGGCGTAAAAGATGCCAAGAAATATTTTGGACAGTAATGCATTTAGATAATCTTTATCAAGAAGTTATCTTGGATCATTACAAGCATCCAGAAAACAAAGGATTAGCTGCTGCGTATGACGCACAGGTTCACCACATTAACCCGAGTTGTGGTGATGAAATTACGTTAAACATTACTTTGGATGGTTCATTAGTTAAATCTGTTTCATGGGACGGCCTAGGTTGCTCTATTTCTCAGGCAAGCGTGTCAATCATGAGTGGCTTGATGATTGGTAAAGACATAGCTGGGGCGCAAGTTGTTTTCGATAATTTCGTCCAATTGATGCAGAGCAAGGGGATAGGACATCCTGATGAATCAATTCTGGAAGATGCGGTAGCCCTTGCTGGTGTATCTCAATACCCAGCGCGAATTAAGTGTGCGTTATTAGGCTGGATGGCCTTTAAAGATGCGTCAGTGCAAGCTCAAAAAAAGAACTAAACTAATCTGCGTATAGAAGGGCTTGAAAAGATGACAACAAGTGTTGATGATGTAACTGAGGCAATGAAAGATGTTGTCGACCCTGAACTAGGAATCAATGTTGTTGATCTGGGTTTGATTTATGACGTAATGGTCGATGAATCTAATATTGCAGTTTTGAATATGACTCTGACATCTGCTGCTTGTCCACTCCAAGATGTTATTGAGGATCAAACAAGACAAGCACTTGCCGGTATGACCACCGATGTGAAAATAAACTGGGTATGGATGCCACCTTGGGGTCCTGACAAAATTTCTGATGAGGGTCGCGAACAACTAAGAGCATTGGGCTTTACGGTCTAAATATGTCCATGCAGGTAGCGTGGATGACCCACAGGTCCATGACTGCAGACCCTTCAGTTAAGGAACAAAAACTTAAAGCGGGTACTGTTAAAAGAATTTTTGCGTTTGCAAAACCATATCAAATATATCTTTCAATTTTTTTGTTTACAGTCGTCATTGATGCGTTTTTAGTTGTTGCTACGCCGTTAATTCTTCGTAAATTAATTGATGATGGAGTTATTCCAAAAAACGGTTCTCTCATTACTCAATTGGCTTTTATTGTCGGTTTATTGGCTGTTGCAGATGCTTTGATGAGCATCATCGGGCGCTGGTTCTCTGCTCGTATCGGAGAAGGCTTGATTTATGATTTGCGTTCTCAAGTGTTTGCTCATGTGCAAAAGCAATCGATAGCTTTCTTTACAAGGACT
>JBIKPX010000057.1:0-5572 GCA_044357195.1 Candidatus Planktophila sp. | reverse complement strand
TGCGATTTCCACGTCGTAACCCAAAATTGCTGCATCCGTTGTGGGTGATTCAAGTGTTCGATATTGCCATGCACCAGGATCAAAAGTTGTTCGTGTGGCTAATCTAATTTCACCTGATGTTGCGTCGCGATTTTGATTAATTGTTAAAACTGAGTCGTATATGACATAGGTTTTATTGCCATCAACTAGGGCTTTCATATGGAATGCAACATCGCCTGTTGTTCGGAAATCGGTTTTACGATCACCATCTACTAACTCGTAATTCCAATCGCCGTTAAAGTTCTTATAAGCACCGAGTAAGACACCCTGTGTTTCATCTCGATAGAAAACTTGAATGCCTTCACTTGTAATTGCGCATGCATTTGAAACACTGACATTACTCGCAGTTGGCACACGAACAATTTCTTCGTAGGACTGAACCTTGGCGGCATTTCCGTCAACAATTTCGCGTGCAATTGTTGGGCCATTAATGGTTGCGTGTCGTAAGTCATTATCTGTTTTATCGGCATAGAAAACGTGCAGAGTCTGCTTTAAATTCTTACCGCTTACGCACAGAGAAATTTGCCCAGAAATATCACTATCAATTGTTGTCTTTTTCCAAGATTTACCATTCCATGTTGCAAGCTTAAGAATGGAGGTTTTTGAATCCACATAGGCAATTACTGGCTGAGCATTTAATGTTGTTGAAGTAATAGATCTGGCATCTGCTACAGCATCGATAACTTGTGATGTCCAGACAGCACGGGGAGTGACAGCCTTAGTAACTACTTTTGGTGACGCTCCCTTTGCATTTGATGCAACAATCTCAAATGTGTAGCTAGTTCCATTTTTTAAGCCAGTAATTATTGCAGGACTATCTGTGACGCTCTTTTCCTTGCCTGTATTAACATTTTTAATAATGTATTCACTGACTTGAGTTGTCCGTGAATTTAATGGTGGATTAAAGGTGATAATTGCTGAAGCATCTGCAATCAGTGCTTGAGGATTAAGTACTTCACTTGGCACACCTGCTGCAAGGCCTGGCGCTGGCTTATTTCGAAGGTCTTTCATCATTGCCAACAAAATAGGTCCTGGTTCGTTAAACACTTCACCAGCTTCAAGATTCGGAGTCATCACAGCGTTAGTACCAGAGTTTGCAAAAGTGTTTTCATCTAAGTGACTAACCGATGAACCTGCTTCGTAATTAGATGGCGTATACATAAGAGGCTTAGTTCCATTGTTTGCCGCGATACCTTCGGCGCCCGACCACACAAGGTTGCTCTTAAGGGCTTGTCCTAATTCGAAAGATGGTGATGGCAGATCGGCTAAGCGGTTCCCATCTTGTGTCTGCAAGAACGCATCAAATGGTGTTGGTTGTTCGAGGATGCCGACGTATTGTCCTTTTGTGCGATCAAATATGTAGGAACTAGTTGAAAGAAAACCTAGACCATGTGCCAACTCATGAAACATTACAGATTTTAAGTCATACTCATAACGCGTAGGTTTTCCAAGTCCATCTAAATCCCAATCGGCTTCAGAGTTAATCTGAATAATAATTTCAGGATTATCTAAATCTAAATCTTTTCCAGCAATCGCATTTGCAAGAGCTGATGCATACCAAAGCGATGAGTCAGGTGCTCCAGTAAATTTTGCGTAGTAACGATCAGGACGCGCGCTTCCTAAAATATCGCTCGTGCTCGAGCGACTCCATGTCGCATCAACAATTACTTCTACCTTTGAATCAAAGTTGACAGCCCATAAATCTACTGCGGCCTGAACTTGGTTTTTCGCCCAATCTGGAAAATTCTTATAGTTCACAACAAACTTCGAACGTCGTTCTAAGTTGGCAGATTGTGTTGCAGGTACCGATAGAACTTGCGTACTTGCTTCTGCAGCATATGTGTGACCCCACACAGTTGATGGGGCGACTAGTGGCGCTGCTTCGGCGGGCGGTATAGAGAGCAAAGAAGCCAGGAGAATAAATAGAAGCCCCGTTGTGGTGCGGGTGCTGGTTCTCGTTTGCATATGTGCAAAAGGTATCAGGGTGAGATGATTTACCTATGGAAGAGAGTGCTGCAACCAACTTCGATGAACTTTATTCTCGGATGAAGGCTGAACGTCCAATTTCTCTAGATTTTTCGCAGGAACCTAAGAAACCAGAACCAACTTTGGATGAAGCGCGTGATGATTTAGCAAAATCTGTCAGCGAAATTGCACATGCACTCTTTGCAAAAAGATTTGGTCCACTCGTTGGTTCTGTAACGCAGACCACAATCAATGCTGTGCTTAAAGATCTCGAAAACAATGCTTATAGATTAAAAGGTGACGTCACACTCGTTGCCGAAGAGTTCATTGATCGAGCAATTAACAAGAAGCGGAAGAAATAGTTGTCACAAACTTTGATAACCGTATTTTCTAGGCACGGCTGCCATCTCTGTGATGTTGCTGTTGAAACACTTGAATCCATGAAGGCCGAATTAGATTACTCAATAGAAATTACCTACATAGATGGCAATGCTGAACTTGAAAAGTTATATGGCGAACAAGTACCGGTAACTCATATTGATGGCGAGCACCACGATTTCTGGCGAGTTGATCCGATACGTTTTAGAGCTTGCCTTGAAACACATCGTCAGCGTCAATAATTTTGTAGGCATAACCTTGTTCGGCTAAGAAGCGCTGACGATTCTGAGCAAAATCTTGGTCAATAGTGTCGCGTGAAACCACTGAATAAAAGGTTGCACTTCGACCATCAGATTTTGGACGCAAGATACGACCCAGGCGCTGTGCTTCTTCTTGGCGTGAACCAAATGCACCTGAAACTTGGATTGCAATAGTTGCATCAGGTAAATCAATAGAAAAGTTAGCTACTTTAGAAACAACTAAGCAGGTTATTTCGCCAGTTCTAAATTTATTAAACAAAATCTCACGCTCTTTTACAGGTGTTTCACCCTTAATCAGTGGAACCCCAAGAACTTCAGATAACTCATCGAGTTGATCGATATATTGACCGATAACCAATATCTGCTCGCCAGCATGGTGTGTAACTAGTGATTCAACAACATTTCGCTTTGTGCGAGTTGTTGCGCAGTATCGATAGCGTTCTTCTGGTTCAGCAGTTGCATATGAAATTCGCTCAGTTTCACTCAGATTCACACGCACTTCTACACACTGGGCAGGAGCGATATAGCCCTGAGATTCAATCTCTTTCCAGGGAACATCAAATCTCTTTGGACCGATAAGTGAAAAAACTTCACCTTCCATTCCATCTTCGCGAACAAGTGTTGCAGTTAGTCCTAAGCGACGACGAGATTGGATATCGGCTGTGAAGCGAAAGATCGGTGCGGGAAGTAGATGGACTTCATCGTAAATGATTAATCCCCAGTCATGAGTATCAAAGAGATCAAGGTGGGCATAGACGCCATCTTTTTTCTTTGTCATGACTTGATACGTTGCAATTGTTACGGGGCGAATCTCTTTCTTAGCACCGGAGTATTCACCGATTTCATCTTCATTTAATGTGGTGCGTTTAAGTAATTCTTCACGCCATTGACGCGCTGCGATTGTGTTTGTAACAAGAATCAGTGTTGTTGCTTTCACATGTGCCATTGCTGCGGCGCCAACAATTGTTTTTCCAGCACCGCACGGAAGTACGACTACGCCAGAGCCACCGTGCCAGAAACCTTCTGCGGCTAACTCTTGGTATGGACGAATCTTCCAATCATCTTGCTTGAGTGCAATTTCATGTGCTTGTCCATCAACATAGCCTGCAAAGTCTTCTGCTGGCCAGCCGAGTCGAAGAAGTGATTGTTTGATCTGTCCACGTTGACTTGGGTGCACAGCAATAGTTTCATTATCAATTCGCACACCCAACAACGGTGCAATCTTTTTAGCACGAATAACTTCTTCAAGGACAGCGGTATCAGTTGTTACAAGAATCAAACCGTGGACAGGATCTGCTTCTAGTCGTAAGCGGCCGTAGCGAGACATTGTCTCTGCAACGTCAACAAGAATTGAATGTGGAACGGCGTAGCGTGAATACTTAATAAGAGTGTCGATAACCATTTCGGCGTCGTGTCCAG
The DNA here is from genome assembly GCA_044357195.1 of Candidatus Planktophila sp. Classification (GTDB taxonomy): domain Bacteria; phylum Actinomycetota; class Actinomycetes; order Nanopelagicales; family Nanopelagicaceae; genus Planktophila. The sequence continues at coordinate 1,511 of JBIKPX010000057.1, read as the reverse complement.
CAGCGCGTGCATTCCAGAGCCCAAGATTTGTTAAGCGATATGTGTGAATGTGCTCAGGAGATCGCTCTAGTTCTGCAAATGGAGCAATAGCGCGGCGACATTCCGTTGACATCCCATGATCGATATCTAAAAGCAGTGTTTTATCGCTCTGAACGATCAATGGCCCATCAGTCATTGAGCAAGTCCTTAATAAATTCATGCAAGAAAGCACTGCGCTCTTCAAGAGCTGTAATACTTATCCATTCAGTCGTTGCATGTGCGCCAGAGCCAACAGCGCCCAGACCATCTAGAACTTTGGCACCAGCTGCTGCTGCAAAGTTTCCATCGCTGGCACCGCCAACGGAGGCATGACCAAGAGGTGGCATGCCAATTCGAGCGGCAACTTTTTCTGCTCGCTCATAGAGCTCCATGGTTGACGCTGTTTCTAGTGGTGGACGATTTAATCCACCAGTGATTTCAATGCGCGCTTCTGGATGTACTGGTTTTAATGCACGGATTGCAGCATCAACGCGATTGATTTCATCAGTTGAAAATGATCGTGCATCAATATCTAGAACCGCATAATCAGGAACTGTGTTAGTTGAGTTTCCGGCTTTTACAAGAGTTGGAACAACAGTTGTCTGCTTCTCTTTATTTTCTAAGAAAGCGAGTGCGGTAATGATGTGCGCAATTTCAGTTGTTGCGTTAATTCCTTTTTCTGGTTCGAGTCCAGCATGTGCGGCGCGGCCATGTACGTGTACTTGATACATCGCCGTGCCCTTGCGGCCAGTCTTTACTTTTCCATCAATTGCGGCTTCAAGCACAAGGACGGCCTTTGCCTTTGATGACACATCTTGAATTAATTTACGAGATGCGTGACTTCCGGTTTCTTCATCAGTTGTGCCAATAAGTGCAACTGAGCCAGTAATTCCTTTAAGTGCAAAGAGTGCTTGAACAAATCCAGCCTTCATGTCATATGTGCCAGGACCGCGAAGAACATCTCCATCTATTTGCCACAAGGGAGTAAATGAACCAATTGGCCAGACTGTGTCTAAGTGCGCAAGTAAAACAACATCAGGTTGGGCAGCGCCCCACCAAAAAACTGGGCGACCTTCTATCTGGCGAATCTCTGCAGGTGTGCCGAGTACACGAGTTGCAATATCACTTGCTAAACGAACAACATCGTTGCAGGCATTTAGATCTTCAGTAGGAGATTCACACTTCACTAAAGCTTCAAGGGCTGCCAACATAGGGTTAAGTCTGCCGTATTCGCCTTGCTTCTCGCTTGTCATAGCGGTGCAACCCCCGTAATACGCGGAATTCTAAATGTCTGCATCTCGCCTGTGCCGTGGTCGCGAGCAATCAGCGAACCAGCAGAGATTTTGAGCGGATCAATGATGCGATGTGAAACGGCTCCATTGTTATCTGCATAACCAATAGAAAGAGAACGTTGTTCTTGAATGTATTTAAGTAATACATCCAGAGTTTCATTTGCAGTTGTTCGAGGCAGTGCGCCTAGTGCGTTATTTGCA
>JBIKPX010000056.1:0-5612 GCA_044357195.1 Candidatus Planktophila sp. | reverse complement strand
CGATGCTCAAAAGCACATCACAGCGGGAGCCAAGAAAGTAATTATTTCAGCTCCTGCAACCGATGAAGACATAACAATTGTTATGGGCGTTAACCACGAAAAATATGATCCCGCATCGCATCACATTATTTCTAACGCGTCATGTACCACCAACTGCCTAGCTCCAATGGCTAAGGTCCTAAACGATAACTTCGGTATCGTCCGCGGATTAATGACAACTGTTCATGCCTACACAAATGATCAAGTAATTTTGGACTTCCCACATAAAGATCTTCGCCGTGCACGCGCGGCTGCAACAAATATCATTCCCACTTCAACTGGAGCTGCAAAGGCAATTAGCCTTGTTCTTCCAGAACTTAAAGGCAAGCTAGATGGATACGCTCTTCGCGTTCCAGTTCCAACGGGTTCAGTAGTAGATCTATCTGTTGAACTCTCTAAGGAAGTCAGCGCTGCAGACATTAACGCCGCCCTTAAGAAAGGCGCAGAAGGTCCGCTCAAAGGATTTATGACATATACAGAAGATCCAATTGTTTCATCCGACATCGTTACTGATCCTTCCTCTTGTATCGTCGATGGTGGACTTACAAAGGTAATCGGAACAACTGCAAAGGTTGTTGGTTGGTATGACAACGAGTGGGGATATTCAAACCGTCTTGTTGATCTGATTACGTACGTTGGTAAAACGCTGTAATGAATTCACTTGCTTCACTAGATGTTGCAGGTAAGCGCGTATTCCTCCGATGTGATTTAAACGTTCCTTTAAAGGAGGGCGCAATCACAGATGATGGACGAATACGCGCATCGTTACCAACAATTAAGAATTTACTAGAGCGTGGAGCTTCAATTGTTATTGGTGCGCACTTGGGTCGCCCGAAAGGTGAGAGCAAGCCTGAACTATCGTTAGCACCTGTTGCCAAAAGATTAGAAGAACTACTTGGTCAATCAGTTGATTTCATTTCAAATAATGGTGCTGCGGTAACCCTTTTAGAAAACCTACGATTTAATGCCGCAGAAACAAGCAAAGATGACGCAGAACGCTCTGCATATGCCAAAGAATTAGCTGCTCTTGCAGATCTCTATGTCGGAGATGGCTTTGGTGCGGTTCATCGCAAACACGCATCTGTTTACGATCTTGCATCTTTATTGCCTAATGCACCTGGTTTCTTGATTCAAGCAGAAGTAGAAGTTTTAAAGAAGTTAACACAATCACCAGAAAGACCGTATGGCGTTGTTCTAGGTGGAGCCAAAGTTTCGGACAAGATTGGCGTCATTTCAAACCTACTCTCCAAAGTAGATGTAATGGCTATTGGTGGTGGAATGGTCTTTACATTCCTTGCAGCAAGCGGAAAAGAAATCGGTAACTCACTCGTTGAAACCGATCTAATTCCAACTGTTAAAGAACTCATCGCAACGGCTGCAAGCAAAGGTGTCACTCTAGTTTTGCCGACAGACATTGTTGTTGCTCCGGAGTTTAATCAAGCAGCTAAGCCAACAGTTGTTGCTGCAGATCAAATGCCTTCAGATCAAATAGGGCTAGATATCGGACCTGAATCGGCAACAGCTTTTGCCGATGCAATCGCTAAGTGCAAAACAGTCTTTTGGAATGGACCAATGGGCGTCTTTGAATTTGCCAACTTTGCACATGGCACAAAGGTTGTGGCTCAAGCGCTCACCGAAGTTGATGGTATTTCTGTTATTGGCGGGGGAGATTCAGCCGCTGCGGTGCGTGCATTAGGATTTAAGGATTCTGACTTCGGTTATATTTCAACCGGTGGCGGAGCATCGCTTGAGTATCTTGAAGGAAAGGTTCTACCCGGCTTACAAGCCTTAGGACTCTGATTTATTAACTTATGAAAGTGGGCTGTACTAAATGCGTAAACCTTTAATGGCTGGTAATTGGAAGATGAATCTCAACCACCTTGAAGCCATCGCCGTTGCGCAAAAACTCGTTTACAGCCTGACAGATAAAGATTATGACGAAGTTGATATTGCGATCATTCCACCATTTACAGATATTCGCTCTATTCAAACACTTGTTGATGGAGATCGTCTACGTCTTCTCTACGGTGCTCAAGATGTATCACCAGATGCTAGCGGAGCGTTCACTGGTGATATTTCAGGTTCTATGTTGGCAAAGCTTGGATGCACATTTGTTGTAATTGGCCACAGTGAGCGTCGAGCAGTCCATCACGAAGATGATGCGCTAATCAATCGAAAGATTAGGGCTGCCCTTGCCAACGAATTAACTCCAATATTTTGTGTGGGAGAAGAACTTTCAGTTCGTGAAACAGGTACACATGTGAGCCACGTTGTGCGACAGATTCGTGCAGGCCTTGAAGGTTTTCACAAGCCAGATTTAAAGAAGATTGTTATTGCATACGAACCTGTCTGGGCAATAGGCACGGGAAAGACTGCAACCCCGGAAGATGCTGAAGAAGTGTGCGCTGCTATACGAGAAGAAATCGAATCAATTGGAAGTTCAGAGATAGCTGCAAATATGCGAATCCTTTATGGCGGTTCTGTGAAGTCATCTAACATTGTTGAGATTATGAAAAAAGAGAATGTTGATGGTGCTCTTATAGGTGGCGCAAGTCTGGATCCTGAAGAATTAGCCAAAATCGCTAAGTTCTACGCTGCTTCATAAGTAGGAAAGTACCCGCCGAAACAGGTATCCTTATCCACCTGCCCACCATCTCGGGCGTGAAAGCATAGAAGGAGCACAATCAAGTGAAGTTAGCACTCTCAATTATTCTGGTAATAACAAGCATTCTTATGATCCTTCTTGTTCTATTGCACAAAGGAAAAGGCGCAGGACTATCTGATTTATTCGGTGGCGGTATTTCTTCTAGCTATGGCGGTTCCTCAGTTGTAGAAAAGAACTTAGATCGCATCACAATTGTTGTTGGTGGATTGTGGTTTGCTGGAGTCGTGGCTTTAAGTTTGGTTCTTAAGTAAAGTTTTTCAATTAACTCTGAATTGATAGGAGCAATACATGGCAAGTGCAATCCGCGGTAGTCGCGTTGGTGCAGGCCCAATGGGCGAGGCAGAACGTGGAGAAGCGATTGCTCGTTCTCATGTTTCTTATTGGTGTGCAAATGGACATGAAGTGCGTCCATCATTTGCCGAAGAAGAAAGCGTTGTAATCCCTGCAGAATGGGATTGCCCTAAGTGTGGTTACCCAGCAGGTCGCGATAAAGCTAATCCACCAAGTCCAATTAAAAATGAACCTTATAAAACTCACTTGGCATACGTGAAAGAACGTAGAAGCGATGCTGAAGGTGCCAAGATTCTTGATGAAGCACTGCGCAAGTTACGAGGGGATGACTAAAGACTCCTAGCAATAGCTAGAAGTTCCGAAATTCCTTGCGCGCGATCCAAAAGGTGTAACCGCAGAATCGGTAATCCACGGCTTGAAATAGCGTTTTCATCTCCATTGGCCTGTGCGGCAATCAGTGTTTTGAAAGTGAAATCTTTACCTGGAATATCAAAGTCAACATCACTTTCAGCCGTTATTTGAAGAAAAGATCCATTTGCTTGTGCACCTTTGTGATACTGCCCGGTTGAATGCAAGAACCGTGGCCCCCATCCGAAAGTTACAGCCTTGGAAGTCTTGTGCGCAATGATGTTTCGGAGTTCAACAATTTGTGAATCCTTCTCACGATCCAAATACGCCATTATGCCTAGATATCCATTGTCGTGAATTTGATTGAGGAAGTCTGTCAGCAGATGCTTTGCACTTTCGGCTTGGCGAAAAAATGCGATGGACTTATCCGTACCAACATTGTTAAGAGCCGGAACAGAATTACCCCATGTTGTTAATAGTGCTCCACTTGCTAACTTCGATTCCTGAACATTTGGCTGGTTAAAAGGATCGATAGATAAACCAGAACCCAAGAGCGCAGTAACCCACTCCCAAAAGAAGAATTGCGAACCTAAATCTCCGGTGATAACCAAATCAGCATCGGATGCAAATGAAACTGTCAGCGTTTTTGGCGGTAGTGGATCTCCTGCTTTATCGGTAACAATTGGAAGGCGACCAACTCCGTTTTTACCGGTGGATTCAGCAACGAGTTGTTCAATCCAATCTGATAAGCCAGGCATCTTTGAATTCTCATCTGTGACGCCAAAGTATTGAGCGGTTCCCGTAATGATTGAATAGGCCGTAAGCAGCGCTGGGTGTGGATCTCGGATTAAGGATTCCTTTGTATCTGCTGCACTATCTAAAATTATTGAAACGTCAATGCCAAGAAATGCAGAAGGGACTAAACCAAAAGCTCCCAAAACACTGAAGCGACCACCTACGTTCGAGTTGGCATTAACAACTGTAAATCCAGATTTGCGAGATTGGATATCCAGTGGAGAATTTGGATCGGTAACAATAATCATGTGCTTGGTCATATCCAGACCAGCTGCTTGAAAACGACTTTCAAAGAGTGATTTCTGACTTGCTGTTTCTATTGTGGAACCAGATTTAGACCCAACAATGACAAGTGTTGTTTCTAGATTTTCAGGCAAGCAGTGCGAAACGTAATGTGGATCTGTTGAATCCAAAACGATAAGTTCTTTGCCATAGGTGTTGGCGATAACTTCGGGGCCAAGGGAAGAACCACCCATTCCGCATAAAACGATTGTGTTTAGATGACGAAATTTGGCTGTGAGCGCATCGAGTTGTGCAAGTAATTCACGAGATTCTGTAGGTAGACCAATCCAATCCATGCGTATTTTTGCTTCTTCGCTGGCATCAGGACCCCAGATTGTGAAGTCTTTTTTTACAAGCCTTTGATGAGCGTCGAATATTTTTTTGAATAATTGCGAATTTTGATCAACAAGCTCACTATTTCTATATCGAACTTCAATCATGCATTACGAACCTTGTCTACATCATCTAAAAGTGATTGCCACGCTTTGGCGAAAGAAGCCACTCCTTCGATTTCTAAGGTTTCGGTGATCTCATTTAGGGAGACTCCATTTTTTGACAGCTGAGCCAGGGCAATGTGTGAATGTTCTATGGCAGGTGTAATTGTGTTGCCATGAAATTTGCCATGATCGATTACAGCATCCAATGTGGATTGCGGCATCGTATTTACTGTTGAAGGCGCAATTAACTCCATGACGTATCTGGTGTCATCATAAGCTGGATCTTTTACGCCGGTAGATGCCCATAGTGGCCGTTGCATATGCGCTCCAGCAGCGCCTAACTTGTTCCAACGCGCAGATTTAGATTTTACAAGGAATAGTTCATAGGCAAGAACAGCGTTAGCAATGGCAGCTTTGCCAAGGAGTTCAAGGGTGGCCTGGGTGTTTATTTCTTTCAATTTACGATCAACTGAAGTGTCAATGCGACTAACAAAAAATGATGCGACGCTGTGGATTGTTGAAAGATCAATGCCTCGCTTTTGAGCACCTTCTACTCCCAGGATAAATGCATCGATTACTTCTTCATAGCGTTGGCAAGAAAAAATTAGCGTGACATTGACGCTGATTCCACTTGCGATTAATTCAGTAATAGCAGGGAGTCCAGCTTTAGTTGCTGGAACTTTAATCAAAAGATTTGGTCGATCAACTATCTCCCACAGAGATTTACCTTCATCAATGGTGCTCTGAGTGTCGTG
>JBIKPX010000009.1:0-18288 GCA_044357195.1 Candidatus Planktophila sp. | reverse complement strand
CAGCAGAACGTGCGAGTTCGAGAGTGCTCATCAGATAAGGATAAAGCAGAACGCCACTACCGAGTTAATCGGCAGTGGCGTTCGTAACGCTTTACGCGTGAGAAATTAGAAGTCCATATCTCCGCCGCCAGGACCTGCAGGTGCTGCAGGTGTCTTCTCTGGCTTATCGGTAATAACTGCCTCTGTTGTAATAAAGAGTGCTGCAATCGATGCTGCATTTTGAAGTGCAGAACGAGTGACCTTTGCTGGATCGATGATGCCAGCTTTAATCATGTCAACGTATTCACCAGTTGCTGCGTTGAGTCCATGACCTGCTGTGAGGTTACGAACTTTTTCAACAACGACTCCGCCTTCAAGGCCAGCGTTTATAGCAATTTGCTTAAGAGGTGCTTCGATTGAAACTTCAACAATCTTTGCACCAGTTGCTTCATCGCCTTCTAATTTTAATTTAGCAAATGCTGCTGTTGCTGCTTGCAAGAGTGCAACGCCGCCACCGGCAACGATGCCTTCTTCAACTGCAGCCTTTGCATTGCGAACTGCATCCTCGATGCGGTGCTTGCGCTCTTTAAGTTCTACTTCTGTAGCAGCTCCAGCTTTAATAACTGCAACTCCACCAGCAAGCTTTGCAAGACGCTCTTGGAGTTTTTCACGATCGTAATCTGAATCGCTCTTTTCAATCTCTGAACGAATCTGCGCAACGCGGCCCTTAATTTGAGCATCGTCTCCGCCACCTTCAATAATTGTTGTCTCTTCCTTAGAGATAACAACCTTGCGAGCGCGTCCTAGAAGTTCTACTCCTGCTTGATCAAGCTTGAGGCCAACTTCTTCAGAGATAACTGTTGCGCCAGTTAAAATTGCAATGTCTTGAAGCATCGCCTTGCGACGATCTCCAAAGCCAGGTGCCTTAACTGCTGCAGAGCGGAAAATTCCACGAATCTTATTTACTACCAACGTTGCAAGTGCTTCGCCTTCAACATCTTCGGCGATGATTGCAAGTGGCTTACCTGATTGCATAACTTTTTCAAGGACCGGAACTAGATCCTTAATATTTGTGATCTTTGAGTTAACTAGAAGAACGTATGCATCTTCTAGAACTACTTCCATGCGATCTTGATCTGTTACGAAGTATGGAGAGATATAGCCCTTATCAAAGCGCATACCTTCTGTGAGTTCGAGTTCGAGCCCAAAAGTATTTGACTCTTCAACAGTAATTACGCCTTCTTTGCCAACCTTGTCCATTGCTTCGGCGATCATTTCACCGATAGTGGCATCTGCGGCCGAAATAGAAGCTGTTGCTGCAATCTGCTCTTTTGTCTCAACGTTTTTCGCCATTGAACCGAGCTCTGTAACAATTGCTGCTACTGCCTTTTCAATACCGCGCTTAAGTGCCATTGGATTTGATCCGGCAGCAACGTTACGTAGACCCTCGCGAACAAGTGCTTGCGCCAGCACAGTTGCTGTTGTTGTTCCATCGCCAGCGACATCATCTGTCTTCTTAGCAACTTCCTTAACTAGCTCTGCGCCAATTTTTTCCCATGGATCATCAAGTTCGATCTCTTTTGCGATTGAAACGCCATCGTTAGTGATTGTTGGTGCGCCCCACTTTTTCTCGAGAACGACGTTACGTCCACGGGGTCCAAGGGTTACCTTCACTGCATCTGCAAGCACGTTCATTCCGCGCTCTAGCCCACGACGAGCTTCTTCGTTAAAAGCAATCTGCTTTGCCATGCTTATGTACTCCTCAAATAATGTGACGGACAATATGAGGCTGCTCTTATCACTCTAGCCTCGAGAGTGCTAACGCCAAATCTACGGGAGTAATTCCCGGACTGCAAAACGGGGTGGGTTTTTAGCGAGAGGTACGTGCGGACATGCGTGCTTCGCGCAGACGGCGAAGGCGTTTGACCAACATCGGGGCTGCAACAAGTGCGTCCTCGCGATCAATTAAATCATTGAGCAATTGGTAATACCGAGGAGCGCTGAGGTCAAAAAGTTCTTTAATTGCAGACTCTTTAGCACCAGCGAATTTCCACCATGTTCCTTCAAATTCAAGGATGCGCGCTTCTAGTTCGCTTAAAACAGCAGGCGAATTGTTGGCATTTTCCATCATGGACATGGAGCAAATCTTACGGGGAGTTAATTAAAAAGTGTGGGATTTACAGAGTGGCCAAAATCGCTTCGATGTCACTTATTTTCGTCCATGGATTAACGATTGCAAAACGCAATATTGGCTGGCCCTTATCTGATGATGGCGGAATAAAACCAATCTGATCAGCTAATAATTTATCGCTCCACTGCTGATACTGCCCGGCATCCCAACCAGGACGAGTGAATGCAACAATCGATAACTCTGGCTCATATAAGAGTTCAAGATTCGGATGCTTTTTAATTGACTCTGCAGATTGCTGTGCGACAGTCATGGTTGCTTCCATCGCTTTTGAATACGCATCGGTGCCATGGGCTGCAAGTGAGAACCAAAATGGTAATCCGCGAACTCGTCTTGTTAAATGAATTGCATAATCAGATGGATTCCAGGATCCATCGTGAAGAGTGTCTAGATATGTTGCGTGCTGGGTGTGAACCTCTCGTGCTAATTCAGGATTGCGATAAATAAGTGCGCACGCATCAAAGGGTGCAAATAGCCATTTGTGTGGATCGACAATAAATGAATCTGCTTTTTCAACGCCATTAAATTTTGCCCGCACACTCGGTGCACACAACGCTGCCAACCCATAAGCACCATCGACGTGAAACCAAATGTTGCGAAGTCGAGCCGCTTCGGCAATTCCATTTAAGTCATCGACTATTCCAAGATTTGTTGTTCCGGCTGTGCCGACGACGGCAAAGACTCGAGATGTTCCTGCTGCGTGTAGCGCATCTATTTCGCGAGCGACATCTTCACCATGTAATTTGCGATCACTACGTGTGGCAATTTTTAAGACATCAACATCCATCACGTTTGCAGCCGATGCAATGGATGAGTGTGACTCTTCTGAGCATGCAATAACCCAGCGTGTGGCATCTGCAAACTTCTTACGCGCTTCTGCGCGCGCAACGACCAGCGCCGATAAATTTCCAATTGTTCCGCCCTGCACAAAAACTCCGCCGGCAGTATCTGGTAATCCCGCTAAATCAATAAGCCATTGCAGCGCTTGGTTTTCAGCAAATACCGCACCAGCTCCTTCTTGCCATGAGCCACCATATAAAGCACTTGCACCAACGACTAAATCAAATAAGTTTGCGAGTTCACTTGGTGCAGATGGAATAAACGCTAAGTAACGCGGGTGATCCGTTGAAATACACGCCTTTGCTAATACATCAGTAAAAACCTTCAGTGCATCACTTCCACCGAGTCCGCGAGCAGTAATTGTGTTTCCTACTTCACGAAATAAATCTGCTTCCGTGCGGGGTCCATCAAGTGGTGGATCACTTTTTAATCGTTCAAGACTGTATGCCAGAATTTCACCTGCAAGGCTTTCAACCTCTTCGGTGAATTCATGCATTAGCTTCTGCTCGCTTTACGATATTTCTAATCATTGTTGGAAAAACTAACGTATGAAGTGGCGCGATTACATACCAATACATTTGTCCACCTAAGCCGCGTGGAACAAATGTGGCTTCTTGAACAATTTTGGTTTTTCCATCTTCTCTAGAAACTCTAAAATCAAGCCACGCTTTACCGGGTAAAACCATTTCGGCATATAACTTCATGTGAACACCGTGTTCGATTTCTTCTACTCGCCAAAAATCTAAACTATCGCCCACTCGTAATGATTCTGAATCCCGACGTCCCCGGCGCAGACCAACCCCGCCAAAGCCGCGATCGATTAAGCCACGAGCCCACCAGAGAAAATCTGAGCCATACCAACCGTTATCGCCACCAATGCTTTCTATGTATTTCCACACTGTTTCAATGGGTGCGCTAGTCAGAGCTTCGCGATGATCGCTAAGAATCATTTCACCAGCCCACTCGGGATCACCTTGGGCTTTTTGCCATGGAGCAGTTGGCGTTGACGCATCTGACCAACGTGTTTCAACCTTGTGATCATTTGTGCGAGTAAGAGCTAATTTGATTGACTCTTCGACATTTAATAAACCTTCAGGAGGTGGTGGAATAAGTGCATCAACGCTCTTGTTTTTATCTGCAACAACTTCACTGATCAGTGAACCAACCAATGGTCGTGCAAGAGATGTTGGAACAGGAGTAACAAGGCCAATCCACAGACTTGAAAGATTTGGAGTTAAAACTGGAACTTGAATAATCCAACGTCTGCGCAAGCCAGATAACTTTGCAAATGTTTGCATCATGTCGGCATATGACAAGACTTCTGGTCCTCCGATATCAAAGACCTGGTTTACGGGTTTTTCTAATACTGCAGCTTTACGCAAGTAATACAAAACATCTCGCACGACAATTGGCTGAGTTTTATTTGAAACCCACTTAGGTGTCGTCATAATCGGCAGGCGGTGCGTTAAGTGGCGCAACATCTCAAAGGATGCTGATCCTGAACCAATAATTATTCCTGCACGAAATTCAAGAACCGGAACAGATGTTGAAGCTAACTCTTTACCGGTTTGTACTCGTGATGAAAGGTGCTTACTACTGTTCTTATCATTTGCAATTCCACCGAGATAAACGATTTGTGACACACCTGCACGTTCTGCAGCCTGCGCAAAAGTGCGAGCCATTTCAGATTCAACTGCCGTGAAGTCCACACCAACATTTATGGAGTGAAGCAAGTAAAAGGCTGTGTGTATTCCAGTGAGTGCACGATCTAAATCTGAAGCACTTGTTGCATTTCCAACAACAATATCTACGTCATTGGCCCATGTGCGGTCTTGCACTTTAACTCGGTCGCGTACCAAAACCCGCACATCATGGCCGTCAGTTAATAGTGTGCGAACTAGACGTCCACCCACGTATCCTGATGCACCTGTAACTAGGTACTTACGCTTCTGGTTCTGCTGACTCATGGTTATCAGAATAGACTTAAGCCAAGAAAACCAACACTCAGAAGAGGAAACATGAGCAGACCACGCGTTGTGATTCTCGGCGCAGGCTTTGGCGGATTAACCGCGGCCCGAGAACTTCGTGACCATGCTGATGTCACCGTCGTTGATCGCCATAATTTTCAAACCTTTTTGCCTCTGCTCTATCAAGTTGCATCCGCTGGCTTAGCTGCCGATCACGTTGCACATCCCGTGCGCGGTGCACTACGTAAATCCGGTGCGCAATTTCGTATGGGCTCTCCAATTACTGTCGATCACAACAATAAAACTGTAAAAATTGATAGCTCTGAAGTTCTTGCCTTCGATCATCTAATCATCGCGCTGGGTTCTGCAACAGCAGATTTCGGAGTTAAAGGCGTTAATGAATTCGCACTCGGAATGAAGAGCGTTCATGAAGCCCTCGCGATTCGAGCAGAGGTAATGCGTAGATTTGAAGATTTGTGTCGCTTCCAAGATGAGACTGAATTCACCATCGCAGTTGTTGGTGGTGGACCAACTGGGGTTGAGATGGCAGGAGCATTTGCTGAATTAGTTCGAGGTCCACTTAAAAATGATCAGGCCGAAGCTGCAGCCAATATGAAGATTATTTTGATTGAAGCAGGACCACGTTTGCTCCCTAGTTTTTCTCCAGCGCTTTCTGCACGTACTAAAAAGGATCTCGAAAAACTCGGTGTTAACGTAATGCTCAATACAGCCGTTGAAGAAGTTGAAAATACCTCAATTAAAATTAAAGGTGCCGATGCAATTCCCGCACAAATTACTATTTGGGCAGCGGGAGTTCGCGGTGAACCAACGGCATCGGCACTTAATTTGCCTTTAATTTCTACACGCGTAGATGTTGAGCAAACTCTTCAAGTAAAGAACTATCCACACATCTGGGCTATCGGAGATATCTCTGGCTTTAAAACTTCTGATGGAAAATTCTTGCCAATGGTCGCACCAGTTGCATTGCAACAGGGTCGCTTTGTAGCAAAGCAAATTATCAATCTGGCACAGAATAAAGCTTTGAATCCATTTAAATATAGAGATAAAGGTTCTATGGCAACTATCGGCAGAAACAAAGCTGTTGTTGAAGTTGGAAAATTTAAAATGACTGGTGTTCTTGCTTGGTATGCATGGCTTTGGTTACACCTTTTCTACTTACTTGGCGGGCGAAATAAAATAGGAACAATGGCTGACTGGACCTGGAACTATTTAACTTTTGATCGCGGCAACCGCCACATTATGGATTCGAATTAAATGCAGAAATACGTAAACCTGCGAGGCCACGAAGTATTTACATTTCAATGGTCCAAACGGGGTGAAGCACTAGTCATACTTCACGGCGGCCTAAGCCATAGCGAAAAAGTTAAGAAATATTTACTGCCTGCGGTAAAGAAAAATTTCAAAGTTTTTGCCTACGATCGAACAGGCCATGGCCATACCGCAAATCAAAAAGGCAGCTTCCACTTTAATTTTCAAACAAAAGAGCTCATCGCATTCTTAGAAGATGTGGTGAAGGAGCCCGCCCACCTGATTGGCTGGAGTGATGGTGCAAATATTGCACTTTTGGCTGCAATAAGCCGTCCTGAATTAGTGCGCTCAGTAGTTTCAATCGGTGGCAATACAACTGCTGCTCAAGTTCGCCTAAAAATTGGAAAACCAGAGGTGTCACCAGAAGCACAGGCTGACCACGATCGCGTATCCCCTGATCCGGCATCTGAATTAATAAAGAAAATTACAACAGCTTTTAAAGTATGGAAGAGCGAGCCAAACATCTCACCGGCAACGCTTTCTAAGATTAAATGTCCTGTCTTAATTCTTGCAGGAGATGATGATGTTATTAGCGCTAAAGAATCAGAAAAGATTTATCAAGTGATAACCAATGCTCGTCTTGCAATTGTGCCCGGCTCATCTCACTCGGTTGTTAAAGAAAAACCAGAATTAGTGCACGCTTTGTTAAAAGATTTTTATGCTCACCCTGATTATCCGATGACGAGAGATCCCATCAGCCGAATCAGCAATCAATAGGTGTTATCGAGCCTGTTTTAACGTCATAAATTGCTCCGCCAACGATTACTCCATCTCGAAGCAACGGATATGAACGCACTCGTCCAACATCTATGGCAAGCGCGGCCTTTTGATCATTAACAGTTCTAAATTCAAGTGAACTCGTATCTACTCCAAATTCTTTTTCAATATGTGCATGTATTTCTTCTTCTGTGGCACTAGCCATTCTGCAATCTGTATGTGGCATAACCAAAATCCGATTTACTCCCAATAAATATGTTGCAAGGACCAATGTTCGCAACACATCTTCTGTAACGCGAGCGCCCGCATTACGTAAAATCTTTGCATCTCCCGATCTCATTCCACCTACTGAGAGTGGATTGATTCGTGAATCCATACACGTCACAATTGCTAAGCCTTTTGCTGCTTGTCCAGTCAGTTCTGAATATTTAAATTGGGCCACATACTCTTTATTTGCCCCTAAGACATCGGCGAAGCCATCTGTGGGAAAGTGCCCCTGCTCCATAATTCACCCGATCTGCTCGCCGTGCTAGCCCTGTTTGTCCGAATTCTAGGCGAGAAAATTCTTCAGACATACGCTTTTTGAGGTTGCCTTACTGCCCCGTAGCGGTGACCATTAAGCCGGTGCGTTTTCCCTGATGCGGCCCCACGCCATGTCAGATCAGAAATCTCACGCTTCATTCGCGCGAATGAAGGTCACCAAATTGTCCTCATGGAGGCTAAGTAGATGCTCGAATTAACGGCCAACCAGTGGAATACGATCTATAACGTATTTTCATTTGGTTTGATTTCAATGCTTGCATGCACTGTGTACACACTCGTATCACAGTCACGCGTACTACCTAAGTACCGTAACGCCCTTGTACTTTCATCAATGGTTACATTCATTGCTGGATACCACTACTGGAGAATTTTCAACTCATTTAGTGAGTCTTCAGAGGGATACATGGTTGCAACAACTGGTGCAGGATCATTTAACGAGGGATACCGCTACGTTGACTGGCTACTAACTGTTCCACTACTTCTAGTTGAAGTTATTGCTGTACTCGCTCTTACAAAGGCAGTTTCTTCTTCATTGATCACACGCCTTGTACCTGCATCAGCTGCGATGATCGCACTTGGTTACCCAGGTGAGATTTCAGCAGATGACGGCACAAAGATCCTTTGGGGCGTTCTCTCCACAATTCCTTTCCTATACATTCTCTACGTATTGTTCGTTGAGCTTGGTAAGTCACTTGATCGCCAACCAGCAGGAGTTGCAGCGACTGTAGGTCGTCTACGTTGGCTTCTACTTGCAACATGGGGCGTTTACCCAATCTCATACCTATTCCCACTACTGAATATCACTGGAACAGATGCATTCTTGTATCGCCAGATTGGTTATACAGTTGCAGACGTACTTGCTAAGTGCGTATTCGGTCTCACAATCTACAAGATTGCGAAGATGAAGTCTGCTGCAGAAGGTATGTCAGAAGATAAGTAACTCGTAAATAAAAACGGCCGCCAAGTCTGACTTGGCGGCCGTTTTTTATTGCTTTAAATAAGTTAATTTACATATGAAAAGATTATGAGCGCTGCTCCAGCGACTAATCCAATTCTTTGCCCCATCTTTGTTTCAAGCCAGGCTAGACCGGCCTTTGTGAAAGCCAGGATGAGGGTAATCACGCCAGCTGAGATAAGTACCAAGCTATTTGTCATCGCATTTGGATTGCTATCTTGATAGCGCCAATTGATTAAGCCAAGGGCGATAAATAAATAACCGGCCCAACGAGAGTTTGTTTTTGTCATAGACATCAGAGTAGACCAACTGTGAGCCCCCCGTCAGGATTGAACTGACGACCTACGCATTACAAGTGCGTTGCTCTACCACTGAGCTAGGGAGGCCTTTGGTGCTGCGCAATTATGGCAGGAGAATACAAAATCTAGAAATCGAGCGAGGTTTATCGGGTGGACGGCCACGATGTCAACGATGTGTATTTCCCACTTCGACCATCTCCTGACGAACGTCCTCGAATTCTTCGCCAAACCCACGGCAATGCAAAAGTTACGAACCATAAAAAAGTCATCACTTTGCGAATAATGATTGGTTTTTTCTTAGGAGATGCAACTGGTTCTTTCCAACGTGCATCAAATGGAGCACCAATTCTTTCTAGTACTGCCTGTGCAACTCTGTAATGTCCTGCCTCGTTCAGATGCAAGCGATCAAAAGCTAAAAGATTTGGATTAGATGATTCGGGATCCATCGATGAATCCATTACTAACAAATCAAATTTATCTGCGACCTCTCGAACAATCTTGTTGAAAGTGCTCATTCGCTCTTCCCACACAGCCGAGGCTTTTCCACCATTGCCATTTTTTTCTAGAACAGTGAAAAGTATTACTGTTGCCCCCGTTTGAACAAGTGATGTAACAGCTCTCACGTATGCGGTTCGAACAGCGCTGTGATTGTAATTTGGTCGCAGCGCATCATTTGCACCAGCATGAAATGAGACAAGCGTTTGAGGCCCATCAATTAGTGGCAGTACTTGCGGCACTTGATCTTCTAGAACTTGATGTACTAGCTTGCCGCGAATCGCAAAGTTGGCATACCTAAACCCTGGAGTCTGTGCTGCTAGAATATCGGCAACTCGATCTGCCCAACCACGGTATTTGCCGTCAATGATCTCATCACTCATTCCTTCAGAAAATGAGTCACCAAGAACTATAAAACGTGTGTATTGCATTTATTTCTTTCTACGAGCCTCGTCCACCCAAAACAGAGCGATGGATGTTGCAACACTTGCATTAAGTGATTCTGTTGAGGCATTCATTGGAATAGATACAACTAGGTCGCACTTTTCGCGAACTAACCTTGATAAGCCTTTTCCTTCACTGCCAACCACAATCATGATTGGTTCAGTTGCAACTTTCATCCCCGACAACGTCACATCTGATTCGCCATCTAGACCAACAACAAAGCAACCCATTTTTTTCGCATCCTCTATGGTGCGAGCCATATTGGTAACTTGGGCAACAGGAACACGAGCGGCAGCGCCAGCTGATGATTTCCACGCCGACGCTGTCATTGCAGCTGCGCGGCGCTCTGTCATAACAACTCCTGCAACACCAAATGCTGCAGCGCTTCGAACGATTGCACCTAAGTTACGTGGATCTGTTACACCATCTAAAGCCACAATCAGTGCCGGATATTTTGCACGTTCAGTAATTTCTTGAAATGAAGAGTATTGATATGGCTTGATCGCAAGAATAATTCCTTGGCTATTAGCCGAGATGCCTTCGATTTCTGCGCGGTGTGCTTCACGAATTGATAGTCCCTGATTTAGCGCAAGTTGAAGAGATTCTGCAACGCGATCATCGACATCGATGCTACGTGCAACTAATAATTCAGTTGCAGGAACAGATGCGCGCAACGCTTCTAGAACTGCGTTACGACCAGAAACAATTTCACCCTTTGGTTTTTCCGTGCGGCTGCCACGTGCACCAGCAGTAGGTGTGCGCTTCTCACTTGCTTTCTTTCGCTTAGCAGCTGCGTGATAAGGACGATCTTCTGCTTTAGGTGTTGGACCTTTACCTGAAAGACGACTCTTGTTTTTTCCGCCAGTGCCACCTGATGGACCCTTTTTAGATCCGCGCACTGCGCCTTTGCGTTCTGAGTTGCCGGCCATTTATTTACTGCCTTCTGTTGGTGTTACAGGATTTGTCATCGACCAACGTGGCCCTTGTGCTGTGTCTTCAATTGAAATACCAAGTGCTGCTAAACCATCTCGAATCTGATCAGATGCGGCAAAATCTTTACGTTCGCGAGCCGCTGTGCGCTGAGCAAGTGCGAGTTTAATTGTTCCATCAAGGGCCGCAGTTAAATCCGTTGCACCAGATTGTGCGAATGCTGGATCAAAAGGATCGCAACCAAGTACATCGAGTGCACCGCGAATCTCATTTGCGTGCTGTGTAATACCTTTTTTATCACCATCTGTAATTGCAGTATTTCCTAAGCGAAGGGACTCTGATATTCCAGCAAGCGCCGTTGGCACAGCTAAATCATCATTTAATGCATCACTAAAAGTAGCGTTAACAACTGGAGTTGGCTCAACGCCGAGTATTTCTACTGAACGTTGTAAGAATGATTCGATACGACGAAACGCTGTTGCGGACTCTTCAAGTGCGCCCATAGAAAATTCGACCATTGATCTGTAGTGCGCGCCGCCGAGATACCAACGCAATTCAATGCCACGAACGCTCTTGAGCAACTCTGCAACCTGTAAAGAATTACCAAGTGACTTGCTCATCTTTTCACCAGATGCTGTTACCCATGCGTTGTGCATCCATAGCTTTGCAAATGGATATCCGGCTGCCTCTGATTGTGCGATTTCATTTTCGTGGTGTGGGAAAACTAAATCTAATCCGCCACCGTGAATATCAAACGCCTCCCCTAAATATGTGTGCGCCATTGCAGAGCACTCAAGATGCCACCCCGGACGACCAGCGCCCCACGGAGTTGGCCATGAAGGATCTCCGGGTTTGGCTGCTTTCCATAGTGCGAAATCTCGTGGATCTTTTTTATATGTTTCATCCGCATCTGCTGCCGGTAATAAATCATCTAGTTTTTGACGAGACAGAGTGAGATAAGAACTTAGTTTTCGAACTTCAAGATAAACATCGCCATTGCCGGGAGCGTATGCAGCGCCGCGTTCGATAAGTATTTGCATCAGTTCAATCATCTGTGTCACATGGCCTGTGGCTCGTGGTTCATATGTTGGTGGCGCCACATTAAGTGCGGCATATGCCTCAGCGAATGCTCGCTCGTATTTCATGGCAACTGCCCACCATGGTGCTTTTTCATGAACAGCCTTATGCAAAATCTTGTCATCAATATCTGTGACGTTTCGAATGAATGTGACGTCATAGCCACTCTTGCTTAGCCAGCGGCGCAAAATATCGAAGTTAACTCCACTTCGAACGTGACCAATGTGTGGAGGCGCCTGAACAGTGGCACCACAGAGATAAATCGATGCTTCACCTTTTTTAATTGGCTTAAAGGGTGCGGTGGTTCGCGTTAGCGTGTCATATAAATGTAGCGAACTCATTAGGCAATTCTACCCTTGCTTAATGAGCAGAGCTGACGCGATTGCTGCGATACCGCGGCCTTCACCAGTTAATCCCATGCCATCTGTAGTTGTTGCAAGTACAGAAACGTTGGCACCACCTAGTGCTGCTGACAATGTCGAAATTGCCTCACTTCGCCGCCCTGCAAGTTTCGGGCGATTGCCAATAATTTGCACACTGACATTAGAAATCACAAAACCTGCAGCGCTAATTTTCTGCAGCGTCTCTTCAAGCAACTTCACACCAGATGCACCGGCATACTCTGGTTTATCTGTTCCAAAATTTGTTCCGAGATCACCAAGTTGGGCTGCAGCAAAGAGCGCATCACAAATTGCATGCGCCGCAACATCGCCATCTGAGTGCCCAGCAACTCCTGTTTCATTTGGCCAATGCAAACCTGCCAGCCATAGCTCGCGTCCTTCTGCGAATGCATGTGCATCGACTCCAACGCCACTTCTAAATTCTGAAGATGTTCCGAGCATTGAAAGCGCGGTTGCAAGGTCGGCAGGTGTTGTAATTTTAAGAGCGCGTTCTTCACCATTAATGATTAAGACTTTATTGCCAAGGGCTTCAACGAGTGCGCCATCATCTGTGGCATCTGCCCCGCTTGCATGAGCTTTTTTTAAGATCTCTAGATCAAAGCCTTGTGGTGTTTGCACGCGACGAAGTGATGCGCGATCTGGCGTTGATGTGACGCGCCCACTTGCATCAACGCTTTTAACTGTGTCAATTAATTCAAGACCTGGGATGACTGCAACTTCGCCTTTTTCTAGCGCGGCTAATACTTGCTGAGCTAGTTGCGTAGATGCCAACGCACGAGCTGCGTCATGGACTAAAACAAATTTATTATTACCAGTAAGGGCTGCAATTCCTGCGCGCACGCTATCGGATCGAGTTGTTCCACCTGTGACAACTGTGATGTCAGCGCCAACTAATTCTTGGATCTGCTTTTCATATCCTGCTGGAGCGCAAATAACTATTTCAGATGCAATGGGTGCAAGGGCAGCAACAGCGTGTTCTATAAGAGTGCGATTACCCAGTGAGATCAGTGCTTTAGGAAGTGTGGCACCAAATCTTTCGCCACTGCCAGCGGCTGCAATGATGGCCGCACACTGGCTCATTTGTTTCCCCAAATACGTAGAAAATTTAAATCAAAATTTAAGAAGCGAGAACCTCATCGAGGATAACTGCTGCTTTTTCTTCATCAGTGCGCTCTGCAAGTGCGAGCTCTGAAATCAAAATCTGCTTTGCCTTTGCAAGCATGCGCTTTTCACCAGCTGATAGTCCACGATCAAGATCGCGGCGATAAAGATCGCGAACAACTTCTGCAACCTTAATAACATCACCAGAAGCTAATTTTTCTAGGTTTGCCTTGTAACGACGTGACCAGTTTGTTGGTTCTTCTGTATATGGCTGACGCAAAACATTAAATACACGATCAAGGCCTGCGCTATCTACAACATCGCGTACGCCAACTAGGTCAACGTTTTCTGCTGGTACGCGCACTGTGAGATCGCCTTGTGCAATCTTTAGAACGAGGTAGGTCTTCTCTTCGCCTTTAATAACTCGAGTTTCGATGGCTTCGATAAGTGCTGCTCCGTGATGAGGATAAACAACGGTTTCGCCGACCTTAAATGACATGTGTTGCCCTTCGTTAGAGGCTAATAATACCAGCCATTTAAGGGGTTAGTCACCTCGGATTTAAGCGGGTAAAAACGCCCTTTTGCCGTGAGAGAATAAGGCCACTACATCTTGACAAATTAATAAACATAATAATTCAAAGTACTTGGAGATAAGAAATGCGTCTTCGCACATTTGTTACACCACTAGTAATCGCTGCTCTTGCAATCTCACTAACAGGTTGTGGTGCTGGTTCTAATGCAACAACGCGATTAACTAAAAAAGTAACTGATGGGCAAGAAGCTGAAATTAAGAACGATAACAACAAGATGGTTCTTCGTAACTTTGTATTAGTCGCCCAACCAGATGGTTCTGCCGTTGTTGTTGGTACTGCGGTTAATCGCGGTTTAAATGATGATGCCTTGTTAGGTCTTGCAATCAACGGAGTGCAGGCGCAACTCACAGGTGCCAGCACAATTGCGCAAAATGGAACAATTATTTTTGAAGGCGAAACTGCCAGCACAAAAGCTGTTTTTCAGGGAGTAAATCTAAAGCCCGGTACAAATGTTGATCTTTCACTATTTTTTGGTGTTGCAGGTGAAATTAGTTTTAAAGTTTTAGTACGTGGTGCTGAAGGAATTTATGCAGACATCACAAGCGGCTTAGTGCCACCAACAGAGCCGACTGCTTAAGCTTCCATCTTGTAACCAAGACCGCGCACGGTCTGAATAATTACTGGATTTGCAGGATCTGCTTCAATCTTCGAGCGCAATCGTTTGATGTGCACATCTAAAGTCTTTGTATCTCCCACATAATCACTGCCCCATACTCGATCAATTAATTGCATACGAGTGAGCACACGACCAGCATTTCGCATAAGAAATTCGAGTAATTCAAACTCTTTAAGTGGAAATGAAACACTCTCGTTATTAATGCTCACTAAGTGGCGTTCAACATCCATGCGCACAGGTCCAGCAGCAAGAACGCCTGTAGTGCCTTCGTTGAGTGAAATATCGCCTTGGCGGCGCAGGACTGCGCGAATACGAGCAACAAGTTCGCGAGATGAATATGGCTTTGTCACATAATCATCTGCACCGAGTTCAAGGCCAACAACTTTATCTACTTCAGAATCTTTGGCTGTAAGCATGATTACTGGCACATTGCTGCGAGTGCGCAATTGTCTGCAGACTTCTGTTCCGGATAAACCTGGCAACATCAGATCGAGAAGCACAAGATCTGCGCCATTTTTATCAAATTCCACAATGGCTTCGGGTCCTGATCCTGCAACTGCAACATCAAAACCTTCTTTGCCCAATAAATAACTCAGTGCTTCAGAAAAAGACTCTTCGTCTTCAACAACAAGAATTCGCGTCATACTGATTTCTCCGTTTCGGGTGTATCTGTTGGCACGAACTGTGGCAGGCGAATTGTGAAGGTACTGCCGGCACCTTCTGAGCTCCATACTGAAATATCTCCACCGTGATTTGAAACTACGTGTTTAACAATAGATAAACCGAGACCAGTGCCACCCGTTTGGCGCGAACGCGCTGGATCAACACGATAGAAACGTTCGAAGATTCGTTCTAAGTCTTTTTCTGGGATTCCAATGCCTTGATCTGTAACTGCGATTTCAATCAGGTTATCTTCACACTTTTCGGTAATGCTGACTTGTGTTCCATCAGGACTGTAATTGATTGCATTTTCAATTAAGTTGCTTACAGCCATCTCAAGTTGTGAGCGATCTCCCAGAACTTGTACATGCAATGATGGAGTAAATTGCACAGATATTTTTCGAGCTTCAGCGGCTAAGCGAGAGTCATCAATTGCCTGGCTCACCAAATCTGTTGTGTCGACTCCCTTTGCTCCAACTAGTGGATCATCGCTTTGCAACCGGGAAAGATTAATAATTTCTTGCACTAAATCAGAAAGGCGCTTGGCTTCCATCTGCATTCGAGAAGCAAATTTAGTTACAGCTTCGGGATCATCACTTGCTCCCATAACAGCTTCGCTTAGCAGCGATAGCGCACCAATAGGAGTTTTTAGTTCGTGCGAAATATTGGCAACGAAATCACGACGTACCGCATCGAGTCGGCGATATTCGCTATCATCAAAAATTAATACCAAAGCGAGTCCTACGTTTCCGATAAGTGAGACTCGAACCAATACGTCATGCGTTCCTGCTCCAACTGGACCTCGTGGGAGTTCAAGTGTCGCTTCTTGGTACTTGTTAGAACGTCGCGCCGCGCGTACAAGGTTAAGAATTTGCTCAGAGTTCAACTTGTTATCACGGACTAAACCAAAGGAATCTATTTCGCGTGAACTTTTAACAATTATCTCACCTGGTGCAAGTAGTAAATATTCTGCATCAATTACATCTAAAACATTAACTAAATAATCAGGAATAGAAAGTGAACGCAACGCATCAGATGACTCATCTTTTTTCCAAAGCATTGGCACGCCCCTATCGTAGAGATGATTTGAAATGCCTTCATCTCGCCGACTAGGGGGCCCGCCTAAAATGGTCATTCTTTGCGCGTTGTTCAGCAGGCGTTAACTTTGGGTTTTAAGAAAATGCGACACTCGGTATACCGTTAGCCCATGCGCGATGCTTTCCATGACGATCTGGCCACTATTGAAGCCACTCTCGTCGAAATGGCTCAACTAGTAAGCCGTGCCATGGAGCGTGCAACAACTGCGCTTCTCACATCAGACCTCAAATTGGCTGAAGAAGTTATTTCAGATGATGATCGCATCGATGAGATGCAGCACGAACTAGATGACAAGACACTCCTCGTTATGGCTCGCCAACAACCTGTTGCTCGCGACCTTCGCACACTCGTTACATCACTTCGTATGAGCGCTGACCTAGAGCGCATGGGCGATCTTGCACACCACATCGCAAAGCTTGCTCGCATGCGCTATCCAAATTGCGCAGTACCAGAAGAATTACGCCCAGCATTTAAAGATATGGGTGTTGTTGCAACACGTATTATCGAAAAAGTTGGAAAAGTTATCGATCAGCACGACTCAGTGGGTGCAATTGAATTAGACCAAGATGACGATGAAATGGACAAACTTCACCGCTACTTGCTCACAACTATGCAAAACGGACAGTGGCCTCACAGCATTGAAATGACAATTGATATCACTCTGCTTGGACGTTATTACGAGCGTTGCGCAGACCACGCAGTTTCAATTGCTAAGCGTGTGTACTTCTTGGTCAACGGCGAATACGCCACCGACTAAAACTATTTCTTACCCTGATTTGCAACCGCGGCAATTGCCTCAGCAGCAGCAGCTGGATCTAAATACTCACCGCCAGATTTAATGGGCTTTAATTCTTTACTTAATTCGTAATACAACGGAATACCGGTTGGAATATTTAACCCTGCAATATCGGCATCGCTGATTCCATCTAAATGCTTAACCAGTGCGCGCAGTGAATTACCGTGAGCTGTAACCAAGACTGTTTTCCCACTTAACAAATCTGGCGCAATATTTTCATGCCAATACGGCAACATACGTGTGACAACATCTTTTAAGCACTCTGTCTTTGGCAGGTTGCTTCCGAGGTCTGCATAGCGTGGATCTTTTGCTTGGCTAAATTCAGAATCATCTTCAATTGGTGGTGGCGGAACATCAAATGAGCGACGCCACAATTGAAATTGTTCTTCGCCATAGGCTGCAAGAGTTTCTTTCTTATCTTTTCCTTGCAGTGCGCCGTAGTGACGTTCATTTAAACGCCATGAACGCGAAACTGGAATCCAATGACGATCACAAGCATCCAACGCTAATTGCGATGTGTGAATCGCACGACGTAACAAAGAAGTGTGAACTACATCTGGCAACAAACCCCGCTCGGCCAATAATGCACCGCCGCGCTTTGCTTCTGTTTGACCAGATGCCGATAAGTGAACATCAACCCATCCTGTAAATAAATTCTTTGCATTCCATTCGGATTCACCGTGGCGCAAAAGAATGAGTTTGATTGTCATAAGCACATCCTAAATGAAGTGACGGGCAAACTCTAGATTCGCCAGTGATTCACCACGAGATACTCGCCAAGCCCACTCACGACGAATTGCATTTGCAAAACCGAGTTCAAGTAATGGATTAAAAGATGAGTCTGAGTACTGCAGAACAGCACCGAGTAATTGATCTATTTCGCGATCTGTGACCGCATTAAGTGGTAATCGACCGACGAGATAAATATCGCCAAGAGTATTAATCGCATATGCAACCCCATACATCGATGCATTCTTGGTCATACACCAGTGGTGCACACCTGCTTCGTTCTCATCAGGCTTTCGAATAACAAATGCGTTAATGCTTAAAGAGTGATCGCCAATTACCAGTGCACAGTGTGTCTGTAGTTTGGTCTCACCTGGCAGAGTAACCAGAAATGTATTCTCATCACGACGATCAAAATCTAGGTCGTGAGAATCAAGAAATTCTTCAATAACGGCGCGTGGATCAATAGCCATTAGGCACCGGAAGTTTTACGAGCACCTTGAACATCTGAAAGCACGCGATCATAAATATCTA
>JBIKPX010000055.1:0-5972 GCA_044357195.1 Candidatus Planktophila sp. | reverse complement strand
TTTTGTGTTGGCTGCTTCTTTTTTCAAGCCATTAAGGGATTCAGAGTTAACTAGAACTCCATCGCCACCTGTTGCAATACCTGTGGAATGTGGATCTTCTTCACCTGTATCAACAACAACTCGCACGGGCAGTTTCATCGCGCGTGCAAAATCTAAGTCGCGTTGATCGTGGGCCGGAACAGCCATGATTGCACCAGTTCCGTAATCAGCCAAAACATAATCACTTGCCCAGATTGGCAGCTTCTCACCGTTAACTGGATTAATTGCATAACGCTCTAAGAAGACTCCACTCTTAGGGCGATCTGTTGCAAGGCGATCAATATCAGATGCTGCCTTTATCTTTTCTAAATAATCCTTAAACTCTTTTTCAACCTTTGTGCCTGCAGCTAATTTGGCTGCGAGTTCGCTATCTGCTGCAACAACGAAAAATGTTGCACCGTATAAAGTATCTGGACGGGTTGTGTAAATTGTTACTGGCTCTGGCAAACCATCGATTGCAAACTTCACGTTGGCACCCATCGAGCGGCCAATCCAGTTGCGCTGCATCATCAAAACTTTTTCTGGCCACTTACCTTCTAATTGGGCCATGTCATCTAGCAAGCGATCTGCGTAATCTGTGATCTTGAAATACCACTGGTTAAGTTTTTTCTTTGTTACAGCAGTATCGCAACGCTCACATAGCCCTGCGACTACTTGTTCATTAGCCAAAACCGTTTGACACCCTGGGCACCAGTTAACGGCTGAATCTTTTCTATATGCAAGACCGCGCTTGTGTAGCTGTAAGAACAACCATTGGTTCCAGCGGTAATACTCAGGATCGCATGTATTAAAGACTCGATCCCAATCAAATGAACAGGCAAAGCGGCGCATAGATGCTTTTTGTGTTGCAATGTTTTCATAGGTCCAAATACGTGGATCTTCATTGCGCTTAATCGCTGCATTTTCTGCAGGCAAACCAAATGCATCCCAACCAATTGGGTGCATGACGTTAAAACCTTTTTGAACCCAGTAACGAGCAATCACATCGCCTAGTGCATACGCCTCTGCGTGACCCATATGTAAATCACCAGATGGATACGGAAACATATCTAATACATATTTCTTTGGACGAGTGTCATCCGGGCGACCAGATTTAAATGGTTCTATGCGATCCCAAACAGGTAACCATTTTTCTTGAACATGGGCGAAGTCATATGCCGCGTGTTCGCGATCATTAGCCTCTGTGCTCATTGGGCAAGTTTATCGGGCTTTATGCCCAAGAGATGCCAGTTAATTCCTCGCTGATACTCCATAAATTACTTGCTAATTCTTGGTCGTATGAAAGAGATGATCCCCGGGTCAACTTTGGATATCCGCGCATCTCCATAAATCCATCTGGTCCAATATAAGAACCACCCAGAAGTGGTGAATATGTAGCAGCTGCCAATACTGGCAAGCAACCGCGATATGCACTCTGTGCAAATAAATCATTCATCGCACTTGTCACACGCGCCTCTGCATTTGCTTCACGCATCTGCGGGCTTACGTTTTGTAAATTTGTATTTGACCAACCAGGGTGGGCAGCCATCGCATCTATTCCCCAATTATTTTTAACACTTAAACGTTGTAATTCATGAGTAAATAAAAGGTTTGCAAGTTTTGTGGCGCCATATGCACTCCACGGTTTGTATTCGCCTTGGCCTAAACACTTGGCGCGAACTTCTTCTTTTGTGCCATTTCCAAAATTGCCAAGACGATGTGCCTGGCTTGCAACACTTACGATTCGAGTTGTTACTTGTTTGCGCAGCAAACCGGCCAATGCGAAGTGGCCAAGATGGTTAGTACCCATCTGTAATTCAAACTTATCTTTCGTCAGTAAAAACGGAGTTGCCATTACACCGGCGTTAAGAATCAAAACATCTATGTTTCCTGTAACACCGGCGGCGCATGCTTTAACCGATGCTAAATCGGTTAGATCTAAGATCGTGTAATCAATATTTTTACCACCGAGTTCAGCAACCAGTGCCGCGCCTTTTTCAGCGCTACGAGCAGTAATTGTTACGTGAGCACCACGTCGGATTAATGCGGCAGCACTTTCTTTACCAAGACCACTTGTTCCGCCAGTAATAAAGAATTTTTTTCCTTCAATGCCGGAAATATCAACATCGCTCCAACGTCGTGGAATTAATGGAACATCACTCATGTGGAGCTAAGGGGATTTGAACCCCTGACCCCCTGCATGCCATGCAGGTGCGCTACCAGCTGCGCTATAGCCCCGTAGTCGAACCTTACCTCGCCCAGTCAGGTGTTGCAGGCGCTCCAGATTCTTCGCCAAATACTGGTTCAGGAATTGATCCTGCGTTGTGTTCTACTAAATGCCAACCACGTGGATTAGTTTGAACGATTGACCATGACGCATTTGATAAACCACCAATGACGCCCCAATGTGAAATTGGTAATTGCAATAAATTTCCAAGCACGCAGCGCGCAGTTCCACCATGTGTTGTCACAACTAACAGTTGGTCATCTTTGCCTGCAAGTGCTTGGTTAATTGCTTTAATCGCACGTGCTGCCACTTCACTTCGACGCTCACCTGTTGTGCCAGCAGGATGATCTTCTCCATCGATCCAGCGCACAAAGTTTTCAAAATCATCGGCGCGATTTTGCGCACCTGTTTTGCCTTCCCACTGTCCACCATTTGTTTCGCGTAACAACTCAGTTGAACTGACTTCAAGATTTACTAAATCTGCAAGTGCTTGGGCTGTGAAGCGAGCACGCTCTAAATCACTAGAAACGATCAGCGTTGGCTTCATTCCTGCCAATACTTGAGCCGCGTGCTTTGCTTGTGCTTTGCCTACTTCATTAAGTGGAATATCTGAGTGACCTTGAAAACGGTTTGCAACGTTCCAATCTGTTTGGCCATGTCGCCATAGCAGTACGCGATTACTCATTACTTAGCAATCTCTTCACGGACGATGTCTAATTCAATTCGTGGGCAGTCATTCCACAAGCGATCGAGCATGTAGTAATTACGAAGTGTGGTGCTTTGAATATGAACAACTAAATCTGAGTAATCAAGTAATACCCACTCTTCAGTGCCTTCACGACGAGCAGGTTTTTCACCAATCTCACGGAGTTTTTCTTCTACAAAATCTGCAATTGAATCTACTTGGCGAACGTTGCCACCTGTTGCAATAAGAAAGACTTCGCTCAGGACCATCTGATCAGAGAGATCAAGTGCGATCATGTCTGTGCCGAGTTTTTCGGCAACGGCACGCGCAGCTACTTGCGTTAAATGAGTAACGCTTTTACTTGCTGGCATATAGGCCGCTCTCCTTTATATATGTTGCAACTGCATCGGGTACTAACTCTGTCTGCCCACTGCGCACAGCAGTTGCTGAAACATTTAAGGCACCGATATCAATAGTTGATGCTCCCGGAAATTCGGGGCGCTCAATCACGATTATCTCCACTAACTTAGCCAATTCTTCGTGGCGATGCCATTTCTCAAATTGTGCATATGCATCTGTGCCAACAATGAGCACAAGTGCATCATCTGGATGTGCTTTCTTGATTTCTAGAACAGTATCAATTGTGTATGTAGGACCTGAGCGATTGATCTCTGAATCACTTACTTCAACGTGTGCACCGATTGAATCTGCTAAATCCGACAGCGCCAATTCACACATTGCTAAACGATTTAAACCTGGTGCAAGTGGAGCGCTTTCTCGTAGCCACGGAGATCCGGCTGGAATAAGAATTAAATGATCAACCAGGGAGCGTGTAATTAATTGCGTGATGACGTGCAGGTGACCGTTATGGATCGGATCAAAAGTTCCGCCGTAAATGCCAATCCGTCTCAAATTAGTCTCTGTCGAGGCGTAGTACTAAATAGAGCAACAGGCCAAAAACTGCGAATGAAAAAAGACCAAAGAAAATCGGCGGCGCTGGAAGTTCGCGGACTACTTCAGATGCAAGTGAAATCATGGCTAGATATTACCGCTAAGGATCTGCTTAAAGCGACTCTCATCTATGACAGGCACGCCTAGTTCTGCCGCCTTTGCTAACTTCGAACCAGGATCGCTGCCAACTAATACGTAATCAGTTTTCTTTGATACAGATGATGCGGATTTTCCGCCGTGGGCAACAATGGTTTCGGCAATCGAATCGCGCGTAAAGGATTGCAATCCACCTGTGACCACAAAAGTTAGTCCTGCCAATGTTTGCGGCAACTGCGCAGCAGCTTGTGCCACCATCACAACGCCTGCTTTTTCCCACTTGCTCACTATGGATTTATGCCATTCAACGCCAAACCAATCTGTAATCGATTGCGCAATGGTCTCGCCCACGCCATCGATATTTGCTAACTCTTGGGCACTGGCTTTTGCAATCGCTTTCATAGAACCGAAATTGGTTGCAAGTGCTTGGGCAGAAGTTGGACCAACGTGGCGAATAGAGAGTGCAACAAGAATTCGCCATAGTGGCTGAATCTTTGCGCCATCTAAAGCAGCCAATAGCTTGTCAACATTGGCACCAGCTTCGCCATCTTTTTTCATAAAGAAATCAGATGTCATTAACTTCTCTTTAGTTAGATCAAATAGATCAGATTCATCAGTAATGATCTTTGACTCAAGTAGCGCAACTGCTGCTTCATATCCCAAAACATCAATATCTAGCGCGGCGCGAGAGCCAATGTAATAAATACGTTCACGCAATTGCGCCGGACAACTCTGAGTATTTGGACAACGAATATCCACATCGCCTTCTGTGATTGCGCGAAGGGCTGATCCGCACTCTGGGCACTTAGTCGGCATAACAAATGCGCGCTCTTTGCCTGTGCGCTGGGCAATAACTGGTCCCAATACTTCAGGGATTACATCGCCAGCTTTACGAATGACAACAACATCGCCGATTAATACACCTTTGCGTGTGATCTCTTCGGCATTATGTAGCGTTGCATTAGTCACTGTTGAGCCCGCAACTTTTACTGGCTCCATAAATGCAAATGGAGTTACTCGGCCTGTGCGACCAACACTTACTTTGATATCTAGTAATTTTGTTGTTACTTCTTCAGGTGGATACTTAAATGCGATTGCCCACTTTGGCGCACGGGATGTAAAGCCCAGCGCGCTCTGTTCGGCAATGGAGTCAACCTTGATGACAACGCCATCTATATCGTGTTCAACATCGTGGCGATGCTCTTGGTAGTAATCAATAAATTTCTGCACTTCAGCGCGCGTGCCACAAACTTTAAAGCGATCACTAGTCGGCAAACCAATTGCTGCCAACAGTTCATAGGCGGCGCTCTGTGAATCAAAATTAATTCCTGTGCGCGCACCAATTCCGTGAACAACAATGCTCAGCGGACGAGAAGCCGTAACGCGTGGATCTTTTTGTCGAAGTGAACCAGCCGCGGCATTGCGCGGATTAGCAAAGAGTGATTTACCGGCTTCCTCTAATCCGTCATTGAGTTCGGCAAATGCTGCAAGTGGAAAGAAAACTTCACCACGTACTTCAATGAGTGCGGGTACTTTCTTGCCCTTTAACGTGTGGGGCAAACCTTTAATAGTTTTCACATTAAGGGTTACATCTTCACCGGTGACGCCATTGCCGCGAGTAAGAGCGCTTGCGAGTTCACCGTTTTCATACTTTAAGTTAATTGCAAGGCCATCTACTTTCAGTTCACACAAATAAGTTGGCGCCTTGGCTTCTTTTTCCACACGATCAAACCAACTAGTTAATTCATCTGCATCAAAAACATTATCCAGACTCATCATCTTTTCAATGTGATCTCGTTGTTCAAATCCTGTTGAAAATCCACCACCAATACCTAAAGTGGGTGAATCTGCTTCACGTAGCTCTGGGTTGGCCTCTTCTAGTTTTTTGAGTTCAACTAGTAATACATCAAATTGAGCATCTGTAATCGTTGGATCATCTAGAACGTAGTATCTAAATTGATGATCTCGAATCTCTTTAGTTAATTCATCAATTCT
>JBIKPX010000054.1:0-6049 GCA_044357195.1 Candidatus Planktophila sp. | reverse complement strand
TTTTCCTATGGCTGCAATCGAGTCACAATTAATCGATGCAGGAATTTCACCTCTTGCTGGCGTTGATGAAGCAGGACGTGGTGCATGCGCAGGTCCACTAGTTATCGCATCCGTTATTTTGCATGATCCATTTGCACAAGATCTGGCAGCAGTGCGCGATTCAAAAGATGTGAGTGAGAATGAGCGAGAAGATTTATACGAGCTGTTGATTCAAAAGGCTGCAGCAATTTCAACGATCATCGTGGCACCTGCTGAAGTAGATTCCAGGGGAGTACACGCCGCTAATTTAGATGGAATGCGCAGAGCGGTTCAGGGTTTATCAATTACTCCGGCATATGTTTTAACCGATGGGTATGCAATCGATGGACTTGGAATAGCAAATTTGGCTGTATGGAAAGGAGATCAAGTAGCCCATTGCATTAGTGCTGCTTCAATTATTGCCAAGGTAACTCGTGATCGAATTATGCGTGAGTTAGATACTACTTTTCCAGAATATGGTTTTGCCAAGCACAAGGGCTATATCACCGCATCGCATACCAAAGCCCTTAATGCGCATGGTCCGTGCATAGAACATAGACGTTCATTTTCAAATATTGCAGCCCTTATCAACAAGAAGGCGTAATTCACATATCCATTAAATAATGCCAATGCAGGGGTTCTAGGTATTTATTCTCTGCTCCTATGAATGAAGAAATTAACTCACGTATACGTTTATTTGATGCAATAGAAGGCGGCTCTCCATTTTGGAGCAGAGAAATTGCCGAGTTCGGCGCTTTTCAAGTTCTTAACTCACTTCGTGACGGGATTTATGATGGCGAGAAATTTAACCGAATAATCTCTCGTTTGATCTCTAAATCTGCCGATGAATTACTCCATGAGGTCCACAGCATGCACGCAATATTTATCACTCCAGATGATGCGCTCTGGCCAGATTCTCTAAATTCACTATCAAATCCGCCAATAGGTTTAGTAGTCAAGGGAGATGCCACTTGCTTATCAAAACCGCAATTAGGAATAGTGGGAACACGTAATCCAACTAATTACGGATTAAGAAATGCAGCAGAGTTTGCATCCGGATTTGTCGATCGTGGATGGGTTATTACAAGTGGAGGTGCATACGGAATAGATTCCGCCGCGCACAGGGGAGCCTTATTTGCAGAAGGTGAAACCATTGCTGTTATAGCAACTGGAATTGATGTGAATTACCCTGTTGGAAATCAAAGGCTCTTTCATGAAATATCTGAATCTGGTGCATTAGTAAGTGAAGTAATGCCAGGAGTTAATGCAATCCCATCTCGTTTTCTAACGCGCAATAGAATAATTGCAGCCCTTTCAAATGCAACCTTAGTTGTGGAAGCAGCCTTTAGAAGCGGATCGCTTCGAACCGCACGAGATGCTGCTGAGTTGTTAAGACCTGTGATGGCGATACCGGGACCTATTAATTCACCAACTAGTGAAGGCTGCCACAGACTCATCGGTGAGAGAGCCGCAGAAATCGTTACTTCAGTTGGTGATGCAGTCGAGTTCTTAAGTATTTAGGTTTAATCCGCTCGTAATGAGAGAATAGAAGTATGAGTGATTTTCGTTCGGGCTTCGTTGCCATTGTTGGCCGCCCAAACGCAGGTAAATCAACTCTCATTAATGCTTTAGTTGGCAGCAAAATTGCAATTACATCCCATCATCCAAATACAACTCGTCATGCAATCCGCGGAATCCTCAATGGTCCCGACTTTCAAGCGGTCTTAGTTGATACACCTGGCGTGCACAAACCAAAGACATTACTTGGACAACGTCTAAACGCTGTTGTTGACCACAGCATGGATTCAGTCGATGCAATCATTATGTGTTTGCCAGCAGATGAAGAATCTGGCGCAGGAGATGTCTATATTGCAGCTGAAATTGCAAAGCATCCAAAGGCTAAGAAAATTGCCGTTATTACCAAGACGGATCTGATGTCCAAGAAGTCACTTGCTAATCGATTAGTTGGCATTAGCGACTTAGCAAAAGGATTTGTATGGGATGAAATCATTCCAGTATCCGCGGCTATTCACGAGCAGATAGATTTATTGGCAGATTTAATTAGTAAAACACTTCCAGCAGGGCCAGCCTTTTATCCAACTGATATCAAAAGTGATCAAGAGCAAGGTCAAATCATCTGCGAATTAATTCGCGAAGCAGCCCTACGCGATGCGCTGCAAGAGTTACCTCACTCAATCATGGTGACAATCGATGAGATGTCAGAGCGCGAAGAAAAGGGCAGCCGTCCATTTTTTGATATTCATGCAACTATCCACGTTGAACGCGATTCGCAGAGAGCCATTGTGCTCGGACATCAAGGCTCGCGGTTAAAAGACATTGGCACTCGTGCTCGGGCAGATATTGAACGTGCAATAGGTGCCAAGGTCTTTCTTGGATTACACATCAAGGTATCTAAAGAGTGGCAGCGCGATTCTAAGATGTTAGAGAAGTTAGGTTTTGGCGAAAACTAAACGTTGACCGTTGGTTTGCGGCTTGCAAAATAAGAGCCAACCAAAACCATAGGAAGTCCGACCATAATTCCGAGAGTAATTGGTTCGGACAAAATGATTACACCAAGTAGAACTGCAAAAGCGGTGTTGATATAGGTAACTAGAGAAGCTCGAGCCGGACCAATATCTGCCATAACTTTAAAGAAGAGAACGAATGCAAGGGCTGTGCACAAAACTCCTAGCCCAATGACGCTCCAGATCGCATTCATCGGAATAGCTGTTTGTGGCCACTGCACATAAGCAAAGGGTGCAAAGAAAACCGCGGAGATTGCCATGGCAACACCGTTAAGTGCAATGCCTGAAACACCAGGTAATCTTTGAGTAATCATGTTGACTGCATAGGCATACAACACCGCAGCGAGTAAAACCATGAAGATAGATGTTAAAGAGCTATTACCAGTAATGCTCTCAATTCCAACCAGTGCCACAAGGCCTGCAAATCCGAAGACTAAGCCAAATAAGCGAGTGCTATGCCAGACAGTTTTATCGCCGTTGATGGATGCAAAAATTGTTGACCAAATAGGAACTGTTGCCACGAGTAAGCCTGCAAGTCCGGATGAAATATTTTTTTCCGCCGAAGAAATCAGATACCAAGGTCCAATCATTTCCGCTGCGGCATATGGGATTACGTATTTCCAGCCTTTGATAATCTCGCGCACGCCACCTTGCTTGAGTGCAATTGGAATCAATAAGGCTGCGCCAATAATGACGCGACCAAAAACAATGACAGATGGTGTGAAGGTATCAACGGCTATTTTCATGAACATGTATGGGATTCCCCATAGCAAGCCAACAAATAGAAATAAGGAAAGGGAGCGACGACTCAATTAATCACCAATTCTCGGTTTGATCGCGAAGCACGCGATATTGATTCACAACGTGGGGTGTTGCTTTTTGATTAACACTAGCAACTGATCCTAAGTCCCAATGGGGAGCTGTTTTGCCACCAAGAAGTGCCCATGCTGCTTGTTTAGCTGCGCCATCTGCAACGTATTCACCTGCAGGTGGAATTAAAACTTCACGACCAAAGAGTGCACTAGCAATTGGTGCAACACCAGGATTCTTAGCAGCGCCACCAATTAGCAAAATTCTTTGTACTCCAACTCCAAGATTTTCTAAAGCATCGACTGCATCCACAAGACCGCAGAGCATTCCTTCAATCATCGCTCGTGCAATGTTTTCACGATTTGAATTCGCTAAATTCATTCCACTAAAGACACCCTTGGCATTGGGGCGATTGGGTGTGCGCTCTCCTTCAAAGTAAGGCAAGAGTGAAAGACCGTGCGCACCAGCTTCTGCGGTCAGTGCAAGTTGACCAACTTCGTCATGTGAAATTCCAAGAATTCGAGTTGCGGCATCAAGAATGCGAGCAGCGTTAAGTGTGCAGACAAGTGGCAAGAATTGCCCGGATGCATCAGCGAAACCTGCAACCTGTCCGCTTGCATCATGTGTTGGAGTTTTCGATACAGCAAAAGCTGTGCCACTTGTTCCAAGAGAGACGATTACATCTCCTGGTTGGGCTTGAATTCCAAGGGCCGCTCCTGCGTTATCGCCGGCGCCGCCTGCAATAGGAACACCAGTAGAAGTTGTTCCGCCGAATTCACCTGGCTTAATAATGCGTGGAAGTATGTAATCACCATCATGGCGCAGCGCTAATTTAAGAATGTCATCGCGATAATGCGACGTTGTTGGATCAAAATAACCTGTGCCGGATGCATCACTTGCATCAGTAAATAGTTTTTCAAAATCTTTTCCGCCTTGTAATTGCCACGATAACCAATCATGGGGAAGTGCCACGGCTGCAACTTTTTTAGCGTTTTCTGGCTCAGCATCTGCCATCCAGCGAAGTTTTGAAGCAGTAAAAGATGCAACCAGGACAGAGCCAACTTTGCGAGCAGTTTCTGCGTCTCCACCTAATTCGTGGTTGAGATCTTTTGCCGCTTGCGCCGAACGCATGTCATTCCATAAAAGCGCATCTCGAATTACATCTGCGTTGCTATCTATTGCAACCATTCCGTGTTGTTGCCCAGCAATAGATATTGCAGCCACATCTTCTAAACCGCCAGCTTCTGTAATTGCAGAATCCAGTGCTTCTTTCCATATGCGTGGATTAATTTCGGTGCCATCTGTGTGGCTAGCGCGGCCCTGGCGAATAAGTGCGCCGGTATTGGCATCGCGAATAACGACTTTGACCGATTGGGTAGATGAATCCACGCCTGCAACTAATTTCGAGTTGGCCATGGGTGAAGGCTAGACTGTGCCAGTCAACGTTGACCAATCTAAGACAAAATTATTTAGGAGTTTTCTAGATGCGCATCGGTGTTTTAACAGGTGGCGGAGATTGCCCTGGACTTAACGCAGTAATCCGTGCCGTTGTTCGCAAAGGTGTAAAAGAATATGGTCACGAGTTTGTTGGTTTCCGTGATGGCTGGAAGGGACCTCTTGAAGGTCTAACCAAGCCGCTCAATCTTGAAACAACTCGCGGAATTCTTCCGCGCGGTGGAACAATCCTTGGTTCCTCTCGAACAAATCCATTTAAGATTGAAAATGGCGTTGAAAAGATTAAAGAAAATCTTGCAAAGATGGATATTGATGCTCTCATCGCAATCGGCGGAGAAGATACCCTCGGCGTTGCAACAAAACTTGATGCACTCGGTGTAAAAGTTATTGGTGTTCCAAAGACTATTGATAATGATCTAAACAACACTGATTACACATTTGGATTTGATACCGCAGTAAATATTGCAGTTGAAGCCATTGATCGTTTACACACAACTGCAGAGTCACATCACCGCACGCTCATTGTTGAAGTTATGGGACGCCATGCTGGCTGGATTGCACTGCACTCTGGTCTTGCAGGTGGAGCCACATGTATTTTGATTCCAGAAGTTCCTTTTTCAGTAGACAAAGTCTGTGAATGGGTTGAATCTCGTTACAAATCCAGCTTTGCGCCAATCATTGTTATTGCAGAAGGTGCGGTCCCACAAGAAGGTGACATGGTTACCAAAGATCAAACTCTTGATGCATTCGGTCACGTAAAACTCTCTGGAATTGGTGATTGGCTGGCAGGACAAATCGAAGCCAAGACTGGCAAAGAAGCGCGCACATCTGTTCTTGGTCATATTCAACGTGGTGGAACTCCGACAGCATTTGATCGAGTTCTTGCTACACGATTTGGGTTACACGCAATTACTGCCGCCCACGAAGGTGACTGGGGCAAGATGGTTGCACTTCACGGCACAAATATTGTGCGTGTACCGCTAGCAACTGCGACAGAAAAACTGAAGACCGTTGATCTTGCCCTCTACGAGGAAGCGCAGATTTTCTTCGGTTAATTCGCCTGCGCGAATACCCCAAGGTTCTCTACCCTTATCCCTATGAACTCGTCACTGGAAAATCTCTTCACACCTGGATTAGTTGCGGCTCAACAACCGCAATGGCCAGGTGGAAATGATGGCGCAGCAATAAAGTCAGCGGTGCAAGAGCTTAAATCTTTTCCACCACTTGTTTTCGCTGGTGAA
>JBIKPX010000053.1:0-6129 GCA_044357195.1 Candidatus Planktophila sp. | reverse complement strand
TGCAACACCCACGATATTCCAGTGGTGGCATTTGGTGCAGGAACATCTCTAGAAGGCCACGTCCTGCCACTTTATGGTGGTATTTCATTAGATCTAAGCGCAATGGATAAAATCCTTGAGATACGTCCGGATGATTTAACTGTCCGTGTACAAGCAGGTGTAAAGCGGATGGCACTAAATAAAAAGATTTCATCAGATGGTTTGTTTTTCTCTGTTGACCCAGGTGCAGATGCAACTATCGGCGGAATGACCTCAACAGGTGCTGCCGGTACTACAACTGTGCGCTATGGATCAATGCGGGAGAATGTTCTTAAACTAACTGCGGTGCTGGCAGATGGAACAATTATTCAGACGGGACGTGAAACTCGTAAATTATCCGCAGGCTATGACCTTACACGCTTACTTGTTGGCTCTGAAGGAACACTTGCCGTTGTTACAGAAATTACTCTTCGAGTCTTTGGCATTCCTGAAAAAATGGCTGCAGCAGTCTCACGCTTTCCAACTTTGGCAGACGGAGTGCAAGCAGCAATTGCCGTAGTTCGTTCAGGAGTTGCAATCGCGCGCTGCGAATTTTTAGATGCACAATGTATTAAAAATGTTAACGCTCATGACGGTCTTACTTTAGAAGAAGCTCCAACGTTGCTCTTTGAATTTCATGGAAGCCCACGCAGTGTTGAAGAGGATGCACACGTTGTTCAAGAAATTGCTGCAGAGTTTGGCGGAACAAATTTTGAATGGACGTCTGAAGAAGGTGCCCGTCGTAAATTGTGGCAAGCACGTCACAATGCGTATTGGGCTGGAATTTCAGCACACCCTGGTAAGCGCGCAATAAGTACAGATGCTGCAGTGCCATTATCTAAACTGGCTGAAGCAGTTGCACTTACTGAAAAAATACTGAGCCAATCACCATTCCCATTTTCTATTCTCGGTCACGTTGCAGATGGAAATTTTCACGCCTTCATCATTACCGATCCCAATAAGCCTGAAGAGTTACCTGCAGTTCGAGAGCTGACTCATCACATGACTGATGCGATTATTGATATGGGCGGAACATGTACGGGTGAGCACGGAATTGGTGCGGGCAAGATTTCATCCCTTGAAAAAGAGGCGGGCCCAGGCTCAATGGCGGTCATGCTTTCGATTAAAGAGGCCTTAGATCCCAAGGGCATCTTAAATCCAGGCAAAATCTTCGCCTAAGCACAGCTGAAAATACTCTGGCCCACACCCTTGACGGGGGTTGCGAGGGCACTTAATATCCTTGCTTGTATACAAGCTGGAATACGAAGTCAGGGTAGTTGAGGAAACGAGGGGGAGTCGGGTGTACCAAAAGCGGGAGATAGACCAGAACAGTATTCGTGAGCAGTATTTAATTGCGCAGGTTCAACGTGAGATTGCATCAGTTGTTGGGCCAGCGAATGTAAATACAGATGCAACTTTGCTACACGAACAATCTGCTGATTGGTCTTGGATTTCGCAATTACTCAATTACAAGTCGCTGCCTGTGCCAACTGCAGATATTTATGTTCGTCCAGGCACTGCAGAAGAAGTTGCAGAAGTTTTGCGCATTGCATGCGAATACAAAATTCCAGTTGTGCCACGTGGTGGCGGTTCAGGTACACAAGGAGGAACATTTGCGATCTACGGGGGTATCGCAATGGACCTTCGCCGACTCAACAAAGTTTTGCATATTGATGAAGTCTCAATGATTGTCACTGCTGAAGCAGGAATTGAGGGACCAGAGCTTGAGAAAATTCTTAATGCAAAAGGTTTAACAATGCCGCACTATCCAGGTTCATTTCACTTCGGTGCAACACTCGGTGGTTATTTAGCAGCACGTGGTTCTGGTGTTGTTTCAACTAAGTACGGCAAAGCTGAAGATCTAGTCTTGCAACTAGAAGCAGCCGTCCCACCTGGAAAACTTATTGAAACCATGAAAGTTCCAAACCATGCATCTGGCCCTGGCATCATGCAAGCAATTGTTGGTTCTGAAGGAACTCTTGGAATCATTACCAAGGCGTCAATGCGGATTGAGAAAATTCCAGAATCAATGGAGTTTTTGTCCTACGGATTTAAAAATATTTCAGAGGGAATCGAAGCCGCACGTCGCATCATGACTGATCGTTGGCGTCCAGCCGTTATCCGTTTATACGATGAAGCAGATAGTGCCAAACTTTCATCATGGCTTAACTTGGGCGTGAAGGGTGTATTACTTATCATCATGTGCGATGGTAAAAAAGCGCTCACTGCATTAGAGAGTTCTGAGATTGCAAAACTCTGTGAGGCAGTTGGTGGAAAATCCTACGGTCCAGAAATTGGCAAGATGTGGTGGGACGGTAAGTACGAACCATTTAAGCATGGCAATATTCCAGCGCCACCCCAGATCTTTGGCACCACTGATACATGTGCCCGCTTCGAAGATTTAGAAAAAATTTACTGGGCGAAGAAAAAAGTTATTGAAGAAGGTTTTTCCGAATACAAAGCCCGCTACACCGCACACTTTTCACACTGGTTCCCATGGGGCGGAATGATTTACGACCGTTTTTATATTGATAATGGACCAGAAGATCCACAAGAGGCTATTGCTCTTCACGACCGAGTTTGGGATGCTGCGATTAAGGCCAGCCTCGATAACGGGGGTTCACTTAATGAACACCACGGTGTCGGGTTAAAGCTCGGGCGCTTCATGCGAGTACAGCATGGCGCCGCATTTGATTTACTCCTTGGAGTAAAAGACGCGTGGGATCCGGATGGAATCCTGAATCCAGGAAAACTTGGATTCGGTCCTCCGAAGAACGGGCGTTACTAGTAACCCTCTGATTCTTTTTGAAAGGAGAATCATGCATCTATCAATGCATAACTGGATGCGCGCAGAACCTATTAAGGTGACAATCGCGCGTCTAGCCAAGTATGGCTATAAGAGCATCGAGATCAGCGGTGAACCAGAGCAATTCGGACAGAATGGAAGTAAGGACACCAAGAAATTACTTGATGACCATGGTCTTAAGTGCTGGGGTTCTGTAACTCTCATGCTTGGCGAGCGAAATCTCGTTGCAGCAGATTCTGGACAGCGCGCCAAATCAGTGCAGTACACAAAAGACTGCATCACTATGGTTAAAGAACTCGATGGATATGAAATGACAATCGTGCCTGCAACAGTTGGAAAAATTGTTGCCGATGCGACTGCCGACGAAGAGTGGAAGTGGGCCGTTGAGTCCATGAAAGAAATTTATGAGCACTCAGAAAAAGCTGGAGTTCGTTTAGCAATTGAGCCACTTAATCGCTTTGAAACGTACTTCATCAACCGAGCTGAGCAAGCAATGGCTCTGGCTGAGGCAACTGGTCCAAATTGTGGTGTGTGTCTTGATGCATTCCACATCAACATCGAAGAAGCAGATCTATACGAAGCAATTCGCAGCACAAAGGGTCGCCTGACCGACTTCCACGTCGCTGATAACAATCGTATGCCTGCAGGTCACGGTGACTATGACTGGAAGAAAGTAATTTCTACACTCAAGAGCATCGGTTATGACGGCGCACTCACAGCAGAGTTCGTTGCTCCAATCGATCGCACTCCTGCTAACCACTATAAGAATGCTTTGGAAACAAACTTCGATAACGTGGATATCAGTCCAGAACAACTTAAGTTCATCATCGACCACGGTTCGAACATTCTCACAGAATCGTTCTATGACTGGCTGGTTGAAGAGAACGCTAAGCATTTGCTTCCTTTGATTTAATAATCGTGAGCAAATCAGTTCTCATCATCGCCACTTTAGATACTAAGGGTCCTGAAGCGGCTTATATTCGAGATGGCTTAAACCGTCTTGGAATTAAGACGACTGTGATTGATACAGGAATTCTGGGTGAACCACTCGGAATTACACCTGATATTTCTCACGAGGATTTAGCAATCTTTGGTGGAATCACTCTGCACGAGTTACAGAATTCTGGAACTCGCGGGCGCGCAGTGGAACAAATGAGAACTTTTGTAATCAAGAAAGTAAAGGAACTTCACTCCAAGGGACAGGTCCTCGGCGCCATCGGTATCGGTGGCGCTGAGGGCTCCGTTATGGGAGCAGGCGCATTGATGAGTTTGCCCATCGGTGTTCCAAAATTAGTTTTATCACCCATTGCATCAGGTCGACACGAATTTGGTCCACTCGTTGGAACTAGTGACATGTTGGTGATGCATACAGTGATCGATATTTTAGGTTTAAACCATATTTCAAAAACAATTTATGACAACGCAGTTGCAGCGATGGCTGGACTGGTAAGTCACGGGCACGAATTAACAGTGCCACCTTCTGGAAGTAAATACGTCGCAGTCACGATGTTGGGTAACACAACGACAGCTGTGATGGCTCTACAAAAAGAGTTAGAAAAATCAGGATTTGAAGTTGTCACATTCCATGCAAATGGTGTGGGTGGACCTGCAATGGAAGAGCTCGCAGAAGCTGGTCAATTTGTAGGCGTTATCGATTTCACTCCATCAGAAATCGTTGGAACACTCGTTGGCGGAATTCACTACGGGGGACCACGTCGAATGAAGCGCGTTGGCCCACTTGGCATT
Source organism: Candidatus Planktophila sp. (assembly GCA_044357195.1). Taxonomy (GTDB): domain Bacteria; phylum Actinomycetota; class Actinomycetes; order Nanopelagicales; family Nanopelagicaceae; genus Planktophila. The sequence goes on along the minus strand of JBIKPX010000053.1, from coordinate 1,559 downwards.
CCACAAATTCTTGTACCTGCATGTGTTGACTTTTCCGTGCATCACACAACATCTATTACAAATGAGTTTAAGAGCCGTCCTATTTATGATCACAATCCAGAGTTCGCACTTGCACGTTGTACAAAAGAAGAGATGGGCAAAATCGGTGCTTACTTTGCCGAATGCGCCAATACAGCTAAAGGTCCAATTGAAATTGTTATTCCTGGCGAAGGTTATTCAATTCCAAATGTCCCTGGCGGCGTCTTCTGGGATAGAGATGCAGACGCGACATTTGAAGCAGAACTCATGAAGAACCTCAACTCAGATATTCCAGTTGAGAAATTACCTTTGCATGCTAACTCTGATGAGTTCGGTATTGCAGTTGCACAACGTTTTCTAGCACTACTAAGCGTACGAGAAAAATAAGCCAAAGGAGAAGAGATGACCAGTTACATAACGCCCCCAAGAAAGGTTCCACACATCACAACGGGGGATGATGCTTTTCGCAATAAGTTTCGTTCATGGAACATTGCTGATCTCTCTTATGTAGATATTAATGAGTACTTGGCAGAAAAAGATGTCGTGCTAGTTCCAATGGCTAGTACAGAACAACATGGTCCACACTTGCCGTTGTACACAGACACAATCACAGCGGTAGAAGTTTCTGCTCGTGTATCTGAGCAAATCGGTATTTTGCACACACCACCAATTTGGACTGGTTATTCACCACAACACATGTATGGACCAGGACAAGGTCGTGGAACTATCACGGTTCGCGCAGAGACCCTAAATAACTTGATGTATGACGTCGCTCGTTCATTAATTCACCATGGATTTAATCGAATCATTTTCGTCAATGGTCATGGTTCAAATATCAAAGTTGTAGATCCAGTTCTTCGTAAATTGCGTTATGAAACAAATGCTCTTATTGGTTTCGTAAAGCCATATATGGAGCGTTACACAGGCGTACTTGCTGGGCTAATGGAAAATCCACCTGAAGAAACTCCAGGATGGCACTCCAGCGAACTCGAAACATCACAAGATATGGCGTGGAACGATGGGTTGGTCCGAATGGAACGCGCAGTAGACACACGCGCACATACGCCAGCATTCCTGCCTAAATCATTTTCTAAAGATGACGGTATGCCAGATGTGGAGTTTGAGGGATATCAGTACTTCCAATTCCCTATGGATCACCACGAGTTTGTTGATAACGGAATCATCGGAAACCCAATGCGTGCAACAAAAGCAAAGGGCGAAGAAGCATTCCATCGCTTTAGCTCTCACGTCTCAAAGGGCGTTCTTGAATTAATGAAAGTTCCAGTTAACGTAAAAAACAGAGAATTTATTAATCGAGTCTGATTAATCGATTTTAAAAACAGAGGAGAAAAGTAATGGCAGTAAAAAAAGTCGCACCAAAGTTGGATTCTAAGTCTTCGGATTCTCTTGGTGATGATGCATACGAGTGGCTTATTGCTGCCATTACATCCTTTCGCATCCCAACTAATTCGCAAATTTCAGAAAATAAATTAGCTGCAGAACTAGGTGTCAGTCGTACACCAGTTCGTGAGGCACTTAAG
>JBIKPX010000043.1:0-7125 GCA_044357195.1 Candidatus Planktophila sp. | reverse complement strand
TCAATCCACTGCGCATCTGGTGCTACTGGTACTAAATCTGGTTCTGGGAAATAGCGATAATCCTCAGCTTGTTCCTTAGAACGACCTGAACGTGTCAGTCCCGTATCTTCTTGGAAGTGACGTGTCTCTTGCACAACTTTTTCACCATTGTTAAGTCGTTCTGCATGGCGAATCATTTCTCCACGAATAGCACGTTCTACTGAACGTAGTGAGTTCACGTTTTTTGTTTCACTTCGTGTACCTAAAACTTCAGAACCAATTAATCTAAGTGAGACGTTAGCGTCACATCGAAGCGATCCCTGTTCCATCTTTACGTCACTAACACCAAGTGCTCGCAGGATATCTCGCAGTTCTGCAACGTATGCCTTTGCCACTTCCGGCGCGTATTTTCCAGTTCCAGGAACTATTTTGGTAACAATTTCCACCAGTGGAATACCGGCTCGGTTGTAATCAAGGAGTGAGTAATCGGCGCCATGAATTCGACCAGTTGAGCCACCAACGTGAAGTGATTTTCCTGTGTCTTCTTCCATGTGCACACGTTCGATTTCAATCCTAAAACTCTGGGGACCCTCATCGGTTTCAATTTCAACATCGACATACCCATTGACGCAAATAGGTTCGTCGTACTGTGAAATCTGAAAATTCTTAGGCATATCTGGATAGAAGTAATTCTTACGAGCAAATCGACTAAATGGAGCAATAGAACAATTTAAGGCTAAGCCGATCAAAATTGTGGATTCGATCGCCTTCTCATTAACAACTGGAAGTGCACCCGGAAGAGCCAAACAAACTGGACATGTCTGTGTATTTGGTTCTGCACCAAAAATTGTGCTGCAGCCACAAAACATTTTGGAGTGCGTATTTAATTCAACGTGAACTTCTAGTCCTAAGACTGGTTCGTATTTTGAGATTACATCCTCATATGTCAGTGCACTCATGCGGCGCCTCCTAATTCAGGAGCCTGTGAGAGCAATGGTGCTCCCCATTTACTCAGCAGTGCTGCTTCAAGGGCTGCGCCAACTGAATACATACGTTGGTCCTGCATTACCGGTGACATGATTTGAAATCCAACGGGCAAGCCATCTTCTGGTGCAACACCACTTGGCAAACTCATTCCACCGATACCAGCCATGTTCACAGGAATAGTTGCAATGTCATTGAGATACATCGCAAGTGGATCATCAGCTTTTTCACCGATTTTAAATGCAGTTGTTGGACATGTTGGCGAAACCATCACATCACACTTTTCAAAAGCTTTATTGAAATCTTGAGTAATAAGCGTTCTGACTTTCTGAGCGCTTCCGTAATAAGCATCGTAATAACCTGAAGAAAGCGCATATGTTCCAAGCAAAATACGGCGCTTAACTTCACGACCAAAACCAACTTCGCGAGTCATATTCATAACTGATTCAGCCGATGCTCCATCTGTGTCGCCCACACGTAATCCATAGCGCATGGCATCAAAGCGTGCCAAGTTAGATGAGCACTCTGAAGGTGCAATTAAGTAATAGGCAGCTAATGCGTATTCAAAGTTTGGTGCAGATACTTCAACAATTTCCGCACCAGCCTTTGCTAGCAATTCAAGTGATTCTTCAAAGCGTTGGCGAACTCCAGCTTGATAGCCATCACCATTGAGTTCTTTAACAACACCAATCTTCATTGCCTTAACGTCACCGCTCTTTGCTGCGGCAACTACTTGTGGAACTGGTGCATTAATACTCGTTGAATCTCTTGGATCATGACCGGCAATTACTTCATGCAATAGCGCAGTATCTAAAACTGTTCGCGCACATGGACCTGCTTGATCAAGGGAAGATGAAAATGCAACGAGTCCGTAACGAGAAACTCCACCGTATGTTGGTTTAACACCAACTGTTCCTGTTACTGCCGCTGGTTGGCGAATCGAACCACCTGTATCTGTTCCGATTGCAAGAGGTGCTTCAAATGCTGCAAGGGCTGCAGAAGATCCTCCACCTGAACCGCCTGGGATACGAGTGAGATCCCAAGGATTATGAGTTGGTCCGTATGCAGAATTTTCAGTTGATGAACCCATTGCGAATTCATCCATATTGGTTTTACCAAGAATGACAACACCAGCGTTTTTTAAATTAGCTACAACCGTTGAGTCATAAGGCGGGCGCCAACCTTCGAGAATTTTAGAACCACAAGTGGTTGGAACATCTTTTTGAACAAGAACATCTTTGAGCGCAAGTGGAACTCCTGCAAGTGGGCCTAACTTTTCACCACGTGCACGTGCATCATCAATTTTTTTCGCTTGTTCAAGTGCGCCCTGTGTATCAACGTATAAAAAGGCATGAACTTTGCCATCTACTTCTGAAATTCGATCGAGGTGAGCTTGAGTGAGGGCAACAGAAGTTGTGGCTCCACTTGAAAGCGCCGCAGACATCTCTGCCGCTGAATTCTTGATCATGCTTCTTCACCAAGAATTTGCGGAACACGGAAACGTTGTTCTTCACTTGCAGGCGCTCCAGAAAGTGCTTCTTCCGGGGTCAGGCTTGGAATTACTACATCACTTCTAAATATGTTTTTAAGCGGGAGTGGATGAGATGTTGCAGCCACATCTGTTGTGGCAACTTCTTGCACGCGCGCAACAGCGTTAAGAATTACACCAAACTCTGTTGTCAGATTTTCGAGTTCTTCATCTGTCATCTCGATTCGAGCCAAGCGAGCTAAGTTGGCTACGTCATCACGGGAAAGTGAACTCATGTGTGCAGTCTAATTAGAGGCAGGCTTAACTGCGAATTTGCCCAGTGCCGGTTACGACCCAGGTAGTTGTGGTCATTGCTTCCAAGCCCATTGGGCCACGGGCGTGCAATTTCTGATTTGAGATTCCAATTTCTGCGCCGAAGCCCATCTGCTCACCATCTGTGAATCGCGTAGATGTATTTACCATTACAGCCGCACAATCTGAGTGCGCAATAAATCTGTCCGAAACTTCGCGCGCCTCAGTCACGATGGCTTCAGTGTGTTTGGTTCCAAATTTAGCGATGTGATCGATTGCTTCATCAACGCTAGAAACAATTCCGACATTCATTTCAAGGACACCGTATTCGGTGCACCAATTTTCATCGGTGGCCAGAGTTGCTTCAACGTTATTTTTCTTTGCCATTGCCAATGTCTTTTCATCACAATGAATAATCACACCTGCCTCTTTAAGGGCATTTAGCGCCACAGGCATAAACTCTTCTGCAACTTTGCTATGGACTAACAGAGTTTCGGCAGCATTACACACACTTGGTCTGTGAGTCTTTGAATTAATCAGAATTGGTAGCGCAATGGAAAGATCAGCAAATTCATCAACATAGACATGGCAGACGCCCGCACCAGTTTCAATCGTTGGAACGGTTGCCTCATCGACAACCATTCTGATTAACGCTGCACTTCCCCGAGGAATAACTAAATCAACAAGACCTCGCGCATGCAGCAACGCTTTAACGGTTGCGCGATCATCTGAGGGTACTAATTGAATTACTTCAGGAGAAATAGAAGTCTTTGCGAGTGCATCACGCATCACTTTTAAAAGCGCAGCGTTGCTAGCTGCTGCAGAAGATGAGCCACGTAAGAGAGCAGCATTGCCCGAAGCGAGAAGAATTACTGCAGCGTCCACACTTACGTTAGGACGTGCTTCATAAACCATTCCGACAACACCAAATGGAACAGTGCGTTGTTCGAGGTGTAAACCATTTGGTAAATCTTTCTCGCGAAGGATTTTCCCTAGTGGATTTTCCAGTGCAGCAACTTGGCGCACTCCAGATGAAATCCCCTTAATTCGCTCAACTGTTAGCAATAGTCGATCCTGAGTTTGTGGATGCATCTTCTCTGATTGTGCTCGCGCCATATCTTGGGCATTGGCTGCCAGAATGAAATCTGAAGAACTATCGATTTGATCTGCAATTCCCATTAGCGCCTTTGATCGCTGCTCTCCTGTTGCAGTCGATAGCGAACGCGAAGCAGCACGTGCTTTAAGTGCTAACTCAGTAACTATTGCTGTGGCGTCCATAGTGCTAAGCCTAATGGGAGTTACCCTTAGCCCGTGTTCAAATTAATTCGAGTTATGCGAAACATTGTCATCGGTCTATTAGTTTTCTATCTTGCGCTCTTTGGCTTAACCAAAGCCATTAGATATCCAGAGCCGATAGCAGCTATCAAACTGGGCTTAGCTCCTGCTTCAAAGACTCCTGACTTAATGCCGGGCCATTGGATCAAATCAAATGCGAACCCATCTATGGCTTGGAGTGTTTCAAACTCAGAAACTCCCACTGTTGTCACCTGGGATGGAGAAAAGATTTCATTTGATGAATTCCTTTCAAAGACAAAGACCAATGCTTTTCTAATTATTAGAAATGGTGAAATAACCTACGAGAAATATCTCAATGGAAAATCTAAAGAATCTCGGCTTCCGTCTTATTCTGCGGCAAAGACGATGACTTCAATTATGGTCGGACAGCTCATCGCGCAAGGTAAGTTAAAAGAGAGTGATACTTTTGTCAGTATTTTGCCAGAGTTTAAAAATGGAACGAGTTTTGATGCTGTAACAATTCAACATCTGCTAGATATGCAAAGTGGAATTGGTGTTAGCGATAACTATCCAACAGGCCCAACGGGCTGGGGTGTAGCGATTGCGCAGATGTATGCGTCAACGGATTTAAATTGGTTCTTAAAAAACAATCGTAAAATGGCACAAGAACCGGGAACGCACCCAGAATATCGAAGTGTTGATACACAACTATTGGGATTAGTTGTTCAAAAACTCACAGGCATGAAGGTTGCAGATTATTTCTCAGAAAATGTCTGGAAACCTATTGGTGCCGAATATGACGCGTATTGGAATGTCGACCGCGTTGGTGGATTAGAAAAAACCTTCTGCTGTTTCAATGCTGCAGCAAGAGATTACGCCCGCGTTGGTCAGATGCTCCTTAATCCAGCGGGTGTGAAGATAAATAACAAAGAGATAATTTCACCAATGTGGATGAAAAGACTTACTAATCCTGTGACAACTCTGGACCACAACTGGGGATATAGCGCACAGGTCTGGCATCCATTCTCAGGCACGACAATGTTGCTCGGCTTGCATGGGCAGTACGTTTATACGGATCCAAATTATCAAGTTGTCATTGTTAAACTCAGTGACGAACCAACTGATAACGGAAACTTCGAAGAGTTAACTGCTGCAGTATTAAAGGAAATTTCAGAGCAGAACTAAATCATCGCGATGCACAAGCTCGCGTTCATATTCTGGTCCAAGGCTTTGAGCAAGTTCCTTTGTTGATCGACCTAACATTGCAGGTATTTCTTCGCTATCGAATGCAACTAGTCCTCGCGCAATAACCTTGCCATCTGCACTGGCCAATTCAACCGCGTCGCCAGAAATAAACTCACCGTGTACCGCAGTAACTCCGGCAGGCAGTAATGAAACTCCGCGTTCTAAAATTGCGGTGACAGCTCCAGCATCGAGAATCAGCCGACCTTGTGGTGTTGATGCATGAGCCAACCACAACATGCGTGAATTAGATTTATTTGCTTGGGCATGAAATAGCGTTCCAAGTGAACTTCCCGAAAGAGTTTCGCCAGACTCCTTCAGAGATGTCAGAAGCATTGCTATGCCGGCGCTAGTTGAAATTCGAGCGGCTTCAACTTTGGTCACCATTCCGCCACTGCCAACGCCGGCAGATCCTGCGCCACCCAAAGTTAATGAATCAATATCGGAAATCTTCATAACTTCGTGGATTGCTTTTGCTCCAGCTTGTGTTGGTGGCGCGTCATAGAGCGCATCGATATCTGAAACCAATACGAGAAGATCAGCGTTTACGAGAAGTGCAACAAGTGCTGCAAGTCGATCATTATCGCCAAAGCGAATTTCTTGCGTACCGACTGAGTCGTTTTCATTGATGATTGGAACAACACCTAGTGAAATCAATTTTGTCAGAGTTCTTTGAGCATTCTGATAATGCGAACGTCTAACAATATCTTCGGTTGTAAGAAGAACTTGAGAGGCTGTAATTTTATGGCGAGCTAAATGCTCTGTGTATCTGGCAATTAATAAGCCTTGCCCCACTGATGCTGCCGCTTGTTGCGTTGCAAGATCTTTTGGACGAGTTGATAAACCAAGTGGAGCTAAACCAGCGGCAATTGCACCTGATGAAACAACAAGTACTTCGGCGCCACGAGATTTTAAAGTCGCTACGACGCTTACAATTTTTTCAACAGATGAATCATCTAGAGCCGAGCCTGCGGCGCCTGTAAGGGATGAAGAACCGATCTTTAAGACAACGCGCTTAGCCTTTGTTACTGCATCGCGATTCATTGCTCACCCTCTTCGTCCACTTCGACAAGTTTAGGCGAATGTGGGTCACTCACGTTGTATTCCCATTGGCGCGCAATTTCATCATCGCTGAGCACATTTATTTCGCGCTCTGGTTTCCAGGTTGAATCAAGGCGTGAATCTTCTCCGCGTCGATGCAAATGTCCAGCCAATTGCTCAGCTCCTGCTTCAATCGTTGGCTCCCAGTCAAAGACGACTTCATTTTCTCCAGAACCAATGCGAACTTCACTTCCTGCTACTGCGCCTTGCTTATATAACTCTTTTTCAACTCCTAACTGTGCAAGGCGATCTGCGAGATATCCAATGGCTTCGGCGTTCTTAAAGTTAGTTTGGCGAACCCAGCGAACAACTTTGTTTCCGCGCACGGTAAAGGAACCATCAGCATTAGCTTTAACGCTAAATCCTGAATCATCTACTGGAATTGGGCGCAAAATAATTCGTGTGCGCTCTTCAGTTTTTGCTTCGAGTCGAGCCTTTTGAATCAAACGAGCCATTGCATAGGTGAGCTCTGTGAGTCCTTCGCGTGAGGCAGCAGATACTGGGTAAACGTCATAACCTTTATCGCGAAGTGTCTGTGCAACCATATCTGACATCGCTTTTCCATCAGGTAAATCAATTTTGTTTAATGCAACAATGCGTGTTCTATCTTCTAGCCCACCATAAATTGCTAATTCATTTTCGATAACTTCTAGATCAATAATTGGGTTGCGATCTGTTTCTAGAGTTCCACAATCTAATACGTGAACCAGCGCAACGCATCGTTCTACGTGACGTAGAAATTC
>JBIKPX010000020.1:0-12641 GCA_044357195.1 Candidatus Planktophila sp. | reverse complement strand
AAACGTGTATCACCGGCTTGGACAACGCCAAGATTTGGTACGAGAGTTGTAAATGGGTAATCAGCAATCTTTGGACGTGCAGCAGAAATGGCTGCGATCAGCGATGATTTTCCAGCACTTGGAAAACCAACTAATGCAATGTCAGCAACAGATTTAAGTTCGAGAAGTAGCGTTCGCTCTTCACCTGGCTCACCCAGTAAAGCAAAGCCAGGTGCTCTGCGCTTTGATGATGAAAGAGCTAAATTTCCCAAACCACCATGGCCACCTTGGGCGGCAACGAAAGTTGTACCTACACCTACAAGGTCAGCAAGGAGTACACCTTGAGCGTCAAAAATGACAGTGCCATTTGGAACACCAAGAATTAAATCTTCACCAAATACTCCATCTTTGCGATCACCGTAACCTTGATGACCAGATGTAGCTTTGCGATGTGGTGAGTGGTGAAAATCCAACAGCGTTGTGACGTTTGGATCTACAACCAAAATTACATCTCCACCGCGTCCACCATTGCCACCATCTGGGCCACCAAGTGGTTTGAATTTTTCACGCTTAACAGAGACGCATCCATCGCCACCTTTTCCTGCTGTGGCATAGAGAGTCACGCGATCAACAAATGTTGTCATCTGCGCTTACCTCTCTGTTATCCATTTTTTCCTTGTGAAATAAAAAAGCGAGCCGCACTTGAACGCGGCTCGCTCTTTCGTAAGAACCGAAAATTACGCTACTGGAACCACATTTACTACGTTGCGACCGCGAGCGCGACCGAATTCAACTGCCCCTGCAGCTAGTGCGAAGAGAGTGTCATCTTTGCCACGACCAACGTTTGCACCTGGGTGAAACTTTGTTCCGCGTTGGCGAACAAGAATTTCGCCGCTGTTAACAACCTGACCACCGAAGCGCTTAATACCGAGGTACTGCGCATTTGAATCGCGACCGTTTCGTGTCGAGGAGACACCCTTTTTACTTGCCATTGCTCAACTCCTATATACGATCGGTTAGAAACTAATTGCTGTAATTTTTACGCGAGTATGTTGCGCACGAAAACCTTGACGACGGCGGTAACCGGTCTTGTTCTTGTAACGCAAAATATCAATCTTTGGACCCTTTATGTCATCAATAACTTCTCCAGTTACTTTGACAGATGAGAGTGCCTTTGGATCTGAAGTAACAGTTGCGCCATCGACAACTAGAACAGCAGGAAATGAAACTGATGCACCACTCTTGCTATCGATGTGATCGATAACAATGGTCTCTCCAACAGTGACTTTCTCCTGGCGTCCGCCAGCTTTCACGATTGCGTACACGTAACTACTCCACTTCGTAAGGCCCGATTCACACAATGTGTAATTCCGGCAGGCGCTAAGGGTACGGAGAACCGTGCCCATGGGTCAAACTGAGTCGGGATTTATGCTCATTCTGCTGAGCCGGGAGTGATTACTCCAGAACTCACAGCGCGACGGCGTTTACGGCCGCCCACTTTTAAGCCCTTCTTCACTTCTGGCACATCGGATGAATCATCATTTTGAACTTCTATAAATTCATGTCCTGTTGCACCTTCTTCTTCAACATCTTCATGAATTGCAGATTGTGAATTTACTTGTGGCATCGGAGCCTTCATCTTCACAGGTTCTGTGTGAATATGAATTCCTCGACCAGAGCAAGAATCACATGTTGTTGAAAACGCTTCAATAAGTCCTTGACCAACACGCTTGCGAGTCATCTGGACCAGACCGAGTGATGTAACTTCTGCGACCTGATGCTTGGTTCTATCGCGACCTAAGCATTCAACTAATCTACGCAAGACTGCTTCACGGTTTGATTCAAGAATCATGTCGATGAAGTCAATAACAACAATTCCACCTAAGTCACGAAGACGAAGCTGGCGAGCAATTTCTTCAGCTGCTTCTAAGTTATTTTTCGTAACAGTTTCTTCTAGGTTTCCGCCCTTACCGATGAATTTACCGGTGTTCACGTCAATAACAATCATCGCTTCAGTTCGATCGATAACGAGGGATCCACCTGAAGGCAGATACACCTTGCGATCAAATGCCTTAGCCAACTGTTCTTCCACGCGGTATTCGGCGAACAAGTCACCAGTTCCTGTGTATTTTTCTAACTTAGTAACCAATTCAGGTGCGATAAATCCAAGGTAATTATTAATCTCTTCATATGCCTGGGATCCCTGAACTGTGAGCTTGCGGAAATCTTCATTGAAGATGTCTCGAATAACTCGAATAGCAAGATCTGGCTCTGAATAAAGAGCAGCCGGTGCGTGGAAGTTTGGATTCTCAGATTTGGCATAGATGTCATCCCAGAGTGATTTCAGACGAGCAACGTCATTTGTAATTTCTTCCTCTGACGCACCTTCTGCTGCTGTGCGAACAATGACGCCTGCACCTTCAGGAATTAAATCTTTAAGAATAGCTTTCAAACGTGTGCGCTCTTGTTCTGGAAGGCTGCGACTAATTCCGCTCATTCCTCCGCCAGGAACATAAACAACGTAGCGACCAGGAAGAGAAATTTGGCTAGTAAGTCGAGCACCCTTTTGTCCGATTGGATCTTTGGTTACTTGAACAAGTACTGGTTGCCCAGTTTTTAAAACCATTTCAATTTTGCGTGGTTCAGATTCAGAAATGCCTGCTGCATCCCAATTGACTTCACCGGCATACAACACAGCATTTCGGCCCTTGCCAATATCTACGAAGGCAGCTTCCATTGACGGCAACACGTTTTGCACGCGTCCGAGATAGACGTTTCCAACGTATGAAACATTGCTATTTCTGTTTACATAATGCTCGACCATAACTTTGTCTTCGATTACAGCAATTTGAATACGGTCATCGATCTGGCGAACAACCATCTCACGATCAACATTTTCGCGACGAGCTAAAAACTCTGAATCTGTGATGATTGTGCCGCGACGACGATACGGTTCGCGATACTCACGGCGCTCTGGACGTTCAGCGCGATCACGACGACCTCGACGAGCATCTACTCGTGGAGTGCGCTCACGAACTTCTCGCACCTTAACGACAGTTTTTACGCCATCTTCTTCAACGGTTTCACCTGCAACAACACCATCTCCTGCAGCGCGACGGCGACGTCGGCGACGATGCGTCGTTGATTCTTCAGAATCTTCATCTTCTTGCGTTGTTAAATTCTCATTCTGCGTTTCAGTCGAATCAGCGCCACCTTTTCTGCGACCACGGCCACCGCGACGGCGACGGCGATTTCTGCCTGCGCGTGAATCATCATCACCTGATTCTTCTGCGACGGGTTCAGGAGCGGCTTTCTTTACCGGGCGTGCAGCTTTTTCTGCAACGGGCGCGGCTTGAAACATCGGAACTGGAATGGATGCAGACTTTTTCTTCGTTGCACTCTTGGTCTCTGGTGCGTCAGTGCTTTCGACTGCATCAGATTTCTTGGAACTAGATTTCTTAGCCGCACGTTTGCGCGGCGATTTTGGCTCAATAGCCATGGCACCAAATCCTCTATGCGTTTAATAAAACGCGCTCTGGCTTGAAGTGTTTCGAACTTCGAAAAGAACTAACTCGTCAAGCAAATCTTCTGTGAGTTCGCGCTAGGCGTTTATCGCGAAGTGCTCGCGAGCCGCGCTGAACTGTGGTGTAAGTATGGCAGATGTTGGGTTTAATCCCAAGTAGGGCGCAAATTGAGCGTGATTAGATGTCTATCCGCGATGACGCGCATGCACATTTTGCAATAAACCAAAGCCAATCAGCGTTGCAAACATGCTTGATCCACCGTATGAAAGAAATGGCAAGGGAACACCAGTCATAGGCATTAATCCAAGTGTCATGCCAATATTTTCAAATATTTGAAATGCAAACCACGCTGTGACTCCGGTTGCAACAAGTCGTCCATACGGATCACTTGTTCTTCGAGCAATCGCAAAAGCTCGCATCAAAATAACCAAGTACAAAAGCACAATTCCGGCGCTACCTAGAAAACCAAGTTCTTCACCGGCTACCGTGAAAATAAAGTCTGTCTGCTGTTCAGGAACAAAGCGGCCATTTGTTTGAGGTCCATTAAATAACCCTGTTCCTAATAATCCTCCGGAGCCAACAGTGATTCGCGCCTGACGTAGCTGGTAACCACTTCCCTGGGTATCAGCTGTTGGATTTACAAATGATTGCAGGCGCTTAACCTGATATGAATTGATTACTCCAGCTTTAGTGGCCCCGAATGCGCCCAGCACAGCAATTAGAAGTAGTGCAACCACCCAACGAGATGGCGCACCAGAAATTGCAATTATCGTTACAACTGATGCGCTGATGATGAATACAGTTCCCATATCAGGTTGAAATAAAATCAAAAGTACTGGAAGGCCAGCGACAACAAGTGCTTGCAAAACATCTCGCGTAGTGGGCAGGTCACTGTCATGAGAACGCTCGGAGAGAATCATGGACATTCCAACAATTATTGAAATTTTTACTAATTCTGCAGGTTGTATTTGAAATCCACCTGGCAGAGCAATCCACGCTTTTGCGCCATTTACTTCGGCGCCAAGACCGGGAATTAATACGATGATTAATCCCAGCACACCTAATCCCCACACAATTGGTGTGTAGGCACGCAATAATCGATAATCAATAATCGTTGTTCCCCATGCAAGCAAAACTCCAATTAAAATGTTGAGAACATGGCGCTTGAGGTAATACTCAGGGTCTAAATTATTTGCTGCATACCAATCGCGCGTTGCGGCATATACCAATAGCGTTCCGATGACTAAAAGTGCTGCCACCGCTGCAGTAAGTATTGGATCAAATCCTGCCACAACCGAACCACGAGATCTTCGTCTGTAAATACTACGAGTTGAAAGTGAGCTCATTACTACTCCTTCACTTTCGTAGATGGCGAAATCTTTGGAATCTTAATCGGTGGTTTCCCATCAGGAAATATAGCCTTTGCTGGATCAACTTTTGATCCTGTGACACCAAATATGGTTTCATAAATTTTGCGAACTCCAACACCACTGACAGATGCACCGAAACCACCTTGACTCACCATCATCACAACTGCGTAACGTGGATTTTGTGTCGGTCCATAGGATGCAAACCATGATGTGTCTGCCTTTAATGTTCCATTTGCGTTTCTACCAAAAACTTGCGCCGTACCAGTCTTGCCACTGATAGCAATAGGAAATCCTGCAAATGCACCTGTTCCAGTTCCGGCCGTTACAACCTCTCGAAGTGCGCCCTGCAAGAAATTTAACGTCGTTTGGGTTGCAGGCAATGTACCGAGTTGCTTGGCACTAATTTTTTTAACAACTTTTCCATCAGTTGAAACAACTGCTTTAGCAACACTTGGACGAAGAATTTTTCCACCATTTGCAATGGCGGCATACATCTGCGTCAATTTAAGTGGAGTAATTACCGTGTCACCTTGTCCAATAGAAAAGTTGACCGCATCTCCTGCTCGGATTTTGTCACCATCTAAGCAATTTTCACGAGCTAATTCGATAAGAAATGGTGTGAGTTGATTCTTTGCGGCGCGATCTTTGTAATTGCAGTAAAAGTCTTTATTTTCTGCATACCAATCATTGCGCCATTGACGATTGGCTAAGCGCCCAGAAAGTTCGGAGGGCATATCAATCTCAGTTTTTTTATTGACTTGAAACCCTTCAGCGGCTTTGAAGAAATAATCATTTGGATCAGATTTAGGCCTTAAACCGCCATCTCGAACCCACTCGTCATATGCAATTTGATACCACAATGTGTCACAAGAAACTGCTATTCCTTTTTTCAAGCTGATGCGTCCAAGTGCTTTGCTATCAAAGTTTTGGAAAGCACGATTACCAATTTGAGTCTCTGAAGGGCAGTTATAGATTGCATTGAGGTTGTAGCCAGCATTGGCTGCGGCAACAACTGAAACTGATTTAAATGTTGACGCTGGTGCAAACAATCCCTGTAACGGTCTAGAAAGAGCTGGCACATTATTTTTCTCGCTAAAAAGTGCTCTGGCATCTTTAACTGATAAACCTTTTTCCCACGCGTTTGGGTCATACGTTGGATAAGAGGCCATGGCCAAAATTTGTCCATTGCGAACATCCATCACAATTGCAGCACCTGAATCACCTGGGTATCCACTTGCCCGCGCACGAGCTACTGCATCTGAAAGAGCGCTTTCTACACTTGCTTGTAAGCGAACATCCAAACTCGTTACTAAATGATTACCGCCAATTGGTGCGGTGTTCTGACTTTCGCGAGTGATGGATTCTTTGCGATCTACGATCACTGTTCGAATACCTGGAGTTCCCCGCAAAAATGAATCATATTGATATTCAAGACCAGTCTTGCCAATTGTTTCACTGCGGTAATACGTGCGACCATTTATTCCTGATAAATCAGAGTCTGTAACTGGACCGATATAACCTAATTCGTGAGCAGCATTTACTCCGGCATAACTTGGATAATTTCTAATTGCTACAGGAGTTGCGCCAATACCTGGAAATTGATTTGTTCTCTCCACAATTTGAAGCGCAATCTCCGGATCAGCTTCTTTTGTAATCGGAATTGGCTGGTATCTAGATCCGGTCCAACAGCCTGCTTTGTCATTTTTTGGTAACTCTCCACACAAACGAGTTGCCCGATATACATCGGCATAAGCCAACCCAAGAAGATTTGAAACACTTGCAAGGACAATCGCACCTTTATCGCTCTGCTTATCTAAAACGATGCGATCAACTGTGATCGCAAGGCCAACACGATTGAGCGCCAGTGGCACACCGGATGAGTCCACGATCAGTCCACGTATTGCAGGATTTATCACATCTCTACTTTGAATGCTCAGCGCTGCATCCTTGTACTTAGGAGCTGCTGCCACTTGCAAATAAAAGAGTCTTCCTAGCAAAGCCAACATCAAGGTCAAAACAAATATCTGAGCAACTAACAAACTTAAGCGAATACGTTGATTCATAAGCGTGCCTGATCTCCGAGCACCACAACATGTAATCTGGTAATTACTGGCAGAATCAGCGGCGTCACTAAGAGAGCCCAAATTCCATTGCTGAAAATAGTTATGAGGATTTTAGAAAAACTTCCAGCTGACATTCCAAGTAATAAACCAATAATGACAAATGCAGTCAGGGTCACAACGCAGGCGAAAGAAACAAGGAATATATTCGTGACTGGAGTTCCTCTCACGTTATCATTTCCGGAACCTAAAAATGCAACTGCGTAACAAGCCAGAATCATGATCAGAGTCCAGTGGCCCATAGGTCCACTTGAACTTTGCGACAGATCCATCAAAACTCCTGAAATAAATCCAGTTAAAGCACCAGCTGTTGGATTACTTAGCGCAGCCCAGGTCAGCGCAATCAAGAGAATAAGTGAGAATCCCCCTGCAGGTAATCGAAGTTGATTAATTACAGATTCTTGAATGATGAATACAAGTATGAAAATCAAAGATGAAATAGAGAATTGTCGCAAAAGCATTTAAAAACTACTTCGCACTCGCGGTGGGCGACGGTGTTGCATAAATTGTGACTGTTGGAACTGGAGTTGGTTCTGGACCTGCTGGGACAAGTGCATCACCAGGGTTATTTTTACCAGCACTTAATACAACGCTAACAACACCAAGACCTGAAAAGTTTGGATAGAGCATAACTGTTGCACTCTGTGCAATTGAACCAGCGCTGCTATCTACTGCACTGATAACACCAACAGGAATGCCCGGAACAAATGGGCGATTATTAGTGCTTCCACGAGCTAACAAAACATCTCCGACTTTTACAACATTTTGATTATCTAAAAGTTGTAAGGAAGCACGTTTTGATCCACCGCCTGAAAGAATTCCAATTTGCTGAGATCCTGCGATTCTCACGCCCACTTTGAAATCTGGATCTGTAGCCAACATAACTAGCGCTGAATTCGCATACGACTCTTTGACCACACCAACTAAGCCCTCACCAGAGAGCACTGTCATGTTTTGGCGAACCCCAGATGATGTACCAATATCTATTGTCACTGTCTGAGAAAAACTCGTGCTGGCCCCTTGGGAAATTACACGCGCGGCAACTACCTTGTAGCCAGCTTGGCCGGCAAGATCGAGAACAGATTTAAGTTGAGCAAGTTCTGCATCTGCATTCTTGCGCTGCGCCAATCGTGCTCGCAATTTTGCATTACTCTCTTTTAGCTTTTCTATTTGATCGCTAGTTCGCCCTAGATTAGTTATATCGCCAATGAAATTGCGAAAAGGTGAAACAACTGTTGAGCCTGCTTTTTGAAAGGGTGCCAATACGTTTTGAGTACCGCTTCGCACGCCATCTAATATTTTTACACCACGAAGATCTAGAGTGATTAAAAATAAAGAAGTAACGATAAGTATGATGAGTAAGAGGCGAGTGCGTCCTTCGCCGCCATTACGCATAGAGCTAATTACCTATCGACGAGGCTCAGAGATCAAAACCTTTTCAAGGGCTTCAAACTCTTCAATACATTTTCCGGAACCTTCTACGACTGCATCGAGCGGACGCTCTGCAACGTGAATTGGCATTCCAGTTTCTTTACGTAGTCGTTCATCAAGTCCCTTAAGTAGGGCGCCGCCACCTGTAAGAACAATTCCGCGATCCATAAGATCACTTGCAAGCTCTGGTGGGCACTTATCAAGGGTGCTCTTTACTGCGTTAATGATTGCATTAACTGGCTCTTCTAACGCTTTACGAATTTCGGCAGCAGATACAACGATCGTCTTTGGAAGACCAGTTGCAAGGTCGCGGCCGCGAATTTCAGCATCATTTTCACCTGGAAGTGGGTATGCAGAACCGATTGCCATCTTAATTTCTTCTGCTGTGCGCTCACCAAGAAGTAATGAGAATTCGCGTTTAACCCAGTTAATAATTGATTGATCGAGTTCATCACCACCCACACGAATGGAAAGGGATGTAACAATTCCACCGAGTGAAATAACAGCAACTTCTGTAGTACCGCCACCAATGTCTACGACCATGTTTCCTGTTGGTTCGTGAATTGGAAGACCCGCACCGATTGCAGCAGCCATTGGCTCTTCAATGATGTAAACCTTGCGAGCACCTGCTGCATATCCTGCATCTTTAACTGCGCGCTGTTCAACACCTGTAATACCTGATGGAACACACACAACGATGCGAGGCTTGGCTAAATAGCGACGACGGTGAACTTTTTGAATGAAGTAACGCAACATGCGCTCTGTTGTATCAAAATCTGCAATCACACCATCTTTAAGTGGACGAATTGCAACGATATTGCCAGGGGTGCGACCAATCATTTTCTTGGCTTCAAGACCAACGGCCAAAATTCCACCTGTGTCTTGGTTTACGGCAACAACGCTTGGCTCGTTGAGAACAATGCCACGACCGCGCACATATACCAACGTGTTAGCAGTTCCTAGATCCACAGCCATATCACGGCCGATGAATGACATTTTGTTACCCATTTATTTCCCTTCAAAGAAAATAGCTATTTCACGAGCTGCTGATTCAGGTGAATCAGATCCGTGAACAATGTTCTGTACAACTTTGCTTCCTTGATCTCGTGCAAGATCTCCGCGAATTGTTCCTGGTGCTGCAACTGTTGGATCTGTTGCACCAGCAAGTGAACGAAATCCTTCGATCACACGATTACCTTCGGCAATCATCGCAACGATTGGACCTGAAGTCATGAACTCTAGAAGCGGTTCGTAAAAAGGTTTGCCATTGTGCTCTGCATAATGTTTTTCAAGTAGTGCGCGATCTGCATGTAACATGCGAAGGGCGGTAATTGAATAACCTTTTTCTTCAACTCTAGAAATAACTTCTCCAACAAGACCACGGCGTACGCCATCTGGCTTGATCAGGATAAGGGTTTTCTCGGAACTCACACGCGCAGTCTATTAGGCATTTGGAGGACCTGCAGCCAGCAGGGCTGCACGGGCTGCTTCGCCCTTTTTACCCACGAAAATAGCGGCAATCCATAACCCCAAGAAAATAGCCCCTACTAGAAACATTGATGTGACGACGAAGCCATAGGCAAGAATCCCGACTTGCAAAAACCAACCAAGAATCCAGCCCGCTTTTTTCTTCAATAAACCTGGAGCAAGTAAACATAAAATTGCAATTACTCCGCCAATTATTAGCGCAGGCGATGAGTTATCTTTCATGGCAAGCAATAGTGCAAAGCCCATCACAAAAGATTCCATAATAAGAACTGAAGAAGCCAGCATGCGCATAGTTAAATTCTAATCTTCTTTGGCAAATAATCTACGCAGAATTGAACGTGCTTCACCCACGGTGACAACTGAACCGGTCACAACGATTCCAACGCTGTCATCACTGAGCGGACGCTTGGCATCTTCGATCCCTCGTTTGAGAGCGCCCTCTAAATGATCATTACTAAAGACTCTGTCGGCTCCAAAAATCCTGGTTGCAAGGAGTTCTAATTCCTTCACAGGCATCGCTCGAGGCGATGAACTAGAGGTCACAATTATGGAATTTAGAACTGGCTCAAGGGATTCAAGAATTCCCTGGGCATCTTTATCTCCAAAAATTCCAACAACTCCAATAGTGTCATCAAAGGTAAATTCAGAAACCAGAGTTTGAGCCAATGCTTGGGCGCCATGTGGGTTGTGAGCGGCATCTAAAATAATTGTCGGATCGCGATGAATTACTTCACATCGCCCTGGTGATTTCACATTAGCAAAACCTGCTCTCACAGCATCGGGATCAAGTGCCTGATCTCCAAAGAATGCTTCAACTGCAGCTAAGGCTGATGCGGCATTCGTTGCTTGGTGGCGACCATGTAGGGGTAAGAAAATTTCATCATATTTTTCATTTAAGCCATTAATTGAAATCAATTGGCCACCAACTGCGATTGCGCGGGAATCTAGTGAGTACTCAATTCCTTCGCGAGCAATGTCTGCTTCTACTTCTGCTGCCTTTCGCAATAACTCTTTGGCAGCTTCTGGTTTTTGTTCTGCCATAACAATGAATCCGCCGGCTTTGATTATTCCCGCTTTGGTTTGCGCAATTTCAGTGAGTGTATTTCCAAGGTATTCCATATGGTCTAAGCCAATTGGCATCATCACTGAAACATCAGCGTCAATCACATTGGTTGCATCCCATTGACCGCCCATGCCCACTTCAATAACTGCAACATCAACTGGGTGTTCGGCAAAGGCCACAAAAGCCATTGCGGTGATGGCTTCGAAAAATGAGATTGGATTTTCAAACTTTGAATCCATTAATTCAAGGTATGGGGCAACATCGTTATAGGCGAAGATTGCAGCTTTTGGATCGATTGAAGAGCCATTGATAGAAAATCTCTCTAAGTAACTCTCTAGATGCGGACTGGTAAAACGTCCAGTTCGTAATCCCATTTCAAATAAGAGTGAATCAATCATGCGAGATGTTGTTGTTTTTCCATTTGTTCCACCGACATGAATCGTTGGATAGGTTAGTTGCGGTGAACCAAGCATGTCAGCCAGTGCTGAAATTCGATCAAGAGTGGGCGAAATTCTAGTCTCTGGCCATCGTGCAAGCAGTGCTTGCTCGATTGCATCTACCCGAGCATTATCGTCTGCGCTCATTAATTATTTAGCCGGCAATGAACTTAGTTGTGAAGTAATGCGTTCGATATCAGCACTTGTTTTAGCAAGGCGCTCTTTAATTTCCACAACAACTTCGGCGGGTGCTTTAGCCATAAATCCTTGATTGTTTAGTTTTACGTTCGCTGTTTCAAGATCTTTTTGAGCAGTTGCTAAATCCTTTGTCAGACGCGCACGTTCTGCCACAACATCAATGGCTCCCGTAAGGTCAAATTCGACTTTAACTAAACCAATCTGTAATTGCGCACTTGGCGTGAAATCTGCTGATTCAAGTTTGAGCACAAAGCGCATCGCACTTTCATAAGAAGCAAACTCTGCTGGCGCCACAAAGCGACCAGGAATTTTGGCTGATGTTTTAATCCCCTGATCATTTCTAAATCTGCGCACCTCTGTAATTACTTCTTGAATGCTTGTAATGATTTTTTCACTGCTCTTATCAATATGAGATGGGTTTGCTTGTGGCCACTGGGCAATGACAAGAGACTCTCCCCCAGTAAGTGTTGTCCAAAGCTCTTCGGTAATAAATGGCATAAATGGGTGCATCAATCTGAGCAGTTGATCTAGGACGTGGCCAAGTACTCGTTGTGTGTTTTTGGAATCCCCTGATGTAAAAGTTTCCTTCGATAGTTCCAGATACCAGTCACACAGGTCATCCCAAGCGAAGTGATAAATACGATCACACGCACGGGCAAACTCATAGGACTCTAGGAGTGAATCTACTTCTGAGATCGTCTCAGAAAGTCTTGAAAGAATCCACTTATCAACTCCATTAAGAGTGGAAACTTCAGGAAGTGCGCCTTCAATTGTTGCGCCATTGATCATTGCAAAGCGGGTTGCATTCCATAGTTTTGTCGCAAAGTTTCGTGAACCACCAACCCAATCTTCGGCAAGTGCTTGATCTTTTCCTGGATTTGCGCCACGTGCCAATGTAAAACGCAGCGCATCGGCGCCGTACTTATCCATAAATTCAATTGGGTCAATCGTGTTTCCGCGGCTCTTAGACATCTTCTTTCCAAATTGATCGCGCACCAAACCATGTAGCGCAATGGTGTGAAAGGGTTGTT
>JBIKPX010000052.1:0-6165 GCA_044357195.1 Candidatus Planktophila sp. | reverse complement strand
TTCTCCTAACTCATCTAGTACATCTGGGTGCACGCCTTCGCGGCCAGGTTCTGGCAAGTGCTTTGGTAAATACAAAACTCCTTGATTAGCAAAATCAAATGGCGAACCAACATCTAACATCGCAACATTTGATGGATCTATATCTCCATCTTCGCTGGTGGCATCTTCATCGCCACCAACTGTAAAACCAATAGATCTAGCCATTGCATCCATTGAATTGCCCACACTTAAGGTCGCAGATGTTGCAATCACCGGTGTCTTTGTCAGCAAATTAGCGCGCAAAACATTAGAGACACTAAGTGGCGCTAAGTGCAAGGTCTGAAAAGTTGGTTCATACCAAAGAACCTGCCCATCACTGTTTCGCATAATCTTCTGGCAGGTTGTATTAATTTCATTGACCGCACCCTTTACTCGTGCGCGCTCTGCCAGCGCATCACTGCCAATGGCTTCTTCATCTGCGCTTATAGATTGCACAATCGCCGCGGCCGCCTCTTTCACACGACGAATCGGTGCCTCAAGAGATGCTGGGATTTCTTCTAAGCGACCTTGCATAGTTGGGTTTTGACGAACATCTTGTCCGTAATCTGCCATCGTGTCATGAAAATCATCGGCCGCTTTTGTAAAGGTGTCACTGAGTTTGCCGGGCATATGTTTGCGCGCCATTGCAGCAGCCCTAATTACACGAGCGGATGTCAGCTCTTCTGTAACCGCTTGTGTTGTGCGATCCATAAATTCGTGTGCTTCATCCAAAATAACCGCATCTCGTTCGGGCAAGATCGGATGTGAATCAACGATTTCAATTGCCAATAGCGTGTGATTAGTAATAACAATGTCGGCACTTTGTGCACGACCCTTTGCAAGGGCTGCAAAACATTGGTGGCCATAAGCACAGACATCTGCGCCCACGCATTCACGCCCTGATAAAGAGTTTGCAGCCCAGACTCGCCTGTCTACTTCTGGTGCATCATCTCGATCACCTGTGGCCCCCGGAGATTTTGCCCATGCATGTAATCGCTGTGCATCTTTGCCTAAAGAAGAAACTTCGAGCAGAACTTGCCCATCTGGATCTGGTTCTTCGCTATTCATCTTTTGCAGGCAGATGTAATTGCCAACGCCTTTATAGATTCCGTATGTAATCTCGCGACCTAAGACCTTTTCAAGCGCCGGAACAACTGCTGGTAAATCACGTTCTACGAGTTGTCTTTGCAGTGCCAATGTCGCTGTTGCAACCAATACTTTTCTACCGTGCACAAGGGCCGGCACGATATATGCAAGAGATTTTCCAGTACCAGTACCAGCTTGAACCATTAAGTGATGGCGATCAGTTAAAGCATTAGCAACGGCTTCTGCCATTTCAATCTGACCTTCGCGAGGAGAACCACCGATAGCCTCAACTGCGGCATCTAACGCCTTTCGCACCTGCGCCGATAGTTCGCTCATTTTTGTAACAATAATGTAAGCGCAGCAGCTGCGCTATCAAATCCCTTATCTTCAAAGCTTTCAGGTCGTCCGCACCGCGCAATTGCTTGCTCGAGGGTATTAACAGTTAACACGCCAAAGCCAATCGGCTTTGAGAACTTAAGGCTGACATCCATCACACCTTGTGTAATTCCTTGGCATACATAATCAAAGTGCGGTGTTTCACCTTGAATAACAACGCCCAGAACAACTGCTGCATCAAAACCTTTTTCAAAAGCGAATTGCGCTGCAAGTGGTAATTCAAAAGAACCCGGCACACGGATAATTTCATTCGCAGCCTTTGCTTGATCACATGCACGCTGCGCACCCTTGATTAAATCTGCGCAAATATCATCGTGCCATGTGGCACTGATGATTGCGATTTTGGCGTTCGACATTTCCTTAATCGAAACTTCTGGTGCTGATCCAGCCATTAGTTATCCTTTCCAATTAAGTGCCCCATAACGGTGCGCTTAGTATCTAGATATTTCTGATTAAAATCACTTCGTCCAACTGAAATCTCTTCAACAACTACCTTTATGCCAGCAGCCTTTAGAGTTGAAATCTTGTCAGGATTATTTGTCAGCAACCGAACTGCCTTGATACCAAGTGCTTGGGCAATCACAACAACATCATCAAAGCTGCGCTCATCTGATTCGTGGCCCAAAGAAATATTTGCTTGCACCGTATCTTGCCCGCGATCTTGTAGAGCATATGCCTTGATCTTTTCTGCAAGACCAATGCCGCGGCCCTCATGTGCACGAAGATAAATAATGACACCAGCACCAGCTGCTGTAATGCGATCAAATGAATGATGCAACTGTGCTTGGCAATCACAACGCTTAGATGAGAAGACATCTCCTGTTAAGCACTCAGAGTGCACGCGCATCAGTACTTCTGAAGCACCTGAAATATCGCCAAGCGCCACGATTGCGTGATCAATTCCTGCCGAGTTTGTATAGGTACTCACTTTCCACACGCCATCATTGATTGGCAGATCAGCCCATAGAAGCTCTGGCAATACGGATTTAAATGCTGCAAGGTTTTTACTGCGCGCATACTCAGCCAACGCTTCAATAGAAATAATTGGTAGCGAATGCGTGGCCGCAAACTTTTCAAGATCTGGCATACGTGCCATAGAGCCATCTTCATTGACTATTTCACAGAGCAAACCAACAGGTTGTGCGCCAACAAGGCAAGCCATAGCAATGGCGGCTTCGGTGTGCCCCTGTCGTTGTTCTAGCAAAGCATCTGCTGCAATCAGTGGAAATACGTGTCCGGGGCGAACAAAGTCATCTGCTGTGGCAGTAGCGCGTGCTAATTCATTAAATGTTGTTGCGCGCTCTGTGGCGCTAACACCTGTTGTCAGATTCTTTTTCGCATCCGTCGTAACAGTAAATGCTGTGCGATTGGTGTCCTGATTTTTTGCCCACATCAATGGCAACCCAAGTTTCATAGCGCGATCACGATTCATCGGGGCGCAGAGTAATCCTGTGGAATAACGATTAATAAAGGCAACTTTTTCTGGCGTTGCGTGTTCTGCCAACATAATGAAATCGCCTTCGTTCTCACGATTTTCATTATCAACAACAATAACAATTTGTCCTGCGGCAAAGGCTTTTAGCGCCTGATCAATAGGTGTAAGGGCGCTCATTTATTTTCTCTCCATCATTCGCTCGACGTACTTGGCCAGCACATCAACTTCGATGTTGATTAAATCTCCGGGTTTTTTTGTTGAAATGGTTGTGCGCTCAAGGGTTTCTGGAATCAACCAGACAGTGACCACAGAGGTTTCATCATTTACTTCGCCAACGGTCAGTGAGATACCAGAGAAACAAATAGAACCCTTTGCCACAATGTATTTAAGAAGTGCTGAATCAACCTTTACTTCGCACTTCATCCACTGCTCCCCTGGAGTCAGCGCAACTAATGTGCCAGTGCCATCAACGTGGCCCTGCACAATATGTCCGCCCATGCGCGTATCTAGCTTTGCGGCTAACTCAAGATTAACTTCGCTGCCGCTTTGAATTTGTCCAAGGGATGTAATGGCAAGTGTTTGCACCATGGCATCGGCGCTAAATGAATCAGCTGTTACATGTGTGGCTGTTAAACAGATGCCATCAACACTTACTGAGTCACCTTCTTTAATCTGGCCTGCAAGATGGGCAGCCTTAATAGTGATCTGCGCACTTGTTTCTGCGCGCGCAATAGTTGTGACGGTGCCGCGCTCTTGAACTAGTCCTGTAAACATGGCTACTCATTCGTAATTCTGTAGATGGATTTAACGTCATCACCAAAAGTTTCGGTGCTTACGCGCGGCATTTTCATTGAGTGATCAAGAGTGAGCGCGCCTAGGTCTGCGACAAAATTCTTGCCGGCGCCCAATAACGATGGACCCTGATAAATCATAAATTCATCCAACATACATGCGTGCAACATTGCACTGGCAAGAGTGGGTCCTGATTCGAGCAATATGTGATTAACACCGGTTGCAAGTAACTCTGCTGCAACAACTTCTAAATCTTTACTTGCAATCAACTGTGTTGGCGCCGCACTATCTAATACTTGTGCACCCTTTGGCAGCTCTTGTGTGCCACAAACAATGCGCAGCGGATTGTTGCCCGATAATCCATCACGCGGAATCAAGTGCGGATCATCTGCAATAACTGTCTGTGTTCCAACCATGATGGCATCGACGCTGCGTCGAACCTTTTGCACATCAGCCCTAGATGCTTCATTTGTAATCCACTTAGATGTGCCATCAGCGGCTGCGATTTTGCCATCGAGAGTTGCAGCCACTTTCCAGGTAATAAAAGGACGTCCCTTAATAATTTTTGTGAGCCACGCGCGGTTTGAATACGCAGCCTCGTCAACACCAACTCCTGCAACAACTTCGATGCCGGCCGACTTTAAAATAGATGCCCCACCAGCAGCGGCTGGGTTTGGATCACTGACTGCGTAAACAACTGTGGCAATACCTGCATCGATAATTGCTTGTGTGCACGGCGGTGTTGTGCCGGTGTGATTACATGGTTCAAGGGTTACAAACATCGTTGCGCCACGGGCTTTATCACCAGCAATTTTTAACGCAACAACTTCTGCGTGATCAGCCGATGATTGGCGATCATGAAATCCTTCTGCAATAACAGAACCGTCGGTGCCAATAATTACTGCGCCAACAATTGGATTAGGCGCTGTGCGACCGAGTCCTTTTTCTGACAGGGCGATAGCGCGTTGCATAAACGCTAGATGATCAGTCATCTGTGCATATCCCCCTTGAACTCTTTAGATGCGAGTTACCGGGGTACACGAAAAAATAGAAGCAGGCAGCGCCTACTGCAATTTTTGTTTCCTCTCATCCGGACTTTAACCGTCGGTCTCAGAGTTTCACTGAGTCAACCGATACCTGGATGGCATCGGGTCGCGGACTATAACCGCCGGTTCGAAATTACATCGACCCCGGAAACAACATCACAATTCTAACGCAGAAAAACCCCCATCCTCAACAGATGGGGGTTATCTACTTATTAACTTACTTCGCAGCTCCTGCTTGTTTTGCGCCTGGAACTTCAAGCAATTTGCCTGTTTCAACTTCATATACGTATCCATGAATCGCAATATTTGATGGCACAAGAGGATGTCGACGAATACGTGCAACATCTTCAACTACTGCTTTATTGCGATCTGAAATCGTAAGCCAATCAATGTAGGCACCTTCATCAGAGCCTGGGCCTTTACCAACATCATAGAAACCTTCTTCACCGAGTGCCGCGGTTTCTAAACTCTTTGATAAAAGTTCGCGCATTGCAACATCTGTAAAGAACTCCATGCCGCAATTACTATGGTGAATTACAAACCACTCTTTTGTGCCGAGAAGTTTGTATGAGATAACGAGTGAGCGAATAGCGTCATCTGATGCACGAGCGCCAGCGTTTCGAATAACGTGAGCATCTCCTTCACTTAAACCCGCATACTTTGCTGGATCAAGGCGAGCATCCATGCAGGTTAATATTGCAAATCCTCGTGCCGGCGGTAATGCGAGTTTGCCTTTCTCACCAAAAGAATCAACGTATTTTTTATTTGCATCCAGAACTTCATTTAATACTGACATTTAAAATCCTCACCGTCATGTCTGTAAAAGTAATTCTTTTACATGAGTGAGAAAATAACATTTTGAATTCAATAAGAGAACTCAAGAAGAATTAGCAATTGCGATGCTGTTGCATTCATTCATGCAATTAATTCGCACATAAGAAAACCCCGCCGAAGTTAATCGACGGGGCTTTCTAACGGGGTTGGTTAAAGTTTTATGAGCAACCGCTTGTGTTTCCACAACCTTCGCACACGAAGCACGCACCTGACATTCGCATCTTCACACCGCATGTCATACATAGAGGTGCATCTGATTTGATACCCATTGATTCAAGAAGGTCAGAAGATGAACCAATTGTTTGTGCAACTGGTGCTGCTTCGATCTTTACCTCAGTTTTTACAACCGCATCCGCTGCCACAGGCGCAACTGCTTTTGGGGTATCAGAGCCCGCGATTGGTGCGTACTCGCCACCATTGTCCAGTGCTGCTTGACGCTCTGCTGATGTGTATAGACCCATTGCACTGCGTTGTTCAAATGGCATGTAATCAAGTGCTAAGCGACGGAAGATGTAATCCATCATTGATTGCGCCATACGAATATCTGCATCATCTGTC
>JBIKPX010000051.1:0-6185 GCA_044357195.1 Candidatus Planktophila sp. | reverse complement strand
CTTTTACGGCAGCAAAAGATGCTTGTGGAATCAGTCCAATGCTTATCGTTATCAAGAAAACAAAAAACTTTTTCATAGCTCCATGGTAGGACACAAGTTTCTACTTACTCAGCTGCAATAACGTCGCCAACTACCTTTACTTGGAAATCAAGTTGGTTGAGGTCGTTGTTCTCCATAAATGCAGTTGCTGCTTCAGTGACGAGGTCTACGTATGACTGACCTTCTTCACGGGATGATTCATTAATTGTTAAAGGGATTTCTGCTATTAATTCGATGTTAATGCTGACAATTGCCACGAGAACTCCTTAGTTGATAAGAAGTAAAGAATAGGGCGCAATGGAGCCCTCGGTTGGGATTGAACCGAGAATTTAATCTTTAAGGATAAAGCCCGCGCAACCTATGCGCTTCTGCAACCCGTGCAACACCAATCATGTGTGCTGCTTCTCGCCATGAAACTTTCTTAGATTTTGCCATTTCTTCTACTTCTTTAAAGGAACGCATCATGATGTCATTAAGGTTTGATTTGACTTCATCAGCGCTCCAGAAGTAATTCTGCTTATCTTGGACCCATTCGAAGTAAGAAACGATTACACCGCCTGAGTTAGCCAAAATATCTGGAACAACAAGGATGCCTTTATCGTTAATAATCGCATCTCCACCAGGTGTTGTTGGTGCGTTTGCGCCTTCAACAATGATCTTGGCCTTAATTCCTGTCGCTGTTTTTTCAGTAATTGAATCAGCAAGGGCTGCTGGGATCAACACATCAACATCTAGGTGGAGCAGTTCATCTTGTGTGAGCTTGTCTGTGCCGGCAACATTTAAATTGCCATGAGCAAGGTGGTGATCCCACACCTCTTTAACGCTCTTAAATCCTTTAACGCCACCGTGCACATCACTGACTGCAACAATTTTTAAACCAAAGTTTTCAAGAGCAATAGCTGCCCAATAACCAACTTTTCCAAAACCTTGAATAGCAACCGTGGCACCCTTTGGATCAATTCCTTTAACGCGCAGCGCTTCAATCGTTGAAATAGCAACACCATCACCAGTTGCAGATGTGCGACCGAGGGAACCACCTAGAACAATTGGTTTTCCTGTAACAACGCCAGGAACTGAAAAGCCTGCGTTAACAGAGTATGTATCCATCATCCACGCCATGTTGCGCTCATCTGTTCCAACATCTGGTGCTGGGATATCGCGTTCAGGTCCGATGATTGGCAAAATTTCAGATGTGTAACGACGTGTGAGTCGCTCATTTTCAGTCAGTGAGAGAGTGTGCGCATCTACTGCGATGCCACCTTTTGCGCCACCGTAAGGCAGATTAGTAAGTGCGCACTTCCAGGTCATGAGCATGGCAAGTGCGACTGTTTCATCCATATCGATATCTGGGTGAAAGCGAACACCGCCCTTTGATGGGCCACGAGTTGTTGAGTATTGAACGCGGAAACCTTTATACATTTCAACATTGCCGTTATCTCGGCGAAGTGGAACAGCGACTTCAAGAATGCGCCTAGGTGTTGAAAGGGTTTGCCAGTCGTTTTCGGAGAGTTGAAGAAGTTCTACAGCGCGTCGTAATTGCGAACGCGCGGTATCAAGAGCTGACTCCTTTGTCATGCCCCGATCTTACTCTGCAAATACAGTGATCGTGTGCCACCCCTGAGCGCCGTTAGGCAACACATCTTTTTTAACACTTGTTTGAATATCACCATTTTTGTTGACTGCACGGACTTGAATCTTGTGTTTTCCTGGCTCTACATCCCAATCAAGCCACCACTGGCGCCACGTGGTGTTATTTAACTCTGGTCCTAAATTTGCAAGGCGCCACTGATCCCAATCTATTTTTACTTCTACTTTTTCAATTCCAACGTTATGTGCCCAGGCAACTCCTGCGATTGCTCTTTTACCAGCAGGAAAAGTTTCTTCGACATAGGGCGTATCAATTCGCGATTGCATTTTAATTGGCGCAAATTTCGCCCAACCCTTTTTAATCCAATAACCCTCTTTCAGATCAAAGCGAGTGAGCTCTAAGCGAGATAACCACTTTGTGGCCGATACATATCCATATAGGCCAGGAACAATTAATCTGGCAGGAAAACCATTCTTAACTGGCAGCAATTCACCATTCATACCGACTGCAACAATCGCATCTCGCCCATCTAGGGTTGCAGTTGGAAAGCCGGCGGTAAAGTCATCGACTGAATAACTCATGATTTGATCAGCATCTCTAGATGGCTTGGCTTCATTGATTAAATCATCTAGTCGCACGCCGAGCCATCGAGCATTTCCAATGTAGGGACCGCCCACCCAATTTGATACACAAGCAATCGTGTCATCTACTTCAATCATGGGACGAGAAAGTAATTCATCATATGAAAGCGTGATGGGATTTTTCACCATTCCATCAATCGTTAACTTCCAATTAGATGGGTTTACTTGAGGAACAACGATTGCATTATCAATAATGAAAAACTTGTCATTAGGCGTAAATAGCGTTGAGAGCTTTTCAACCTTTAATGCTGGGTCTACAGGTGGTGCGGGTAGGGGATTTAAAGCTTTAGGCAGTGTTATTCCTAAACGATCTAGTTGAACGCTTGCACCACGATGTAAATATTTGTAAGTACCAGAACCAAGTACTGCGGCAGCCACAACACCGCCACCTATTTTGAATAGATTTCGGCGAGAGATTCCAGCTTTTGGGTTCTCCAGAGTCATAGTGAAATATTTAACGCTCTAGAACTGCATAGATGACCAGAGCGCTAATCACAGCGCCAGGCACACTTACATCAACATCGCCTAGTGCGGCAGCGATAGGACCAACATAATCAACTGTTGAAATACCTAAAATTCCAACAATGCTTCCGATGATCCAAGAAAATGTTGCCTTGAGATTCCAACCGCCGGTAAACCAGTATTTTCCACCGGTTTCGCGCTTATTAAAAATTTGTAGTGCAGCCTTATCAAAGCTTCCTTTATTTCTATAATAACCGAAGAGTGAAATAGCAATCCAGGAGGCAGCCAAACTAGTAAGAAAGAGAACTGAATTTGTTACAGCAGCTTCTGCGTCATAAACAAATTTGCCAATAAAGACAAGCCCAGTGCTGATCCCAGCAACTAGAACAGTGGATTCCAGGCGAGATAACTTAGGAATGATTGCATCCATATCAAGACCCATGCTGTATAAATTAATAGAACCTTGGCCCAGGCTTCCGATAAAACCAACAAGTAAGAGCGGGATCAATAGCCAAGAAGGTGATCCTGCAACAAATCCACCAGCAAAACTCTCTTCATCAAATGCCGCTACCGCCACAAATGCACCAAATAAAGTGGGAATTGATAAACCAACAACCATGGCAATAAAAGTGTTTTTAACAATATCTCGGGCAGTGTGTGCATTTTCGGAAATATAACGTGACCAATCTCCAGTTTGTGTTACATAAGAAATTGGTCCTGCGGCGCCACATGTCAGAGCGGTCAAGAACCACGTTGGCCACAGGGAACCGAGTGCATAGACTTCTGGATCTCCTGGATAACTTGGATCAAAAGCTGACCACAATCCAATGATGCTGAGGAGAACGAGCAGTGCCATCAATAAAGTTACATACTTACTTAACTTAATAATCCAGGAATAGCCCAAAACAGCGAAAGTGACCACAGCGATTGCAATTACTGCATAACCAATTGCCGTGAGTGAATCGCTAATTTCTGAATCTGTAAGTCGCGCCCAACCAGCTGAAATGATTTCTCCACCAGTCCACACAGTAAGTGCTACGTACTGAATGCAGAGCAATAACCCAACAAAAGATGCGATCAAACGTCCCTTTACGCCAAAGAAGGCACCAGAGCTAACTGAGTTATTTGTCGCTGCGCGCCAGCCCAGTAACGATGATGCACTCACAAAAGCTGCTGCAACAAAAGTTCCAACCAAAATTGCAGAAACGCTTTGCCACCAACTTAAACCGTAAAGAATTCCGAGCCAACCAAAGACCATAACTGATAAAGAAAGATTGCTTCCCACGAAAACCGAGATTATGTTGCGTGGCTTACCTGTGCGCTGATTGTCAGGGACTGTATCGATGCCGATGGATTCAATGTGTTTAGTCATTGCATCAGGCTAGATTGCCACGCGTGGTTTTTCAACGCTTTAGGCGTGTCTTTGCGCTTTCAACTAGACGTATTAGAGTTTGCCTACGTGCGATTCATTAATAATGCGAGCCACGACCTCACCTATGACGATGTCTTCATGGTGCCGAGCAAATCCGAACTCTCATCTCGTATGGAAGTTGATCTAACTTCACACGATGGTTCCGGAACAACTATTCCACTAGTTGTTGCAAACATGACCGCAGTATCTGGTCGTCGTATGGCAGAGACAATTGCACGTCGCGGCGGGCTTGTTGTTATTCCGCAAGACATTCCACTAGATGTTGTAGATAGCGTTATTAAGTGGGTTAAATCCCGCCATACATTCTTTGATACACCACTTACTTTGTCGCCGCAACAAACGGTTGCAGATGCCGTCAGCCTTTTATCAAAGCGCGCACATGGCGCAGTTGTGATTGTTGAAAATAACAAACCAATAGGAATTGTTACTGAAGAAGATTGCGCTGGCGTTGATCGCTTCACACAGTTACACACCGTGATGAGCAAAGATTTAGTTACACTTAAAGATGATGCAGATGCACGTCAAGCCTTTGATTTCTTGCACGATAACCGCCGCAAACTTGCACCAGTTGTAAATGGCAAAGGTGAGCTATCGGGCATTCTTACTCGAGTCGGCGCACTTCGCAGCACCTTGTATGCCCCAGCAGTTGATGCACAGAACAAGTTGCGCATCGCAGCAGCAATTGGAATTAATGGAGATGTTGCGGGTAAAGCTCGCGCCCTGCTTGATTCAGGTGCCGATGTACTTGTTATCGATACCGCACACGGTCATCAAAAGAAGATGTTTGAAGCACTCAAGGCGATTAAAGCCCTTAAGCCAAATGTTCCGCTAGTTGCGGGAAACGTTGTTACTGCAGCGGGCACAGAAGATCTCATCGATGCAGGTGCTGACATTGTTAAAGTCGGCGTTGGACCAGGTGCGATGTGCACAACACGTATGCAAACTGGCGTTGGACGCCCACAATTTTCTGCAGTACTTGAATGTGCAGCTGCTGCAAAGAAAAAAGGAAAGTTTGTATGGGCAGATGGCGGCGTTCGCCATCCGCGAGATGTCGCTCTGGCGTTAGCCGCAGGGGCCTCAAATGTCATGATCGGTTCATGGTTTGCAGGCACGCACGAATCTCCAGGAGATGTGCAGACTGATTCAGCTGGTCGTTTGTTTAAAGAATCCTTTGGGATGGCATCTGCTCGCGCAGTTGCAGCGCGTACAACTCAAGAAGATGCATTTGATCGTGCACGTAAAGCACTCTTTGAAGAAGGTATTTCAACTTCACGTATGTATTTAAATCCGCAGCGTCCAGGCGTTGAAGATTTATTAGATGAAATCATTGCCGGGCTTCGATCATCTTGCACTTATGCAGGAGCGAAAACTCTTGATGAGTTTGCAGACAAAGCAGTGATTGGAATTCAATCGTCGGCAGGTTATGCAGAAGGCCGACCACTGCACTCTTCTTGGACTATTTAGTTAGTCGTATTGAATCCATCCAAGAAGTGGAATATGTGTGTGGGCAAACCACGTACGCCAAATAGAGATAAGCATTATGTAAAGTGGAAAACCAATCAAAATAATTGCTTGAAAGAGATTTGCGTGGCTTTGCGCCGTTGGAACGTAATCCCAGGATAGCCAGGCAAGGTTTCCAAGATATAAAACAGCGAATGGCAAGGTAACCCAGCGCATCGGCTCGACTTTAACAATGTGTGGGAATTTCAAATTAGTTAACTGGCTGATACAGAGCGCAATGGTGGCAATTAAAACTTCTATGCGGGTTGAACCCATAATTAAGAAAGTTGGCACTACTAAGTTCCAGGCCGCAGGAAAACCATTAAACCAATGGTCATCGGTCTCTAAATCTGTGCGAGCAAACCACAGCGCTGAGAATAAAAATACTGCTCCAACAATGAGTGTTTCAAAGTGCGTTGGCAGCAATTGCAAACGAACGAGCAGGGCTAGTGGAACAAGTACGCAGGTAATGTAATCAACAACTAAATCCAGAATATGGCCATCAATACGATCGGCATAGAAC
>JBIKPX010000050.1:0-6263 GCA_044357195.1 Candidatus Planktophila sp. | reverse complement strand
CACGTGCCTGAAGATATAGAACCGCTACTTCGTTGGTGGCATAAGTAATTCACCAATTGCACCAGCTGGAACAAATGGCTTATTTGGCATCACTGCGTTAATTCTTGTGTATTGAGTGTTTTGAACCGGACGTGGATCTAGTTCGCCTTTATTTGGCCAAAAAGAAATTGCACGTTCAGCTTGTGCAGTAATTGTTAAGGATGGATTTACGCCGAGGTTTGCAGTAACAGCTGCACCATCTACAACATGCATGGTTGGGTAATTCCATACGCGGTGATAGGGATCGATAACTCCTTGGGAAATATCTGAACCAATTACACATCCACCCACAAAGTGCGCGGTAAATGGTGCGCCGATTAAGTCACCGATGTGTCCGCCTGCAAAGCCACCATATTTATGTGCAATACGTCGAACCGTCTCATTAGCAGCAGGAATGTATGTGGCATTTGGGTTTTCAGAGTTATTGGTAGATGTTAAACCTAATCCCCACCACTTTTTCTTTGGCCGTACAGATAGCGCTGAATCTACGTTTTGCATTACTAGTGCAATGACAGTGCGCTCTGACCACTGGTGCACATTTAAGACTCGCAAAAGTAGCGATGGTTTCTTTATGAATTCCTTTAACCATTGACGACGGCGATCTTTTGCAACATTTCCATCAGTCATGATTGTTTGAAGCAAGCCCATTGCATTGCTTCCCTTGCCATATCGGACAGGTTCAACGTGAGTGTGTTCATCGGGAAAGAAAGAAGAAGTGATTGCTGCGCCTTTACTGAAATCAATATCACTTTTTGGCATTAGAGCCCCAGTAAGTGCTTCGCTATTTGTTCGAGATAAGTCACCCAGGCGATCAGAGAGTTTTGATAATTTGCCAGTTGCCTTCATGCGATGCAGAAGTTTTTGAGTGTTATAGGTACCAGCACTGACAATGAGTTGATTAGCCGTGAAAGTAATTGTTCGTCCAAAAAAACTATTTGTTTTCTTGGCTTTAATGATCCACGAACCATCACTTGCTTGTTCAAATGAAGTCACGGTAGTTAGCGGAAATACCTTTGCGCCAGCAGATTCTGCCAGGCCAAGATAATTCTTTGGCAGAGTATTCTTTGAATTAAATCTACATCCGGTCATACACGCACCACATTGTTGACAACCATTTCGCGCAGGTCCAACGCCACCAAAGTATGGATCTTTACTGGCAACTCCAGAACCTTCACCGAAGTAAACACCCAGTGGTGCCATCCTAAATGTGTGTCCGACGCCCATCTCAATTGCAACATCTTTCATTGCTTGATCACTTGGTGAAAAATATGGATTTTCTGCAACGCCAAGCATGCGACTTGCTTGGTCATACCAAGGCAATAACTCTGATTTCCAATCAGTGATGTGTTGCCACTGCTTATCTTCAAAGTATGAATCAGGTGGTTGATACAAAGTATTTGCATAGACAAGTGATCCGCCACCAACGCCTGCACCAGCAAGAATTAACACATCAGGTAATGCATGAATGCGTTGAATTCCCAGTAAGCCAATTTTTGGAAAAAATAGAAATTTTCGTAAACGCCAAGAAGTCTTTGGGAAATCTTTTTCTTTAAATCTTTTTCCTGCTTCTAAAACAGCTACTGAATAACCTTTTTCTGTGAGCCGAAGCGCAGAAACAGAACCGCCGAAGCCAGAGCCAATGATGAGAACATCAAAGTCCTTGGCCATGAGTTATTTTTCCTCTCGAATTTTCCAGGAAGTTCCGTAGCTCTCAAGTAAATCAAGAAATGGCATCGGATCAAACCATTCAGGACCAGAAACGCCACCTTCTGGAACCCAGATCTTGTTATGGATTAACTCCATAGCAATCACTGGATTGATTGCAGTTTGCCAAACTACAGCCTGATCACCGTACTCCTTCATGGACCAAGCGTTATCTACTACGTTGTAGATGTAGCAAGCGTAAGGCTTACCTTCTTTGTTAAGGCCTTTTACAAGTGTGCCGGCACAAGTTTTTCCACGCATGCGTTCGCCGAGGGTTGCAGGATCAGGAAGTGATGCAGCAAGTAAGTCACGGGGTGAAACTGAAATGCCCTGAACCTCAACACTTTCTTTGCGGTCGAGTCCCAGCATATGAATTGTCTTTAGGGTTGTGATGAATTGTGCACCGAGCCCATATTTAAAATTAACTTTCTTTGCTTCAATTTTCTGTGGAATCAAGATAACTTCCTCGTGTTCCACATTTACGCATTCAACAGGACCGATACCTTCAGGAAAATCAAAGGTTTCGATTTCGCTAAAAGGTTCTGTTGTGTGCCACCCGCGACCATCTGTCCAGACGATTGGTGGGTTCAGGCACTCTTCAATCGTTGTCCAGATAGAAAATGATGGCGCGAATTCATATCCTTCAACTGTTATATTCGAACCATCTAAAATAGTTATTGAATCAATTTTGCTAAACAAGTGATCAGATGCGTACTTAGCAAACACATCACTCATTCCTGGTTCGATACCCATTCCAACTAATGCAAAAATCTTTCGTTCCGCCCAATTCCAATCACGAGCGAATTGCTCGTCTCCAAGCTTTACGCCAGTTTCGGTATATGGATAGTGAGGATGTGGGCGCGAAAGTGACATTGCCATATCGATGTAATTAACATTTTCAATTTCACAGGCAAGAAAAATCGGCATTACAAATCGAGGGTCAACTGCGTTAATTACAACATCGGGCGCCGCGCGCCTTATGAGGCTGCGAATATCTTCGAGTTCGGCAGCATTAACTTCGGCGGCTGAAAACCTGGAGTCTCTAACCCTTGCAACCGCTTCTTCGGCACGAGATAACGTGCGATCAGCAATAACCATAGAAGTAATGAATGATCTACGAGATGCAATATTGGCTATTGCTCGTCCAACGCCTCCAGCACCGATTACGAGTGCCTTCATTTCTGGCCCCACATGGGATAAAACTCCGAATCAATTAGAAACGTAATTTTAATGGGAAGATTGCTCATTAGCAATATCGGTCCCCGTAGCTCAGTGGATAGAGCAACCGCCTCCTAAGCGGTAGGTCGCAGGTTCAACTCCCGCCGGGGACACTCAAATTATGATTTATGTTAATTAATGTTTAAGAGTAAATCGTTGCAAAGACTTTGGTGCCCACCAATTGCGCTCACCAAACAAACGCATAAGTGCAGGAACTAACAACGCACGAACTAGAGTCGCATCGAGTAACACTGCGAATGCAACACCGAAACCAAGCATTTTAATTGAAGTCACACCACTAGTCATAAATGCTGCGAAGACAACTGCGAGTAACAACGCTGCGGCAGTAATAATGCGTGCTGAACGTTGTAAGCCTTTTGCAACAGCTTCGATATTGGATTTACCATCTAGGTGTTCTTCACGAATACGAGATAGCAAGAAGAGTTCGTAGTCCATTGATAAACCAAAGACTACGACAGCGACCAAAATTACCGATCCAGTATCTAATGCACCCGTGACCACAAAATCACCAACTAACCACTTGAGGTGGCCATCAATAAAGATCCATGTAACTGTACCTAGCGTTGCAATAAGAGATAAGGCGTTAAGTAGCACAGCTTTTATTGGCAAAATTATTGAACCGGTAAAGACAAAGATAAGAATAAATACCGACAGTGCAATCCAACCGAGAGCCCAAGGAAGTGCACGGGCAATTCCATCTTGTGAATCCGTAAAGTCAGCAGCTACGCCACCGATTAGCGTTCCTTGCGGAACTGAGAGGTCTCGAATTTCATGAATAATTCGCTGTGATTCCAAAGTTCGCGATGCTTCGCTTGAAATGACTTGCACACGAACATCGTCTCCAAAATACTCAATTTGTCCGATACGTGAAATTCCGTCCACACCTTGTACGCGTGTCAAGAAGTTATTGATTTCACTCTCTCTTCCAGCTCCGTTTGGAATCACAACTTCAATCGGAGTTCCTTCTAATCCAGTGAATCGATCCTCAATGACAGCCGAAGCGATGGCAGCAGGATCAGATTTCGGAAGCACCCGAGAATCCACCTGAGAAAATGCAATATTTGTAATTGGTGCCGCAAGAATTCCTAGTACTAATAAAGAGCCGATAACGACGGGTACTGGTCTTTTCATAACAGTACGCGCAGTGTGGGCCCATCGACCATCTTCTTTTGGAACGATTCCTGCTTTGCGAATAACGCCTTTATCAACTCTGTGTCCCAAGATCGCAAGAAGTGCAGGCAGTGGAATTAATGCAGCAAGTACCGCTAAAGAAATAACTGCAATGCCTGCATATCCAAATGACTTTAGGAAGTTCAATGGAAATGCCAACAAAGAAGCCATTGTTACCAAAACTGTGAGCCCTGAATAAAAAACAGTTTTGCCTGCGGTTGCGACTGTATTAACTACAGAGTCATGAACGCTCTTACCGGAGTGCAACTCTTCTCGGAATCTATTAACAATAAGCAGTGCGTAATCAATTCCAAGACCGAGTCCCAGACCTGTAATTAGATTGAGAGCAAAGACAGAGACATCTGTAAAGAGGGTAAAGATAAAGATGATTAAGAATGACCCAAGAATTGCACTAACGCCCACGAACAATGGCATTGCTGATGCAACCATCGCGCCGAATACGAAAATTAAGAGGATAAAAGTAAGGGGGATTGCAATGGCTTCTGCCAACAACAAATCTTCTTTAATTTTATTGTTTATTGCATGAGTAATTACTCCACCGCCGGAGGCATAGACAACAAAATTTCCTTGCTTGCCATCAAATTCTGCTTGAATTACCTTGCCGATTTTTTCAATAGAAGCCCAGTCATTGGAAGCAGGGTCTGTGTAAATAAATAAGAACGCCGCTTTGTCATCAGATGCTTTCATTGCAGGTGCACCACCGGTGCTCCAGTAAGAAATCGTGCGTTCAACGCCAGCAACTTCTTTTACTCGAGCTTCTAGAGCAGCAGCTTCAGTAATGACATCAGGATCATTGATACTTCGATCTTGTGTATCAACAACGAGAATTGCAGCAGGTTCCTGGACTTTAAATTTATTGGTCAGATAGTCGTACGCTTTTGCTGAATCGCTATTGAGATCGGAATAACCACCGCTATCTAATTTAGAGAATGCGAGAGATCCAACGCCACCAGCGGCAAGAATTCCGAGAATGAAAAGAATTAGAACCGACTTCTTACGACGAACTATGAACCTTCCCAGCCCTGCAAACATCATCTCCCCTTATCTGAACACTGTACAGATAATATCCAGCCTATTTGAACATTGTCAAGATTAGGGGAATACTGGTCCCATGACCACTGCCAGGGCGCGCACCCATTATCACCATGGCGATCTTGAAAGCGCGCTAATCAGTACAGCCCGAAGACTGGTAAGACAAGATGGCGCCGAACATCTTTCACTGAGACAAGTTTCGCAAGAAATTGGAGTAAGTCCTAGTGCTGCCTATCACTATTTTCCCGATCGAACTTCTTTGCTTTCAGGACTCGGCTTTTCTTTATTTGAAGAGCTAGCAGATTTTCAAGAAAAAGAAATTTCAAAGATACCTGGTAACTCTGCACGAGCAGCGCGAGAACGTTTTAGAGCGTTGGGTCGAACATATTTTCATTGGGCAAGAAAAGAACCGCACCTTTTTAATTTGATGTTTGGTGATTTTTGCTCACTAGAAAAAAGTCCAGAAAATCAGCGCGAAGAAAATCGTGCTTTTGTTAATCTCACGAAATGTCTTGACGAACTGTATGAATTTGATTTGATCAGCAAAAAAATGAGACCGTATGGTGAACTTCTATCATGGTCGGTTGTACATGGTGCAACTAGCTTGATCATTGGTGGCCATCTTGAGGTTGAAGACTTTGAAACCACACTTGATGCAGTGGAGCTTGCTCTCGGAATCAAGAGCTAGGGTTAACCATGAGCGAAATTTTGCCAAGTGTTACCTCTGATGAAATAGATCACGATCAAGCCCTAGAAGATGCAAAGCGCGACGAAGAAATAAAAGCGGATAAACCGCCTCATCACGAAGATTAATTAATCAGCTTTTGGTGCTGGCGCAGCTGCAGGTGCAGCAGCCGGAGTTGTTGCTGCAGGTGTTTCACTCGTTGTTGACTTCACAGAATCTGTTTTATAGAAACCAGAACCTTTAAAGACAACTCCTACAGCAGAATAAACTTTTCTTACAGTTCCTTTGCATTCCGGGCAGGTGGTCAATGAAGCCTCAGAAAAAGATTGGAAAGCCTCGAATTGATGGCCGCAGTCAGAGCATGCATATTGAT
>JBIKPX010000049.1:0-6271 GCA_044357195.1 Candidatus Planktophila sp. | reverse complement strand
TGTGTTTGGTCCACGAGTTGGCGCTGGTGGATTGCCATTGCGCATTGCATCAACTAAATCTTTTGATGATTGCACAGTCTGGTTGTCATAGAACTCCCAGTTAGCCATAACAACGGGTGCGTAGTCACAGGCAGCGTTGCACTCAATATGTTCTAGTGAAACCTTTCCATCATCTGTTACGCCATCATTTTCAATTCCAAGGTGTTCTTTAAGTCCTGCAAATATTGCATCTCCGCCCATGACTGCACACAAAGTATTTGTGCATACGCCAACGTGATATTCCCCCACTGGCTTGCGCTTGTACTGTGTATAAAACGTTGCAACAGCAGAAACTTCAGCAGTTTCAATGGTTAGGAGCTGTGCGATTAATTCGATACCTTCATTTGTTACGTATCCAGCCATTGATTGCACATAGTGAAGCAAAGGCATGATTGCAGAGCGACTACGTGGGTAGCGCTTAATAATTGAATCCATTACGGCAAGATCTTGATCTGAAAACATTAGCGATCAACACCTCCCATCACAGGATCGATTGAAGCAACAGCGCCGATGATGTCGGCAACCATGCTGCCTTCACACATTGCAGAAGTTGATTGCAAGTTATTAAAAGATGGTTCGCGAAAGTGCATGCGATATGGACGAGTGCCGCCATCAGAGACAATGTGTGCTCCGAGTTCACCACGTGGTGATTCAACTGCTGCATAAACCTGACCGGCTGGAACACGGAATCCTTCTGTCACTAATTTAAAGTGATGAATAAGTGATTCCATTGACGTGCCCATAATTTCGCGGATGTGATCTAGTGAGTTTCCAAGCCCATCGCCACCCATTGCTAATTGTGCTGGCCATGCAATTTTCTTATCTGCAACCATTACTGGCGCACCTGCAAGCTTGTCGATCTTCTCGCATGCTTGTTCGATGATGCGAAGTGATTGTTCTAGTTCGTTCATGCGAATCAAGAAACGGCCATAGACATCACATGTATCTGTTGTGACAACATCAAAATCATAATTTTCATAACCGCAATATGGTTGTGTCTTGCGTAGATCCCAAGGCAAACCAGTTGAACGCAAAACAGGTCCTGTTATTCCAAGTGTTGTACAGCCCGCAAGATCTAAATAACCAATACCCACTGTTCGCTTCATCCAGATTGAATTACCAATCAATAGTGTTGCGTTGTCTTTAAATGCCTTGCGCATTTCTTTTACAGTTTCGCGAATCTTTTGTGTGGCACCTTCTGGCAAATCTTGTTGCACTCCACCTGGGCGGATATAGGCCATATTCATACGCAATCCAGAGATCATTTCGAAGATATCTAGAACACGTTCGCGTTCGCGGAATGCAAAGAACATTGGAGTAATGGCGCCTAGTTCGAGTGCGCCAGTACCAAGTGCAACCATGTGTGAAGAAATTCGATTGAGTTCCATCATTAATACCCGAATAGCTGAAGCGCGCTCTGGAACATCATTTGTAATTCCAAGGAGTTTTTCAGTTGCAAGGCAATATGCAGTTTCATTAAATAGCGGAGACAAATAATCCATGCGAGTTACGAAGGTAACGCCCTGTGTCCAGCTGCGATATTCAATGTTCTTTTCGATACCTGTGTGTAGATAACCGATTCCGCAACGAACTTCAGTAACAGTTTCGCCTTCGAGTTCGAGAACCAAACGAAGCACACCATGAGTAGATGGGTGCTGTGGACCCATATTTACAACGATGCGTTCTTCCTTGGTTGCACCAATTTCTGTAACGAGTTCGTTCCAGTCGCCACCTGTTACTGAGAAAACCGTTCCTTCAGTAGTTTCGCGTGAAGAAGCATATGGATCTATAAAAGTTGTCATCTGTATGACCTGCGCTCATCAGGTGCTGGAATCGTTGCGCCTTTGTATTCAACTGGAATTCCGCCCAATGCATAATCTTTACGTTGTGGGTGTCCTTGCCAATCATCTGGCATCAAGATTCTTGTAAGTCCTGGATGTCCGTCAAAAATAATT
Organism: Candidatus Planktophila sp.; assembly: GCA_044357195.1. Taxonomy (GTDB): domain Bacteria; phylum Actinomycetota; class Actinomycetes; order Nanopelagicales; family Nanopelagicaceae; genus Planktophila. The sequence continues at coordinate 4,277 of JBIKPX010000049.1, read as the reverse complement.
CCGAACATGTCAAAAGTTTCGCGTTCGTGCCAATTATTTCCTGCCCACACTTCAACAACAGATGGGATGTGCGCATCACTATCTGGAACGGAAACTTCTAGACGAATACGACGGTTATTGGTTATTGAAAGTAGTGGATAAACAGCGTGTAGTTCGCGACCATTCTGTTCTGGATAGTGCACACCAGATACACCCATGCACATTTCAAACTTAAGAGAATCACGCAAAATCTTTGACACTTCTACAAGTTTTTCACGCTTTACATGAAGAGTAAGTTCTCCGCGATCAACAACAACACGTTCGATTGCATCAGAAAAAGCTGGATATGCACGCTCTAAATCATCTGCTACATCATCAAAGTAAGAACCATATGGGCGCTCACTTGAACCAGTTGCGCCAGGAGTGCGAACAAGTCCGCCATAACCAGATGTGTCTCCTGTGCCTTCTGCACCAAACATTCCGTGATCGCTCATTTAGGCAAGCAATCCCTTCATCTGGTGTGTAGGAAGCGCGTTCATTGCTGCTTCTTCTACAGACTTAATAACTGCTTCGCGGTTTGGTCCAAGTTTTTCGTCGTAAATGCTTGTGTGCAATTTAAGAATTGCATCCATCAACATTTCAGGTCGTGGTGGGCAACCTGGAAGATAAATATCAACTGGCACAACGTGGTCTACGCCTTGAACGATTGCATAGTTATTAAACATTCCACCCGATGATGCACATGCACCCATCGCAAGAACCCACTTAGGCGCTGCCATTTGATCATAAATTTGTCTAAGAACTGGTGCCATTTTATTTGATACGCGACCAGCAACAATCATTAAATCTGCTTGGCGTGGGGATGCACGGAAAACTTCCATACCGAAACGTGAAATGTCGTACTTTGCAGCAGAACCAACTGCCATCATTTCAATCGCGCAACAGGCAAGACCAAATGTTGCTGGCCACAATGAATTTTTGCGCATATAGCCTGCAAGTTTTTCTACAGTTGTGAGAACAAAGCCACTTGGTAATTTTTCTTCTAGACCCATGATTAATCCCATTCCAATCCACCGCGGCGCCATACATATGCGTATGCCACGAAGACGGTTGCGATAAAGATTCCCATTTCAATAAGGCCGAAGAGGCCAAGTTGATCAAATGTGACTGCCCATGGATAAAGGAAAACAATTTCAATATCAAAAATAATAAATAGCATCGCGGTTAAGAAGTACTTAACTGGGAAACGTCCACCTTGCACAGCAGATGGTGAAGGTTCAATTCCGCACTCGTATGCATCTAATTTCGCTCTGTTGTAACGCTTTGGACCAGTAAGTGCGCCAGCTGCAACGGAGATGACCGCGAAACCGAAGCCAATAGCTCCGATGACCAAAATCGGCACATACGGGTTTGATGCAGAGTTCATGATGGCTAAATCTTAGAGTGCCCTACAAGTACTTTTGACCGCGTCATGAGTTGATGGCTCTGTGAACTGCGACAACTCCACCGCTCAAATTGCGCCAACCCACTTGAGACCAGCCGGCCTGGGTAATTCGGGCCGCCAGCGCTGCCTGATCCGGCCATGCCCGAATGGATTCTGCGAGGTAGACATAGGCATCAGGATTAGAAGAAGTCTTTGATGCAATCGCTGGCAGAGCTTTCATTAAATAATTTATATAAATAGTACGAAATGGTTTCCATGTTGGCGAAGAAAATTCTGCAACAACAAGTGATCCACCTTTTTTAGTAACACGTCTTGCTTCACTTAAAGCTTTGTCTATATCTGATGTATTACGTAATCCAAAAGAAATTGTTACGACATCAAAGCTTTCATTCTCAAAAGGCAAGTTAAGTGCATCTGCTTTTGTAAATTTTAAATGTGGGCGCGCACGTCGACCCGCTTCAAGCATTCCATCTGAAAAATCTGCAGGGATTACATCGGCGCCGGCATCATGTAATGGTTCTGAACTTGAACCAGTGCCCGCTGCAAGATCGAGAATTTTCATTCCTGGCTTTGGTGCAATCGTGGCAGTTGTGGCCTTGCGCCATCTCTTTGTCTGACCGAGGCTCAAGATGTCATTAACCAGGTCGTAACGCTTGGCTACCGCATCAAACATTGCGGCTACTTCAGCAGGATTTTTATCCATATTGGCCCGGGACATAGGCTTATTCTGCTTCAGAGTAGGCTCATCCACAACTTCGAGAAAGGGCGCACGTAATGTCCACTGCAATCACCACACTACGCACCGCAGTTTTCCCAAGAAGCACAGTTTTAACTAAAGCTGGCTTTGTAATTGCCGGCGTTGCATTTCTTTCATTACTCGCTCAGATTGCAATTCCCGTTCCTGGTTCACCAGTTCCGGTAACAGGACAAACTCTTGGAGTTTTATTACTGGCCACAAGTTATGGCGCAACACTCGGAGCAACTACTTTTCTTATGTATCTATTAGTCGGTGCAATGGGTGCACCTGTATTTGCTAATAGTGGATCTGGTTTAGATCGCATTGTTGGTGCAACAGGTGGCTATCTGGTTGGAATGCTGCTGACATCGGCGCTGCTTGGTTATTTGGGTGGGCGCAAGTGGGATCAAAAATTTAGAACTGCCCTACCTGCAATGTTGTTAGGCAATGCCCTCACATTTACTTTGGGTCTCATCTGGCTTCACCAATTCACAGGTAAAGATTGGGCATGGACATTTTCTGCCGGATTTACTCCATTTATTCTTGGTGAGATTCTAAAGATTGCAATTGCAGGAACTTCTCTTCCATTAATTTGGCAATTTGTGCAGCGAAAAATTTCATAAGAAAATAATTTATGCCTTCCCTTATTCCTGTAACTACCGTGCGCCTTGGCGAACATTTACCTCTCTTGGATTTGTTGCCTAAAGGTGAGAATTTTTCCTGGGTGCGCGGTGGCGATGGAGTAGTTGGTTGGGGCGTCTATGCCAGTACAACAGTTAAAGGTGCTAATCGATTCAATGATGCTCGAACATGGTGGCACTCTCACTTAGAAAAATTTGCCATTACTAATAATGTGCAGGGAAGCGCAACGGGACCAATTCTTTTTTCATCCTTTTCATTCTCTCCTGATGAAGAATCTGTTCTGGTTATTCCGCAAGTAATTGTGGGAATGAGTAGCGGAATCTCTTGGATTACTTGGGTTGGTTCAGATTCTCAACCTCAACTCATTGATGCGCCAGAAAAGGTTTCCAATTCAACTCTTACATGGAACGAAGATGAATTAGCTAGTGAGCACTGGATTACACACGTTGCACAAGCTGTTGCGAAGATTCATAGTGGAGATATTGAAAAGGTAGTTCTTGCACGGGATCTATCAGCAACTTCTGCGCAAGCAATCGATGAACGATCAGCGCTGCGTAATCTTTCATCTGCATATCCATCTACGTGGGTATTTAGCGTTGCAGGATTAATTGGCGCAACCCCTGAACTCTTACTTCGTTTAAAGCGAGGAATGGTTACTTCTCGCGTACTTGCAGGAACTATTAGTAAATCAGGAGATGACGCACGTGATCTGGCTTTGGCAGGTTCGCTCGCACGTTCGTCTAAAGATTTAGAAGAACACGAATACGCAGTGCGTTCTGTGGCGGACGCACTTGAACCTTTTTGTTCTTCAACAAATATTCCTGAAACTCCCTTCGTACTTCACTTGGCAAATGTCATGCATTTAGCTACAGATGTAACTGGCGCTCTCATCGAATCAAAGAGCAACGTAGATGTATTTACTCTGCTTAATCAATTGCATCCATCGGCTGCAGTATGTGGAACACCCACAGATAAAGCTGCAAAAGTAATCAGCGAAATTGAATCTATGTCTCGTGGACGTTATGCCGGTCCAGTTGGTTGGATAGATGCTCGCGGAGATGGTGAGTTAGGCATTGCACTTCGTTGTGGGCAAATTTCTGAGAACACAATTCGTATTTATGCAGGGTGTGGAATTGTTGCTGGCTCTGATCCTGAAAAAGAATTAGCAGAGAGTGAAGCTAAATTTTCTGCAATGAAGAGTGCACTTGCTTAATTAGTTCGGCATTGCTTTCGCGATCTGGCATCTGAGCAATAACGATGCGAACGCCATCAATCGGTTGTGCAAGTTCTTTATTTAGTTGATCCACAGAGTTAATGGTGCTGGTTTTGATATTAAGCGCTGAAGCAATCGCCGCTAAATCTAGATTGTGCGGTGTTCCGAAAATGCTTTCAAATCCATCACTGCCACGATGAGTAAGTGTTGAGAAAATACCACCACCGTTGTTATCGACCACAAGAATCAAAAGGTTTGGCTTT
>JBIKPX010000048.1:0-6313 GCA_044357195.1 Candidatus Planktophila sp. | reverse complement strand
GGCAAAAGCACACTTATTAAATGCATCGCTGGTATCTACACACCAGAATCTGGTGACTTCCTTTTTGATGGTAAAAAAGTTGAGATCAATGGACCGCGAGATGCAACAGAACTTGGAATTGAAATTGTTTATCAAGATTTAGCTTTGTGTGACAACCTCGACATTGTTCACAACATGTTCCTTGGCCGCGAACAGAAAAAAGGCCCAGTATTAAATGAAACTTCCATGGAAGCACTTGCTCGTAAAACACTCGATGGTTTAAGTGTTCGCACAGTTAAATCAATTCGCCAAACAGTTGCATCACTCTCTGGTGGACAACGTCAAACTGTTGCGATTGCGCGCGCTGTTCTTTGGAATAGCAAAGTGGTAATTCTGGATGAACCAACTGCGGCTCTTGGTGTGGCACAAACTGAACAAGTTCTTAACCTTGTTCGTCGTCTGGCAGATAATGGTCTTGCAGTTGTTTTGATTAGCCATAACCTCAATGACGTCTTTGAAGTAGCAGATAACATCGCAGCGCTTTACTTGGGTCAGATGGCAGCCCAGGTTGAAAAGAAAGATGTAAAGCCACAACAAGTAATCGAATTAATCACAACAGGTAAATCTGCCGGTGTGTCAGGAGTAAACGCATGAGTACTGAGATCATTCACGAATCGCCAACTCTTAAAGGCGCAGCCGCAGATTATTGGAGCCGTGTAAAAGCTGGCGACATAGGTGCGCTTCCTGCAATCTTGGGCCTCATTGTTCTGTGCGCAATATTTGGCGCGATGTCTAATGTTTTTCTAACCCCAGGAAACTTTGCAAACCTTCTGACTCAAGCGGCGGCAGTAATTGTGATCGCTATGGGATTAGTTTTCGTCTTGTTACTTGGCGAAATTGATTTATCTGCTGGATATGCAGCTGGTGTTTCAGGTGCGGTGCTCGTAATCCTTATTACCAATCATCAAGTCCCTTGGTACATCGCATTTCCTATCAGCATCGCAGTCGGTGGCCTACTCGGATTTATTCTTGGTTCACTTGTGGCACGCATCGGAATTCCGTCCTTCGTTGTAACTCTTGCAGCTTTCTTAGCTTTCCAGGGCTTGTTGCTGCTTCTAGCTGGTGAAGGCGGAACAATTCGTATTGAAGATAAGACAATTCTTGCAGTTGAAAATAGCAATCTTTCTCCCCTGCTCAGTTGGGTTTTCTTTATAGTTGTAGCCGTTGCATATGTTGCAGCGGGACTTAATCGTTTAAATACAAGACGCCGTGCAGGACTTAAAACTGAACTCGTCAAGCTTTGGGTAATCAAAACAGCAAGCCTTCTAATCATTACAGGCGGCGCTGTATTCGCACTCAACGTTGAACGCAGCAATAATCCAGACCTAGTTAGTCTTAAGGGAATTCCATACGTAGTTCCACTTATTCTTTTCTTACTTGCAGTCGGAACTTTTGTACTTGGTCGCACAGCATTTGGTCGTCATATTTATGCAGTCGGTGGCAATGCAGAAGCTGCGCGTCGTGCGGGTATTAACGTTAAGCAAGTACGTATTGCAGCCTTCGTTATCTGTAGCTCACTTGCAGCTGTTGCTGGCATGATCTTTGCATCTCGCCAAAATTCAATCTCTCCAACAACTGGTGGTAGCTCAACGCTTCTCTATGCAGTGGGAGCCGCAGTTATTGGCGGTACCTCACTATTTGGTGGTAAAGGAAAGATGCGAGATGCAATTCTTGGCGGTCTAGTTGTTGCCGTTATTGATAATGGCATGGGACTTTTGGGCTATGCCGCAGGAATCAAGTTCATTGTTACTGGACTTGTGTTATTAGTTTCTGCAGGCGTTGATGCAGTATCTCGCCGCGGAAGTTCGGTTAGTTAGAGCTCAACTCCCATTAAATGCTCTAGTGCTAACTGATCAATAACTTCGTATCCATAACCACGCTTTCCAGCTGCATCAACATCGAAGGAATCCTTTGATAGGTCCTTCCATGTTTCACCGCTTGCAAGTGTTGGTTCCATAAGCCCTGGAATATTTGATTCCTTCATCGCAGCAATAACGCGTGAATCTTTTCTAAATGCTGCAGCGCGCTCTTTAAGAATTAAATATGTGCGCATATTTGATGACGCCGATGCCCAAACACCCTTGTCATCTTCTGTGCGTGCAGGCTTGTAATCAAAGTGCTTTGGTCCGCTGTATTGATAACGCTCAAGCAAATCAACTAAGAAGAAGGCTGACTTTAGATCTCCGTGACCAAATACAAGATCTTGATCATATTTTGGACCGTGTTGGCCATTTAGATCGATGTGGAATAACTTCTTGTGCCATAGAGCCTGAGCAATTCCGTGCACAAAGTTAAGGCCAGCCATTTGTTCGTGACCAACTTCTGGATTAACTCCAACCATTTCTGGGTAATCAAGTTCGTTGATAAATGCGAGCGCGTGTCCAATTGTTGGCAAGAAGATATCGCCACGTGGTTCATTTGGCTTTGGCTCAAGTGCAAACTTAATATTAAAACCATTATCTTTAACGAATTGTCCAAGGGTATTAAATGCTTCACGGAAGCGATCTAATGCGACATATCCATCTTTAGCTCCATCGGATTCGGCGCCTTCGCGTCCACCCCATGCAACATAAATTTCTGCGCCAAGTTCTGCGGCTAATTCGATGTTCTTCATTGTTTTGCGTAGCGCATAACGGCGAATATCGCGATCGTTACTTGTAAAGGCACCATCTTTAAAGACGGGGTGAGTAAATAAATTTGTTGTCGCCATTGGAACTTTCATTCCAGTTTCATCGAGTGCTTTCTTAAAGCGGTCAATGTGCTTGCGACGTTCTGTTTCATCGCTGCCAAATGGTATTAAGTCATCATCATGGAAAGTCACACCATGTGCACCGCGTGCTGCTAGTTCTTTAACTGAACGAACTGGATCAAGTGCATCACGAGTTGCATCGCCAAAGGGATCGCGTGCTTGCCAGCCGACGGTCCATAGACCGAAAGTGAACTTATCTGCTGGTTTTGGATCAAATGACATGGTCGAACCCTTCGTAAGATTTAGCCGTTTTGGCAACAGGGCGAACTTACCTCTAACCTTGGACATATTCCATAGGCGTTACATCACAATGTCAGTGGCACTCTTTTGCGGGAGTGGTGAAATGGCAGACACGCAGGTCTTAGGAACCTGTGTCTTCGGACGTGCGGGTTCAAGTCCCGCCTCCCGCACCATCAAGAATTAGAAAAAGAGGTTCGTTAAGTGTTACTAGAACTTCGAGCTCTTAAATCACACAAAGGTTTTGTTCCACTAGTTAGCTCTCGATTTATTTCCAATGTAGGTAACGGTCTTTCACCAATTGCTTTGGCTTACGGAGTTTTAAGTATTCCCGGTGCTGATGGAAAAGATCTCAGCATTGTTATGGCCGCACGTTTTGCCCCAATGGTTGCACTGATGTTACTTGGTGGCGTGGTTGGAGATCGTTACAAACGTAATCGCGTTGTTGGCGGGGCAGACATTATCGGTAGCGTTTTTGTTGCGATTAGTGCAATTTCATTTTTAGGTCACTTCCCCTCTGTGTGGTTATTAGCAGTTATGGGGGCAATTTTTGGCGTGCTAAATGCGCTCTGGTGGCCTGCAATGGTTGGTGTGCTTCCTGAAATTTTGCCTAAAGAAAAACTAAAAGATGGAAATGCCATAGTGGCGTTATCAAACAACATTGGATTTGTAGTCGGTGCATTACTGGGTGGAACACTCGTAACGTTATATGGATCTGGATGGGCGCTGTTAATTGATGCAATATCTTTTTTGATTGCCGGAATCCTGGTGTGGAATTTAGATTTACCACCAATGCCTGATCGAGAAAATAACTCCGTTTTTCATGATTTGCGAATTGGATGGCATGAATTTATTGCCCGTCCTTGGGTCATTGCAATTGTTTGTTCATTTGCTGTCATCAATATGTGCTTTGAATCTATTTGGCAGGTTTTAGGTCCCTTGGCATATGACCAAGGTGATAACGGTCCACGTAATTGGTCACTTAATCTTGCAGCAGTTACTGCTGGAATGATTTGCGGAAGTGCGATTGCACTTAAAGTTAAATTCAAACGTCCATTAGCAACATCAATGATTTTGATTGCAGTTTCTTCAGTGTGGAACTTTGCTATTGCTTCCTCACAACCACTTGTCATCACGATGCTATGTGGTGCTATTTCTGGAGTCGCTATCGATATTTTTATGGTCCAGTGGAACACTGCGATGCAATCGCACATTCCAGAGGAGTCATACTCCCGTGTTGCAGCCTATGACGCACTGGGTTCTTTCGGTATTGCACCAATTGGTGTGGCATTTGCTGGACCTGCTGCAGCGTATTTTGGAATTACAGCAACGCTCTGGGCTACAGGAATACTTACATTCGTTGCGGCTCTTGCATCATTGAGTGTGAGATCGCTTCGCACCCTTAAGTAAGTACAACTAGGCTTATCTCATGACAACGCCGGTGCCAGCACCGCCAAAGCTTCGAGGGTGGTTTCACCTTGGTGCTACACCTGCGGTAATTATTGCATCCCTTGTCTTATTTATTCTAAGCAAGTCATCCCTTAAATTATCTGTCGCACTCTATTCAATAACGGCAATCATGCTTTTTAGTGTTTCAGCTATTTATCACCGCGTTCCATGGTCACCTGCAAAGAAGGTTATGTGGCGTCGTTGGGATCACGCCAATATAAATTTACTCATCGCCGGTTCCTACACACCTTTTGCTGTTGCACTTCTTGAGGGGCGCGATCGCGCGACTCTTCTTATTGTTGTGTGGGTTGGCGCCCTTGCAGGCGTTGCACTGCGTGTGTTTTGGGTTGGCGCACCACGTTGGTTATATGTTGCTAATTATTTATTACTCGGTTGGGTTGCAGTTATTTATACACCGCAGCTATATAGGCAAGGCGGCCTCTGGGTATTGCTTCCAATATTAATTGGCGGACTTTTTTATTCTGTGGGTGCAATTTTTTACGCATTGAAAAAGCCGGGCCGTTATGCAAAATACTTTGGCTTTCATGAGCTCTTTCACATCTTCGTTTTGGCAGCCTGGATTTCTCAGTACGTCGCTGTTTCAATGGCCATTTACCGCGATTAGTACCCGCCTCACTACTCGGACTAACCCCAGTACCCCACGCAGGGACTTTTGCCGATGGCCCTTACTGCTCTAATCTAAAGCCCCTAGAGAACCTCTAGAAATTATCCGTCGGCAGCAAGGAAAATAATGAGCGAGAAGAAGAGTTTCCTTAATTGGGTTGGTTTCAGTGGCGAAGAAACAGCAACCCCTGGTTCTGTTGACCGTATTCGCGAACTTGAAACACAACTTGCTGATCTTCGCTCACGACGTGACATAACTGCATTAAGCAAAGAAGAGTTTGAAATTCTCGCAACTGAAACTGCGATGTCAATGATTAAGTCTGCACAGCTACGCGAAGCTCGCGCACAAGCAGCATCTGATCGTCTTGTTAATGAAACATCACGCGCCGCTAAAGATGCACTAGAAGCCGCGCAGAACAAAGCGGCATCGATGCTCTCTGGCGCTGAATCTCGCGGCCGCAAATATATTCAAGCCGCAGAATCAGAAGCTCAAGAGATGATTGCAAATGCAGAAGATGCAGCAGATCGGGCTATGGAAGATAAAAAGCGTGAAGTCGCTGCGTTGGCACAAGCCGCTCGCCGTGAAGGTGAACGTATTATTTCTGGCGCCACTGCTGAAGTCACTAATTACCGACATTGGCTATCTGGAGTTATTTCAGAAGCCGAGCGTTTATACAGAATTCAAACTCAATCACTAGATGCTGCAGAGGGTGCGATTCATCAATCCCGCACACGTCTTGAGGTTGCATTTAATCGTTTAGAACAACTTCAAAAGAATGTTCTTGAAAATCTTAATCCTGATGACACCATCATTGATCGTGGCCCTATTCGTGTGGATAGCCAACGGACTAAGAGAGCGCTTAATGCACCAAAGGGTAAGTCGACCAAAAAGGTTGCAAAGAAGAGTTCTACAAAGCGTAAGTAACTTTTATGTCTGCACAGCGCGGAATTAGATACATCCCTGCAATCGATGGGTTACGAGCCGTCGCAGTAATTGCGGTAATGCTCTATCACTTAGGTGTTCCTTGGATTCCTGGAGGTTTTCTAGGGGTAGATCTTTTCTTTGTTATCTCTGGATACGTAATCACTCGTTTGCTATTGGATTCAATTCAACGAAGCGGTGGATTAGATCTACGCGCGTTCTATAAATCTCGACTGCGTAGATTGCTTCCACCATTAGCTTTCATGATTGTTACGACTACGTTGTTTATTGGT
>JBIKPX010000047.1:0-6345 GCA_044357195.1 Candidatus Planktophila sp. | reverse complement strand
AAAAATTTACCCAAATTTCATCTCTTCTTGTAGATTTTAATAAGCAATGGGCACCTAAAGCCTCTGCTCTCATTCTTGTAAACGCACTTACTTTTCGTGAAGATGGCAAGGTAAATCCGACTGCCTTATATGACACAGGATTAGCAGTTTCACACTTAACATTTGAAGCCAACCATCGAGGCTTAGATGTTCACCAGATGAGTGGTTTTGATAGTGCAGCAGCAAAGGCTGTATTTGCACTGGGTGCCGGCGTTGAACCAGTTACTTGCGTGGCAATTGGTAAGCGCACCTCCCCTGATTCACTCTCTGATGAAATTAAGGCTCGTGAAGTAGCACCTAGATCTCGTAAATCTCTTGATGAAATAGTTAACATCACTTGGTAGCCTTACGTTCATGAGCGAATATCAAGTAATGCGATGGAGAGAAATCCCTTCAATGGTGATGGCTCGAGATGGTGCGGACACAATCAAAGTTATGTTGCCTGCACGCTTTCAAGAAGCAATTGATGAAGCAGCGATGCGCTTGGGCGAAATAGATGCAGATGCATACACCGCGGGTTGGAACAGAGATCCTTGGGCGCAATCTGATGAAGTCCCTGCAGCCCTTGCCGCTCGAATTACCGCATCTCTTGAAGAAGAGTTTTCTGAAAGTAAATTACAAGCAATTCTTGATGCAATGAATCCAACAAACTAACAGGAGTAAAGATGTCTGCCATTTATGACGCACTTGCCAACGCTGTACTCGCATCAGATGGTGCCATGGGAACAATGTTGCAAGAGCGCGGCTTAACAGATGGTGGCGCCCCTGAATTATGGAATGTTGAAAAGCCTGAAGAAATCGAAGCTGTACTTGAAGCGTATGCAGCAGCTGGTGCGAAATTCATAACAACAAATACTTTTGGTGCCACACATGGTCGACTTGAATTACATGGCCTTGCAGATCGAGTCATAGAACTAAATCAAGCAGGGGCAGCCATTGCGCGCAAAGTTGCAGATCGCCATCCTGGTTGTTTTGTTATGGGCGATATCGGTCCATCAGGTGATCTCATGGACCCAATGGGAACTCTGACACCAGAGAGTGCAAAAGAATTATTCTCAGAACAAATCAGAGGGTTAGTTGCTGGTGGAGTCGATGCCATTCTTATCGAAACGATGAGTGATTTAGCTGAAGTAGAAGCAGCCGTTGAAGCTGCAAAAGCAGTTGCGCCAGGATTGCCAATTATTGCAACGATGTCTTTTGATACAAACCTGCGCACAATGATGGGTGTTAAACCTGCAATGGCAGTGACTCATCTTTCATCCATAGGCGTGCGCATCATTGGTGCAAACTGCGGACGCGGCACAGATGAGATGCGCCAAATTGCACAACAGATGGTTGATGCACGCCCAGAAGGCGTTTTCATTATTACGCAATCAAACTCTGGACTGCCAAAACTAGTTGGAGACACATTTATCTACGAAGGTACGCCAGATGAAATGGCTATCTACGCTGCCGAAATGAAAGCAATGGGAGTCAATATTGTTGGATCATGCTGTGGTTCAACACCTGCACATACACAAGCAATCGCTGCTGCTATCGCTTAATTTTGTGTTGCAGCAATCTTTTGTGACCATTCTTTAAATTCAGTCGATAACTGCGGTACATCTTTTATCTCATTTATCTTTGATCGCTCACCACTTTTTGCAGCAAATAAATCGCTAATGCTGATTTTGTGATCTGGTTTTTTAATCACTTCAATTAAATCTCCTGCTTGCGCGCTGCCCTCTTGAATAATTCGAAGATAAGCACCAGGTCGACCTGCTTGGGTGAAATCTTTAATAAGCGTTGCACGCTTCCAAAATCCAGCAAAGACGCGACAAGGGATGCGTGGTTGTGAAACTTCCAAAATGACAGAACCAATTTTCCATTGTTCACCGACAAGGGCTGCATTGACATCAATACCTTCTGTGGTCAGATTTTCACCGAAGCGACCAGCAGGAATCTCTTCATTGATCTCTTTTTCCCACCACTGTGCATCTTCGCGAGCATATGCATAAACCGCTTGTTCATATCCCCCGTGCACATTGGTATCTATTACCCGATCGCCAACAACGCCATTATTTTTAAATTCAATTGCTCCTGCGACGCTTCGTTTATCTATTCCTGTGCGTCCTTCACTGCCGGTCCATTCACCTTGGTGAACAACGGAGGTAATGTTTATCGAAAGGACGCGTGCGCTCATGAACCAAGTTTATTCAAATCATCGCCAGTGACACGAAATACGGTCCATTCATCCATAGCAACTGCGCCTTGAGATTTGTAAAACTCAATAGAAGGAGTGTTCCAATCCAATACCCACCATTGGAATCGCCCGTATCCACGATCAACGCAAATTTTGGCTAAGTTTTTGAGTAGTGCAAGACCATAACCACGTCCACGATATTCAGGTTCGATGTATAGATCCTCTAGATAAATTCCGTGCGTGCCCTGCCACGTTGAATAATTTAGAAACCACAATGCTGTTCCAATTATTCGATTATCAACTTCTACAACGTGGGCAAATACATGTGGATTTGGATTAAAGAGTGCAGTAGTTAATTGCGCTTGAGTAGCCACAACCTCATCTGGTGCTTTCTCATATATTGCTAAATCTTTAATCAGACGCAAAATATCAGCAACATCGCCCGCTTGTGCCTCACGAATACTCATGGGTGCATCCTTTCATAAATGAAGTTAATATAAAGACCTCATGAAAACCAAAGTTTTGCTCTTAGGCATCGATGGTTTAGTTCTTAGCCGAGCCCTTGAAAGCGGCCGAGCAAGGACACTTGCTGGCATAAAAGATAAATCTTTCTTCACTGAGTGGAAAGTAAATGTGCCAACTCTGTCAGGGCCAAGCTGGTCAACTCTGCTCACTGGTGCCACATATGAGCAACATCGGGTTAAAGATAATTCTTTCGTAGGACATGATCTTCTTAATCGCCCAGATTTGTTAAGTCGTGCGTTCTATCAAGACCAAAGCACAATTACATATGCCGCAGCCGGATGGCCACCATTAGTTGATCCTTTAGGACATGGACCTGTCATCCATCAGCGCAAAGAACAACAATTGGCTCTCAAGCACTTTGTTATTGTGCGAGATGGCGAAACCTATGGATATCAAATTATTGATGCAGAAATTACTGATGCATCTGTCTACTCTCTTGAAAACCTAGGCGCAGATGTGAACTTTGTGTACTTCTGCGGCATTGATGAAGCTGGTCATGCTTACGGAATTTTGGGAGAAGAGTACTTAACTGCCATCGAAAGAGTAGATGCTCATCTGGAACGTTTACATTCTGCAGTAAAAAACCGCGCAGAAGTACATGGTGAAAAATGGCTTCTTGTTATGGTCACAGATCATGGACATCGCAATGAAGGTGGACATGGTGGGGATTCCGAACAAGAGCGTGCTTCATTTGTTATTGCACATGGAATCGGCCGCAATAATCCTGACTGGAAATCAGATATCGAACCTCACCACTTAACTGATTTGTTATTGGCAGAACGCGCTTAACGTTGCAAGAACTTTCGGATTGCAAACCAGATCCGCTTTGGCCACTTTATCGCAAGAGTCACGGGAGAAACTTTCATCACTTTTGTTTGAGCAGGTTCATCAGGTGTGGTGACATCACTTAAAGCTGGTGAGCTTTCATCAAGTGAATCAGCGATACGTTCGATATTAGAGACAAGCGAAATATTTCTTACAAACTCCTCCTGATCAATTCGATCAGTTTCAGCGATTAATTCTTCTGCAAGCGTTGCCGCCGCCAATCGCAAATCTTCGGCAATATTTACGGCCCGTTGTCCGGCGCTATGTGTTTCGATTGATTCAGCCTTTGAAGTAATGGCATAACTTGTTGCAGAGAGCGCGTTACCTATTTGGCGGTTAGCGAATTGCGTAACACCACCGGCAACGGCTGAATCAAAGAGCGTGCGAGCAATTGTTCGAACCTGAACAACTGTGTGCTCCATCGCAACGCCACGTAAGTAGAGCGCGTCGGCTTGGTCTGCTTCGGCAAGGGGTGACCAACGTGCATATTTCTTTGCTTCAAGTGATTGAGATCGAACATTTGGAATATCTTCAATCAAGACTCGAGCACGAGATAACCATTTGCCAGCCTCAGCTTGTGAATATCCACTGGCAACACCTTCTGCCATCACACCGAGTAACTCTGCAGATTTCTTACCCAGTCGTGAGATCTGCTCAATAGTTCGACCCGCTGGCGTGCTTGCAAGAGAAAAATAAGAAAAGATGATGGCAACGGCTGCGCCAATAAATGTTGAAAACAAGCGAGTCTCTGCTGTGCTGCTATTGATTCCCGGGCCAATGACAATCAGCGCTGTAACTGGAACGTTAATTGATGCAACTTCTCCTAAGTGCAATCCGCGTGCGACAACCGAACAGAGCAATACAGTTGTTGCAACAGCGATGAAGCCAAAGTCGAAGTAATAAACAGTAAGCAGTGCTATTCCACCACCTATGGCAGTACCTAAGATTTGTCCCAGTCCTTCACGGATGGACTTAAACATAGAAATCCGGACGCTCAGGCTGCAGACAATTGCCGCTACTAATCCACCGCCATCAAATGCTAGTTCTCCTACAAACCATGCCGAACCTGCTGCAAGGCTGACAACAACAATTTGTCTTACCCAGACGATGCGGTTGGTAAAGAGCGCGAGGATACGAGAAAAGAAGCGCTTCATGTAGCAAGTCTATTGCGTCAGAATTTATTACGAGAGAAGCTCAGATAAGAGTTGCTCAACTCGTTTCTTAATGTCATCTCGTATAACGCGCACAGATTCAATACCTTGTCCTGCAGGGTCATCTAGCACCCAATCTTCATAGCGCTTGCCTGGATAGAACGGGCATGCATCTCCGCATCCCATAGTGATCACAGCATCAGATTCTTGTACTGCCTCAGGAGTTAAGACTTTAGGAACATTGTTGGAAATATCAATTCCAACTTCTTGCATTGCTTCTACAGCAATTGGATTAATTGAATCTTTTGGAGCAGATCCAGCAGATAGAACTTCTACCCGGCCTGCGCCAAGTGAGTTCATAAAACCGGCTGCCATTTGTGAACGTCCAGCATTGTGGACACACACAAATAAAACTCTTGGTTTAGGCGAAGACATCTTCTTCCTTCTTTTGTGCAGTCAATAGAGATGCGATTAAGACCCCTAGTACAGCACCAATGCATTGTGCCAAGATGAACAGCGGCACAGACTTCAATGAAATCCCAGTAAAAGATTCACTTAATGTTCGAGCAAGTGTGATCGCTGGGTTTGCAAATGAAGTTGATGAGGTAAATATGTATGCCGCACCAATCCAAGCTGGAACTATTACCGCAACCAGCGATCCACGCTTTTGATGCTGAAGAAGCAAAATGCTCATCAGTAATCCAGCAGTTGCTACAACTTCTGCAAGAAAAAGATAGTTTCCACTTCGAGTGTATGTGGATTGTTCGATGGCAGCTTTATTAAACATCAGGTTAGCAACCACAGCGCCGCCAGCTGCTCCAAGTATTTGAGCTAAAACATAGAAAGCTGCTTCTTTTATTGAAATACGCTTAAAAAAGAGTTCGGCTGCAGTAACAACAGGATTGAAATGTGCGCCACTTATTGGCGAAAAAAGCGTGATAATTATGAACAACATAAACACTGTTGTAATTGTGTTTATGAAGAGTTGAATGCCAATATCTTCAGTCAAAATTGTGACCATGATGCCTGAACCAACAACGCTGGCTGCCAGAAATAGTGAACCTAGAAACTCAGCAGATAATTTCTTAACCATTTATTTATCCTTCGCAATTGGACTTGAGTTGCACTAATGTTTTTGCAACTGCTCTCTGTGTCCAAGGGTAAGCCTTGCGAAGAGATAACCACGCTTTAGCGATTAGTGGCGCGCGGGATGCATCAAAAGTTTCTGTTACTTGGGTCATTTGTGGCCCAATGTTCACTAACTCGTATCGCCAAATCCACCTACCAACATGGCGCCAAGCAATTAATGAGTTTTCTTGGTATTCAACAACAGTATTTTTGATTCGATAATTGACTCCAAGACGCATCTTCATTCCAAATTTAGAACCAAGAACTAACTTATCTGGCCCACTGATATTTTCTTGAATCGTATGTGAACCATCAATTTCTTTGTGGCGGTGAGGGTTTGAAAGAATGGCAAAGATCTTCTCTGCGGGGGCATTAATAACAATACGAGCCGACTTGATTTGCTCATTTCCAGTTTCCAGAATTTCAGCAAGTACCTTTTCGCTCATTTATTTCCTCAAAAATGCAGTTAGGTATGCCAAACTAAACAAGAAGCCG
>JBIKPX010000008.1:0-20629 GCA_044357195.1 Candidatus Planktophila sp. | reverse complement strand
AGTAGGTATCGGTGCTGGCTTTGTTTCACATGTAGTAATCCGTTTAGTACAAGGACGACGCAAGGAAGTACATCCACTTCTGATTCTCGTCAGTGTTCTCTTCATGGTTTACTTCCTATCTTCTCCAATTAATTCTTGGATTGGATAATTTGAAGTAAAGCAATAGCGTGGAGCCGTTACTGGTTCCGCGCTATTGCTTTGTCCATTTAATGAGGGATTTATTTTCTGACTCTAAAATTCTATTAACCGCGGAAAAAGGTTTACTGCCAAAAAAACCGCGATATGCAGATAAAGGGCTTGGGTGAACGCTTAAAATCTGCCTCTCTTTTGGGAAATAATGCGCGATCTCTTGTGCCTGACTTCCCCAGAAAATACCAATTACTCCTTGTTCGGCTAACACTTGAGCGACTAAATCTGTAAATTCATACCAAAGAGAACTAACTTTTTTATCTGGCAAAGTTATGCTCAGGCCTCGATTAAGCAACATAACGCCCTGATCTGCTAAATATCTCAGATCACCAGTATCCGGTGAAATGCCACCCACGTCACTGTGCATCTCGGTGTAAATATTTTTCAATGAAGGCGGAATCTTTTTAACAATTGGTGGAATACTAAATGAGAGCCCCATTGCGTGATCTCTATTTGGGTACGGATCTTGTCCAACAATTACGACCTTTATTGATGTGGGTTCGCAATCAAAAGCTTTGAATATGTCTTTTGTCGCCGGAACACTGGCCTTGAAATCTAAAACTTTGTCTAACTCATCTAGTACGTGAAGAGATGGTGCCAATAATGTATGCCAACGAACATCTAGTAAATCTCTAAGCACGGGCGAAGAATCGATCACTTTCATGTTTAACTTCAATGGGTAATCCAAAGACTGCGCTCACATGTTCACTTGTTATCACCGAGGCAACAGGACCGCTAACTGCAATTTTTCCATCTTTGAGCAATATTGCATGCGTTGTACCAACTGGAATTTCCTCGATGTGGTGCGTCACAAGCACACTTGCAGGCGCTGTCGGATCATTTGAAAATTGTGCAAATCGGCGCAATAAATCCTCTCGCCCGCCAACATCTAGTCCGGCCGCTGGTTCATCTAATAAAAGCAATTCAGGATCTGCCATCAAAGCTCGAGATATTAAAACTCGTTTTTTCTCACCAGAACTTAGAGTTGAGAACTTTCTTTCCCCGAGTTCGCGAACGCCAAATGTTGTTAATAGCGCGACAGCGCGAGACTCATCCCATAAATCATAATTTTCATTCCAGCGCCCGATGATCGCATATGCCGCTGTTAAAACAACATCTCGTACTATTTCATTGGATTCGACCATCGCTTCTAAAGAAGGAGATGCCAAGCCAATACGAGTGCGCAATTCAGAAAGATCTACGCGACCAACCTGTTGATCTAATAAAAGCGCCTGTCCTTTGCTTGGAAATATTCGAGCGGCAAGCACGCCAAGAAGTGTTGATTTTCCCGCACCATTTGGTCCGAGAATTACCCAGCGCTCCCCCGCGGCAATGCGAAAAGAGATCGGCCCCAAGATTTGTTTTGCGTCTCGAACAACACACACGCCATCGAGTGCTAGTACTAATTCCGAAGCCATAGAACAAAAAGATAGTGCTTCACAGGGGCTAATAGGGTCAATAGCGCGCAATTTCGCATGTGTAATTGACGATAATCTATGCCCATGGATAGAAATAACAGAGTTGAGAATCGCTACACAGGTCTGATTTTGCTCTCTGGCATTGATGCCCCAGGAATATCTTCGGCTCTTTTTTCTACTTTAGAACCATTTTCCATCACAGTATTAGACATCGAGCAAGTGGTCATTAGATCTCGTTTGATACTTACTGTTTTGATTGATCTAGATCCAGCCCATGCTGCAGCCGTTGAATCTGATTTAAATGAATGCGCTTTGAAACTCAATGTGGATATCGCAACTTCCTTCTCTAGCGAATCTACTGAGTCCATTGCCCAAAAAACTGGATTAATTCACGTTATCGCCCTTGCAGAGAAAATTACACCAGGTGCTATTGCTAATCTGGCGTCAGATATTGCTGCAACTGGTGGAAACATCGAAAGAATTCATCGAAGCGCTTCCTTTCCATTAACCGCAATCGAATTTTTAGTTTCAGATTCGCACCTAGAATCCCTGCGAAAAGCTCTCGGACCGACTGCAAAGAAATATGGCGTTGATATAGCAGTTCAAGTTTCTGGCCTTAATCGTTTTGCTAGAAAGCTAGTTGTTATGGACGTTGATTCAACTCTTATCGAACAAGAAATCATTGACTTGCTTGCAGAAGCTAGTGGCGTAGGAGCAGAAGTGCGCCTGATTACAGAATCAGCAATGCGCGGTGAGCTAGATTTTGAAGCTTCTTTGCGCAAGCGCGTAGCTTTGCTTAAAGGACAACCAGAAACAATTATCGCCCAGGTGAGCAAGCAAGTAACTCTGACTCCCGGGGCCAGAACCTTGATTCGTACACTGAAAAAACTTGGACACGGTGTAGGTCTTGTTTCCGGAGGCTTCTCTCAGTTAATAAATCCAATAGCTAATGATCTAGGCATCACACATGTTCGATCAAACACCCTAGAAATTATCAATGGAACAATCACAGGAGAGCTATCGGGTCCAGTCATTGATCGTGCGGGAAAAGCCCTTGCTTTAAAAGAATTCGCGACTCTAGAAAATGTTTCGCCCGCGAACACCATAGCTATAGGTGATGGAGCAAACGACCTCGACATGATTGCGGCTGCTGGATTGGGTATAGCTTTTAATGCCAAGCAAACAGTTCAAGACGCTGCGCAGAGTGCTATAAATGCACCGTATTTGGATTCGGTACTATTTATTTTGGGGATAAACCGAGAAGACATTGAAGAATCAGAAAGAGATAATTAGAGTCGACAAGCGTGAATATCTGTAACTAAAATTCCACGCGCTCCAACTTCCCATAATTCATCCATTACTCGATTTGTATCTTTTCGTAGGACCATTGCACGAACGGCAACCCAATCTTGATTTTGAAGTGGTGAGATAGTTGGAGATTCCAAACCTGGTGTGATCGCACATGCTGCTTCAGACTTATTCTTTGGAACGTCATAATCCACTAATACATATTGACGAGCTGTGATAACACCCTGAAGTCGACGTAGCAAAATCTGTAATGAAGGGTTGTTTCTTTCTTTCTCGCGAGTAATCAATATTGCTTCACTGACTAAAATTGGATCGCCGAAAATCTCTAATCCAGCTTGTCGCAAGGTGTTACCGGTACTGACAACATCTGCAATCAAATCGGCGACGCCTAGGCGCACACTGCTTTCCACAGCTCCATCTAATCGAACGACGGTAGCAGAAACTCCTAATGATTTTAGGTGCGCATTGACCAACCCTGGGTAAGCACTAGCAATTCGTTTTCCTGAAATGTCTGCGATCTTCCAGCTTTTTCCAGTTGGTGCTGCAAATCTAAAAGTTGATCCGCCAAAACCCATAGCAAGAGTTTCAATTGCGGCAGCTTCAGAGTCTATAAGCAAATCACGACCGGTGATTCCTGCTTCGAGTTCACCAGAACCAACATAGAGTGCAATGTCTCGTGGACGCAGATAATAGAATTCAACCTGATTCTGCGTATCAATTAAAACTAGATCACGACTATCTGTTCGTTGCTTATATCCCGCCTCTTTAAGAACGGCTATTGAATCTTCAGCAAGTGAACCCTTATTTGGTATTGCAACTCTTAACATTGGTATCTCCTAAAGATTCTTATAAATGTCTTGAAGGGTTAAACCGCGGGCCAACATCAACGTTTGTAAGTGATAAATCAACTGACTAATTTCCAAGGCAAGTGCTTCATTATCTTCATGTTCTGCCGCCATCCACACTTCGCCAGCTTCTTCAATAATTTTCTTTCCAATAGCGTGAAGTCCTGCATCTAGCGCTTTGACCGTGCCCGAACCTTCAGGACGAGTAAGGGAGATGTTCTCCAACTCGTTCCACAGAGATTCAAAGGTTTTCATGCCTTTAGTTTACTAGAGAGATCTATTTCGCGTTGGCTGCTAAATCTCGCAATATAGAAACCATTGCTGCTGGATCTTGCGCCTTATAAACAGCGCTTCCCGCTACAAAAGTATCGGCACCAGCGGCGCTAGCTATCTCGATGGTTTCCTTTGATATTCCGCCATCAACCTGCAACCAAATTGGTCTGTTCCCGATTAACTCTCGGGTCTTTGAAACCTTTTCCATCATTTCAGAAATAAATGATTGACCGCCGAAACCAGGCTCTACAGTCATAATCAAGAACATATCGACTTCATCTAAGAACTCTTTGTAATTCTCAATCTGGGTAGCAGGTTTAAGAGCCAAACTAGCTCGAGTGCCATGGGATTTAATATCCTTAATGGCCTTTCGAATATTCTTCGTGCTTTCAACATGAATCGTCACACTCTGACATCCAGCCTCTGCATAACGTGGACCTTGTTCATCACTATCTACAACCATTAAGTGGGCATCAACTGGAATCGCTGAACCTGAAATTATGTATTGCGCTTGTTCCCACGAAAAAGATGTGTTGGGTGCGAATTTTCCATCGAGAATATCTAAATGCAATAAATCTGAAACTTTGGATACTCGGTCAATCTCTGACAATATGTTGGAATAATCAGCATTTAAGATACTCGGATGGATGCGGACTGATTTATTCATGGCGCAATACTAATTCTTCTTCCGTAAAACGCTTAGAAACATGGCATCCGTGTTGTGCCGGTGAGTCCATAATGTCAGCGAGCCTCGATCCACTGCGCTTGTGCGCAATTCGGGATGAATGAAAGAAGTGAGGTCTACCAACTCCATATTCGGATGGCGCTTCAAAGCTTCTGAAACAGCAATACGAGTTTCCGATAGATGCGGGCTACACGTTGCATACCCCAATAATCCCCCAGGCGTTAGACACGCGATCGCCGAATCGATGATCTCTGCCTGCAAAATTACTAAGGACTTTAAATCTGCCACGGTTCTGCGCCAACGCACTTCTGGACGACGACGTAGCGCACCGAGACCAGTGCAAGGAACGTCGGCAAGGATTGCGCCATATTGTCTACCAAGTGATGATAATTCACGGGCATCTATCGTGGTTACATCTGCACCTTGTACAACTTGACGAACTAATTTTGCGCGCACTTCTGAAATTTCATTGGCACTAAATTCAATATTCTTAGATTTAGCAACGGCTGATAATAAAGCCGCCTTGCCCCCAGGACCTGCACACAAATCCAGCCACGCATCTTGACCTTCTGCTACTTGCGAAAAAATATGAGCGACTAATTGAGAACCTTCATCCTGAACACCGGCTTTTCGCTGCACAATTAGATCTAAAGAAGCGGGTGAACCATCAAAGATCGCGCCATACGGTGAAAAATATGTCGCAGTTGCGCCGACATCAACTAAATCATCTTGCGTACTTAATCCAGGCCACGATACAAGAGTTGGCCTAGGGGCGAGATTATTTGCACTCAGAAGTTCTCGAACTTCATCTAGATTTCCTAGTTGATCTAAATAAGCACTGATAATCCACTGGGGATGCGAATACAGTATTGAAAGCCTTTCAAAATCATCTTTAATCAGCTCAATTTCAGAAACATACTCATCCAGACTCTTTTGACTAACTTTTCTTAATATCGCATTTAGAAAAGACGCCTTAGATTCACCTAATACTTTCCTACCAAGTTCAACAGTTGCTGACACAGCAGCATGGGTTGGAACGCGCATCTCAAATAATTGGTGCGCACCTAATCGCGCGACATCAACTAGTGCCGGATTTACCTCTTCCCAAGGTCGATCACTTGCTTGAGCAAGAATCCAATCGTGTCTTCCCTGCATTCTTAGAGTCCCATACACCAATTCCGTTACGAAACCTTTATCTCGTTCATCCATCTGAGATTTTGAAAGTATTTTTGGCAGTAATAAGTTGGAGTAACCACCATTTCGATTGACTTCATGTAACACGTCATAGGCCAGTAAACGAGGTGCATCAGGTTTGGGAGAGCTAAAGTTCTTGCGGATAGGTTTATTCAAAAACTTCACCATCAGTTAGCCGTGCTCCGTTAATCCAATCTGATGCGGGCATTTCCTTTTTCCCTGCCGGAATGATCTTCATAATCTCTACAGAATCACTAGCCGTTCCGATAAATAACCTCTTGCCAGCAGCGCAAAGCACGCCCGGTTCAAGTTTTTGCTCGCCGCCATGTTGACCAATCTCTGTGATCTTCAACAACGAACCCCTATGCGATGTCCAGGCGCCAGGGTTTGACGTGAATGCTCTTACTGCATTAATAATCTTTTCGGCAGGTAAATGCCAATCTATTTTTGCCTCATCTTTAGAAATTTTCGGGGCAAAACTTATTCCGGTTGCACTCTGTGCAGACGGTGCAACTCCTTGTTCAATCATTTCAAAAACCGCACCGAAGGCAGAGGCACCAAGATATGCAAGTTCGCTCAACACTTCGTCACTCGTGGAATTTTCAGGAATCTTGAACTCATTCTGAAGATAGATAGGACCAGTATCTAGATTCTCATCAATCTTGAAAATAGAAATTCCTGTGACAACGTCACCGGATAAAATTGATCTTTGAACGGGTGCCGCTCCCCTATATGCAGGCAATAATGAAAAATGCAGATTGAGAAAACCGTGTTTTGGAATATTTAGAACATCTTTCGTTAAAATTCGTCCGTAGGCGATTGCTACGACAACATCGACGCCCTGGAAAGCATTCTTCATTTCCTCATGTGTGTCCGGTTTCGAAATTTCTAATTTATTCGTATCTGCCCACATCGCAACAGGTGATGGAGTCAAAACTTTCCCTCGACCAACTTTTGAATCCGGTGTTGTAATAACACGAAGAAGTTGATACTCAGATTTAACTAACCATTCTAGAGTTGGGATTGCTACATCTGCCGTAGCTGCAACCGCAACAATCACTACAACCCTTTTCCAAAAGTATTATGAGGAGAAACTTTGATTGTTGGAGAAATGCCAGTACTCGATGCTTGCCCAAACCACTCGGATTCGCGAATTTCTTTCATCGCAATCTTTCTTGTTTCATCATCTAAACGATCAATGAAGACTATTCCGTCTAGATGATCCGTTTCGTGTTGAATCGCCCGTGCTAAAAGCTCGGACCCCTCGACGGTAATTGGTTCACCGTGCATATTCCAACCTTTAGCAACAACTCTCATTGAACGCTTGGTTGGGTATGACAGAGATGGAAATGACAAACAACCCTCTTCCCCATCTTGTTCATCTTCGCTGAGATCAAGAGTTGGGTTTATCAAATGTCCTAAAGTTTCATCAACGTCCCATACAAAAACTCTCAGCGGGACTCCTATTTGTGGGGCCGCCAATCCAGCACCAGGTGCTGCAATCATTGTGTCCGTTAAATCTTGAACTAACTTTCGAAGTTCCTTGTCAAAATCAATCACGACAGAGGCAGGCGAGACAAGAACTGGGTCCCCGAAAAGGCGTATCTGTTGAATCGACATAGCTGCAGTCTACCAACTCGATTAACGCAACAGAGTGAATGGATCCAATGCGATACTGACGAAACTCTTCTTTGAAATTGCCCTCTTACGTGAAAGTTCCATTAAAAAAGCAGCCAAAACATCGCGATTTTGTGCAGGAACACTGATCAGGATTTTTGCGTTATCCGTCTCTGTATCTTGAGATAGAAATACTTGAGAGGACGTTGGAAGACGTCCATCTTTAATGCTCTTTGCCAATCCATTCTTTAGAAGTACAGCTTCTTGTTTTTGAACTGTTAACACCGCAACAGAGGAATAAGGGGGTAAGAAAGCCTCTTCATTTTCACGCAAGATCTTTCTTATTAGCAATCCTGGATTCCACTTAGTAATTGCAGCTACTAAAGGGTGAAAGGCATCTAGAACAATGTAAACGTTTCCCTTTTCAACTACATGCGCCGCTGCCTCGAAAAATGATTCGTAGACCAACTCTTCAAACCTTGAAGAAGAAGCCGCCAAAAATCTTTGGCCTTCCAACAAAACAACCGCCGAATATTCTTTGATACCGCCGGGTATTGAACCAGTTGTAGCGATAACTATTTTGGTTTTCTCCGCAACTTCTTCCAAAATATTGGGAGCACTTGATAATTGAATGTTCGTATTAGGAAATGCTCTACCAATTTCTTCATGGAATCTGTCGATGCCTCGCGCTGCAACATATCGCGTAGTTCCTGCGCACCAGCTACATTGCCAGTTCTTAATAGAGGTACTACACACTGAGCATTGTGGATCCGCATTTTGACTTGTAACTAGTAACCTGCCCCCGCACTTACAGAGTGCAATGTTTCTACACTTCGCGCACAGAAGAGCGTTTGCATACCCTTTGCTTGGCACAAGGAACAAAACCGTTCCTTGGTTGAGTGATTTTCGAATAGCTGGAATAATTCGATCTGGTAACAACTCGCCCTGTGCTTGAGGGAAAGCCGACGTGTTTAACTTTGCCCTCTGCGTTACGAATTTAGTATTTCTATTCTCAATCTGAAGTGCCATTTCACTAGATGGCACATAACCGGTGAAGTAGATCTTGAGAGCCTCAGTTTGTGCCCGTAAAAAAACGCTATCCCTTGTATTCCAGTATGGGTGCTTCTTTTCAAAATATTGCTCCGATTTCTCGAATCCAACGATGATGGAATCAAGATTTCGAATGGGTGCAAACAAAGCGCTTCTATTTCCGATAACTAGCACGTTATCTCTGATGGCTGATTTCAGATAGTTTTCATAGCGCTGCGACCTGGGCAAAGAAGAATCCAATCGAATTACTTCGAAATCCATTTTCTTGCCCAGAAATCTTTGCAGAACACGATCTACATCTTTGATATCTGGCAATAAAAGCAATGTAGAGCCGCTCTTCATTCTTTCGATGGCTAGCTCAGCGATTTCTAGATACGCAGATTTATGTGGCGTGTGCATCATGAAGCTGTTCTCGAAACCTCTTTTGCCAGAAGTACCTTTTTTAGGATCGACAACACCAGAAAAATCAACATTTTTCTCAACTGAAGCAACACGTGAAGGTATTCCAAATTTAACTAAGGAGTATGGATCGCTGGCCCAATGCTGTGCCATAAGTTGATAAAACTTAATCACAGCAGGATTTGCTACAGGAATATCGCCAAGAACTGATTCGATTATTTTGAAGTGCTCCGTTGATTCATTTGTTACTACAATTTCTACCACCAGCGCTTCACAACTACGTGAGTTAAATGGAACCTTCAGACGCGTACCAATTGCTATCTTGTCTACTAATTCATTCGGAGGGCGATATGAGTAAATTCCATCTAGATGAGATAAACCAGAGTCAACCCATACGTTAACCACAATGCCGGAGTCCGCTTTTGCTGCAGGCCGAAACGGTTCTCTTTTAAGGCGTAGCGGCTTTGCGCTCTGCATGGGATTACCTAGTAATTATTTGATTGCTGCGCGCAAAGCATCGACGCGACTAGTTGACTCCCACGTAAACTCCTTCAACTCGCGCCCAAAGTGTCCATAAGCGCTTGTCTTGGAATAAATAGGGCGAAGCAGGTCAAGATCACGAATGATTGCGGCCGGACGCAAATCAAAAACCTGCAAAACTGCGTCTTGAATCTTATTTACCGGCACAGTTTCGGTGCCAAAAGTTTCTACAAATAAACCCACTGGTTGCGCTTTACCGATCGCATAGGCAACCTGTACTTCGCATCGACGAGCGAATCCTGCAGACACAACATTTTTAGCAACCCAGCGCATCGCATATGCGGCAGATCTATCTACTTTCGAAGGATCTTTTCCGCTGAAAGCTCCACCACCATGACGAGCCATGCCTCCGTAAGTATCTACAATAATTTTGCGACCTGTTAAACCAGCATCGCCCATCGGTCCACCAATAACGAATCTCCCTGTGGGATTGATAAGTATTCTTAAATCATTTTTTGGTAAATCAATCTTGGCAATAATAGGGTTAATAACTTGCTCAATAATTTCTGGAGTGAGTTGTTTTTCAACAGAAACTTCTTCAGCGTGTTGAGAAGAGATAACAACGGTGTTGAGTGCAACAGCTTTATCGCCTTCGTATTCAATTGTTACCTGGGTTTTTCCATCAGGGCGCAGATAAGGCAGAGCTCCAGATTTACGAACCTTAGCAAGCTGTGCGGCCAACTCGTGGGCTAACCAAATTGGTAACGGCATTAACTCTTTTGTGTCATCGCAGGCATAACCAAACATCAAACCTTGATCGCCAGCGCCTTGCAGATCAAGAGGATCTACTGAAGATGCGACACGATTTTCATAAGCATCATCTACTCCTTGAGCAATGTCTTGAGATTGCTGACCGATAGATACTGATACACCGCAGGAATTTCCGTCAAAACCTTTTACTGATGAGTCATAACCAATATTTAGAACAGTTTCTCGGATGATTCCCGTTACGTCGGCATAAGCATCTGTTGTAACTTCACCAGCAACATGAACTTGTCCAGTAGTAATTAAAGTTTCAACGGCAACTCTAGATTTTTTATCTTGACCTATAAGGGAGTCCAAAATCGCATCTGAGATCTGATCTGCAATTTTATCTGGGTGACCTTCAGTCACTGATTCGGAAGTAAAGAGTCTCTTAGCCATTGGCATAACTTAACCTAGAAACCACATTATCGAGAATAATTTTGGCTACTTTTGCCTTAGAAGTTTGCTCGATATGTGTGCTTTTGCCATCAGAACTTATCAAGAATCCAGCGCTTAGGTCTGAAGCAAATATCGCTCCACCTGATACGTCATTGACATATATAAAATCTAAATCTTTAGCCTTTAATTTTTCGCGACCCGACTCTTCAATATTCGAAGTTTCAGCAGCAAAGCCAACAATTAACTGCGAATCATTTGCAGAAGAGCTCAAGTCCGCGAGAATATCCTCGTTTGCGACTAAATTAATTGAATTAAACTCCTTCTTCTTTATTTTTTCAGAAGATGGAGTAGATGGTTTTGCATCAGATACAGCAGCTGACATCACTAATACATCACAACCCTGCATCTTTTCCCTTAAAACTTTATGCATTTGCTGCGCAGTTTCAACTCGAATGGTTTCGATTCCGGAAACGTCAGAAATGTTTGAATTAGCTAACACAAGGGAAACCTCGGCTCCCCTATTGCGCGCTTCCACCGCAATCGCTACCCCCTGCTTTCCAGAACTGCGATTTCCAATGAAGCGAACTGGATCTATCGCTTCACGTGTTCCACCTGCTGAAATAAGCAGCTTCTTACCCTTTAGATCCTGATGTGAACCAATATGAGTCAGGAAGGTTGAAATGATCTTCGCTGTTTCAGGAAATCTTCCGACTCCAGAGTCTTCACCCGTTAAACGTCCATCATCTGGATTCATGATTTCAAATCCACGTGCTCGCAGTATTTTTACATTCTCTTGCGTACTTTCATTTAGCCACATGTTTGGATGCATTGCCGGTACTAAAAATTTTGGCGCCTTGCTTGCAGATACGACATTGGTTAATAAATCTTCGGCTCGCCCTTGAGCCAATCGGGCAAGAAGATCTGCTGTAACGGGTGCGATGATGATTGCTTCTGCTAGATCTGCAAGGGATACGTGTTTTACTTGCTCAACGTTTTCCCACACTTCGGTGGTAACGCTTCTGCCAGATAAAGCTTCCCACGTAGCACTTCCAACAAAATTTAAACTGGAGGGTGTAGGAACGACAGTGATGGCAAAATCAAGATCTTGGAGACGTCTGAGAAGTTCGCATGACTTATATGCGGCTATTCCACCACCAACTCCGAGAATAATTTCTCGCTTGGCACTACTCATTTTTTAAAGCTTAAGCTGTTGGTTCGAGGTTTTCGATTGTTAACAAACCCTCATTGATTTCACGTAAAGCAATTGATAGCGGCTTCTCGTGAACATGCGTTTCAACAAGTGGTCCAACATATTCAAGTAAGCCTTCGCCTAATTGAGAGTAATACGCGTTAATTTGGCGAGCACGCTTTGCTGCATAAAGGACGAGGCTGTATTTCGAACCGCTTTTATCTAACAATTCATCAATAGGTGGATTTGTAATTCCGTCCATTGTTTTAACTCCTCGTTGCTGTATTTATGGGATAGGCCCTAGTGGGCAGAGGCTAAGGATAACAGTTTCTGCACGACGTTCTCGACCTGATCATTTATGAGGCGATGATCGAAAAATGAGGCTGCAGCCAGCTCTTCTTGAGCGAGTTGAAGACGTTCTGCTCGTCTCTGTGGGGAATCGGTGGCACGTCTTTCTAGTCGGGAAACGAGTTCTTCCCAAGATGGTGGTTCAAGGAAAACAAGTATCGCTTCTGGTGCGTGGACCTTCACTTGCTTAGCTCCTTCGATATCTATTTCTAAGAGCACATTTTTCCCAGCAGATAACTCATGTTCAACTGGCTCGCGAGGAGTGCCATATCTAGCCCCAGCAAAATGTGCCCACTCTAGAAAATGATTTTTTGTAATTTCTTGATCAAACTCTTCTTCTGTTAAAAAATAATATTCAACTCCGTTTTTTTCATTAACGCGAGGTTGGCGTGTTGTCGATGAAACGCTCACCCAAAATGTTCCGTGTTCGCGTATGTAGGCGGCAATTGTGCTTTTGCCAACGCCACCTGGTCCTGAGAGAACTATCAACTTGCCACGCGATTGTGCTGGACTAAATTCACTTCGCAGCGCACTAATTTGATGCTTACCTAAGCCTTGAATGCGACGAGTTGGGGAAATATTCAAGCGCTCCATGATGGCGGTGGCTCTTATTTTGCCCACTCCGTTAAGGGATGCCAATAGTTCAAAAACTCGCATTTTTGCGATAAATGAATCCTTCTCAGCCAACGTAAAAACATCAGAAAGAGAGAGGTCCCCTGATTTAATTTTAGTCTTTGCTGCAGAACGAATCTGACGCGATTCTTTAGCTTTTGCCAGTGCTGCACTACGTTGTTCAGCACTTAGTTGTGGCGGAGCTCCCATGTGCACAATCTAGTGGAAAAAGTTGAAATTAAGAATTAAGAATTTCAGCCGAAATTTCTCGGGCTCGTTTGCCTATTTCAACTCCGGATGGTTCCCATGCGCTAGTTATCGGCCGTCCTATAACTACGAAGTTAGCCCCTGCAGCAATTGCTTGCGATGGTGTCATGGTGCGAGTTTGATCATCTTTTCCGACCATTGATAATGGGCGTACTCCAGGTGTGATGATTAATGTTTCATTACCAACAGCAGAGCGAATACTGGCTGTCTCTAAAGGAGAGCAAACGATGGCGCCAGCGCCGGCTGCTACTGCTAATTGAGCAAGGTTTGTCGCCGAGCTCAATGCATCTTTGGCAAAACCAATGTTTTTTACATCGACTTCAGATAACGATGTCAAGATTGTTACAGCCGTTATTTTAGTTTCCGGCGCAGCTTTAACGGCCGCTCTGATCATTTCACTTCCCCCACTTGCGTGAACAGTTAAGAAGAGTGGCTTTAATAGCGCAGCACTGGAAGCTGCATGTGCAACTGTATTGGGAATATCGTGCAGCTTTAAATCTAAAAATATCTTTACATCCGAATTCTCCGTTATTGCGCGAACCCCTTGCGCTCCAAAATTAAGAAAGAATTCAAGACCTAGTTTGAAAACTTGAACATATTCGCAAGTATGTGCAATCCATGCCTTGGCTAATTCAAGATCAGAAGTATCAACTGCAAGTATTATTGGCGCCTTTGTGCTCATGCATTATTTCCAGATTCTTCTACGGGACGATGAGCAAAACCAACAGCTTGCGCAACGGATGTGAATCCACGGGCTGCGAGCAATTCCTTAAGTTCATTTTGAATCGTAATTATTGCCGCGGGATCGGCAAATGAAGCGGTACCAACAGATACTCCTTTTGCTCCAGCTAAAATCAATTCAAGTGCATCTCGACCGGTTGAAACACCACCCATTCCTAAGATCGGAACGTTAGGTAACGCTTCATGAACTTGATAGATAGCACGCACTGCGATTGGTCTAATTGCAGGACCAGATAAGCCACCAGTTTTCCCACCTAGATGTGGGCGCATCGTGTCTAAATTTATTACCATTGATAACACTGTGTTTATAAGCGCCAACCCATCAGCGCCAGCATCTACAACACCTTTTGCAATGGAAACCAAGTCAGTTACATCTGGAGATAACTTAGCAATTATTGGTAATTCCCCACCCAAAGTTTTACGTACTCCGTCAATTACTCTTCGAGATGCTTCTGGATCGCATGCAAAAACCAAACCACGATTTTCAACATTCGGACATGAGATATTTACTTCTAGCGCACTAATTCCCGGAGCTGATCTCACTTTTCGTGCGAGTGTTGCGTACTCTTCAACCGTTTCACCTGCAATGGAAACAATTACTCGTGCTTTCTGACTAACTAACCAAGGTAAATCTTCGGCTAAAAATGTATCGATACCGGGGCCTTGAAGTCCTATTGAATTAACCATTCCACTTGGAGTCTCAGCCATTCGTGGTGTTGGTCGACCATGTCGTGCTTTGCTCATCACCGATTTTGTTACCACCGCACCAATTTCACGAAGGTCAATAAACTGCGCTAATTCCTTGCCTGAACTTGCGCATCCACTGGCAGTAAAAAGTGGTGAAGGAAACCACGCATTAGAAAAAGTCGTTGATAGATCAATCATGCGTGCGCCTCAGGTATTTTCCCTACGAGGTCCCATGCCACATTTGCACCATCCATTACTGGTCCATCAATGCACGAGCGTTTCATAGAAACATTTCCGTCTGCGTCATTAACAGGCAAAACACAGGTCATACATATTCCAACACCACATGCCATAGATTCTTCAACCGCACACTGATGCACAACATCGCTTCCCGCAACAATTCCAGAGATAGCACGCAACATCGGCATGGGGCCACATGAATAAATAACGTCGACTAAACCATCAGCAATTAAGCCAGGAATTGGTTCTGTTACCCGACCACGTTCACCCATCGATCCATCTTCTGTGTAGATTCTTAAAACGTTGACCGAGCGTTTGCCTTCCATCGGCGCATAAATTTTGCCACCAGTACTAGCTCCAAGATACATATCTACGCGGCATCCACGATTTTTTAAAACTTCGGCTAGTCCAAATAATGGCGCCGATCCATACCCGCCGCCGACTAATAGCGCTCTAACCGGTTCAGTTGGAATACCAAATGCAGTTCCAAGTGGTGCGATGAGATCAATTTCTGAACCTTCAGCCTGTGCGCATAGCCACTTACTTCCTTGACCAAATGGAGCGACGATTAATTCCATCGAACCACCATAGGGGCCAGTAAGTGAGACTCGCGAAATTGCAAAAGCGCGACGCAAAATCATCTTTGCATTATCTCCGCCAACTCGAATCGCGACGAAATTTCCAGGTTTACATGTATTTACCATCTCACCAACATTGAGAAGAATTTGGTGATACTGACCGACACGTTTATTTGATACAACCGTTGCAATCATTCTGCCGGCAAATTTATTAATCGATGACATATTTATGCCAGCCAGCTTTGGATAGAACGAATAGATAATTCTTCACGTTGCAACGATTTTATACCTTCAACGGCTGCTTTAAAGCCCGCTGTGGTTGTTATGCATGGCACAGATCGTTGAACTGCAGCCGTTCTAATTAACCAGCCATCTTGACGTGTGCCGCGACCAACAGGAGTGTTTATTATGAGATCTATTTCGCCGGAATTTATCAACTCCACAATCGTTTTCTCACCTAACGGTCCCGTGCCTTCTGAATGCTTACGAACTCGTATGCATGGTATTTGCTTTGCTGCCAGAGCATCAGCGGTTCCACCAGTAGCCAGAATACTAAAACCTATACGCGATAAATCGTGCGCTGCTTGAATCCCCTGTTTCTTATCTTTATCAGCCAAACTAACAAAAACCGTGCCATTTTTAGGAAGGGCGCCAAAGGCGCTTATCTGAGATTTCGCATAACTCTCTCCAAATGAATTTGAAATCCCCATTACTTCACCCGTTGAACGCATCTCTGGTCCAAGAACTGCGTCCACTCCCCGACCATCGGTTCTACGGAAACGATTCCAAGGAAGAACTGCTTCCTTGACTGAAATTCCCTTGGCAACGCCATCACCGCTTTGTGGCAACAGACCTTCTTCACGAAGCTGGGCAATTGTTGAACCAACAGCTAAACGAGCAGCAGCCTTTGCTAACGGTATACCTGTTGCCTTACTTACAAATGGCACTGTACGAGAAGCACGAGGATTGGCTTCCAAAACAAATAATTGTGAATCACTCATTGCAAATTGAATATTGATCAGACCAACAACACCAACTGCTTTAGCGATCTTTGTTGTTGCTTCCTTAATCGTTGCTATAGCCTTGGTATCTAATGACATAGATGGCAATACACAGGCACTATCACCGGAATGAATTCCTGCTTCTTCAATATGTTCCATCACTCCACCTAAGAAGAGCTCTTTGCCGTCAAAGAGAGCGTCAACATCTATTTCAATGGCACTATCTAGAAAACGATCCACAAGAACAGGATGATCGGGTGTGATATCAGTTGCACGGGAAATGAACCCTGCAAGAGATTCATCATCGTAAACAATTTCCATTCCTCGCCCGCCAAGTACAAAAGAGGGTCTAACTAAAACCGGGTAACCAATTCTGTGTGCGATTGCTAAAGCTTCTTGCTCTGAAGCGGCCATTCCATATTCGGGTGCTCGTAAGTTTTCACTCTTTAATATCTCACCAAAAGCGCCACGTTCTTCAGCCAAATTAATTGCCTCTGGACTCGTGCCCAGAATTGTTACTCCCGCTTCTTTTAACCCTGCAGCCAGTCCTAATGGTGTTTGACCACCAAGTTGGGTGATTACACCAAGTACTGGTCCAGCCAAAGTTTCTGCGTGTATCACTTCAAGTACATCTTCAAGAGTTAATGGTTCAAAGTACAAGCGATCACTAGTGTCATAGTCGGTAGATACGGTCTCGGGGTTGCAATTAATCATGATTGTTTCATAATCACTTGCTTGCAGAGTAAAACTAGCGTGAACACATGAATAATCGAACTCAATACCTTGGCCAATGCGATTTGGCCCACTACCCAAAATAATCACAGCTGGCTTAGTGCGAGACTTAACTTCTGTTTCTTCTTCATAACTTGAATAATGATAAGGAGTGAAAGCTTCGAACTCCGCAGCGCATGTGTCAACGGTTTTATACACAGGATGTATTCCAAGATGGATTCTGGTACGTCTAACATCTTCTTCAGTTATTGATCGAAGTTGTGCAATCTGGGAATCTGAAAAACCTAAACTCTTGGCACTACGGATTATATCAGCGCTTAGTTCACCTGGTTGAGCAACCAATTCTGCCCGTTGATTGATGATTTCTAGTTGCTGTAAATACCAGGGATCAATTTTTGTTGATGCATGAACTTGTTCAATACTTGCCCCAGCCCACATTGCTAATTGAACCTGTTGCAAGCGATACTCAGTTGGAATCGACATCTTTGATACTAAATCACTTACGTTAATGGCACCCTTATTTGCTGGAAATGTGAACACTGCTTCTTTGCGTTCCAACGAACGTAGCGCTTTCATGAGTGCTTCTGGAAAACTTCTTCCAATAGCCATTGCTTCGCCAACGCTTTTCATCGTTGTCGTTAAGCGCGGATCTGCATCTACAAATTTTTCGAAAGCAAAACGGGGAGCTTTAACAACAACATAATCTAGAGTCGGTTCAAATGAAGCGGGAGTTACCTGAGTTATGTCGTTGCGAATTTCATCAAGGGTATAACCAATAGCTAATTTTGTTGCGATTTTAGCAATAGGAAAACCAGTGGCCTTTGAAGCCAATGCACTTGACCTAGAAACACGTGGATTCATCTCAATAACGATGATTCGACCATCTAATGGATTTACTGCAAATTGAATATTGCACCCACCAGTGTCAACGCCAACTTCACGAATGATCGCCATGGATAAATCGCGCAGTTTTTGATACTCAACATCAGTTAATGTCATTGCAGGAGCAACAGTTATTGAATCACCAGTGTGCACTCCCATTGGATCTAGGTTTTCAATGCTGCAAACGATTACAACGTTGTCGGTCTTATCCCGCATGACTTCTAGTTCATACTCTTTCCAGCCCAAAATTGACTCTTCAAGTAAAACTTCAGAAGTTGGGCTGTGACGCAAGCCTGCTCCCGCTATTTGTTTAAGTTCATTTTCTGAAAATGCGATTCCAGATCCCAAACCGCCCATAGTAAAAGAGGGTCTGACAACAACTGGATAGTTAAGGGTTTTAACCGCGCCCAATGCATCTTCCATAGTGTGACAAATAATTGATTTAGCACTCTGGCCGCCAATTTTTTCCACAATTGCCCTAAAAAGCTCTCTATTTTCTCCGCGTTTGATCGCATCTACATCGGCGCCAATTAAGCGCACACCATATTTTGCAAGGGTTCCTAATTCATACAAACCAATAGCTGCATTTAAAGCTGTTTGTCCGCCGAGTGTGGCCAGCACGGCATCAGGTTTTTCCTTGATAATGATTCGTTCAATGAACTCTGGTGTAATCGGTTCGATGTAGGTGGCATCAGCAAATTCAGGATCAGTCATGATTGTTGCTGGGTTTGAGTTAACTAGAATTACGCGAATACCTTCAGCACGTAAAACTCTGCATGCCTGTGTACCAGAATAATCGAATTCACATGCCTGACCGATAACAATTGGTCCACTTCCAATGACCAATACACTCTTGATCGCTTTATCAACTGGCATTAATGAGTTCTCGCAGCCGTTGGATATTTTTGCATTAACTCAATAAATCGATCAAAAAGATAATCGGCATCGTGGGGTCCGGCAGCTGCTTCAGGGTGATACTGAACGCTAAATGCTCCGCGCTCTAAAAGTTGCAAGCCCTCGACCACTCCATCATTAAGAGATACATGTGTAACTTCTCCTGTACCAAAAACCGTCGAGAAAACACCTTCGGTTGGAGCCTTCAATGCGAAACCATGATTGTGGGCTGTAATTTCAACCTTATGTGTGTTCTTATCAATTACTGGTTGGTTAATTCCGCGATGGCCGAATTGAAGTTTATAGGTTTCAAAGCCCAACGCCCGCCCCAGAATTTGATGACCGAAACAAATACCAAAAATTGGGATCTCGGCCAACAGCAGCTCGCGCACTAAATCAATAACTGCTGTCATTGTTGCGGGATCTCCCGGGCCATTAGATAAGAAAACGCCATCTGGATTTATTGATGAAATATCAGCAAAGGTTGAGTCATATGGCATCACATGAGTTTCCACCCCACGTGCAGCAAGAGCCCGCGGAGTTGCACCCTTAATTCCCAAATCGATGGCAGCAACGGTAAATTTTTTATTGCCAATAGCTGGAACCACATACGTTTGTTTGGTTGAAACATCCTCGCTTAAATATGACCCAGACATAAGTGGTTGTTTACGAACTTCCACGACCATTTCTTCACGTGAGAGTTTCTGACCGGAAAAAATCCCTACTCGCATAGCTCCGCGATCACGCAAATGCCGTGTTAGTGCGCGTGTATCGACCCCTGAAATGCCGACAATCTTTTGTGCAATCAACTGCTCTTCCAGGGAATTCTCACTTCTCCAGTTACTAGTAACCGGAGATGGGTTTCGCACAACAAAACCTGCTACCCATATTTTCTTTGATTCGTTATCTTCTCTGTTCATGCCCGTATTGCCGATATGCGGAGCAGTCATTACAACAACTTGTTTGTGGTAAGACGGATCTGTCAGTGTCTCTTGATAACCAGTCATACCCGTTTGGAAAACCGCCTCACCAAAAGTGATTCCTTCAAATGCCCAGGATGAACCTTCAAAAATGCGTCCATCATCTAGAACTAAGAAGGCTTTGCTCATGAATTATTCTCCGTAAGCAACTGCGCCTGTAACAAAGTGGGTATCCCTTTGTAGAAGGTTTCGGTTATCACGCCAGGCAGTTCCATTCCGTGAAAAGGAGTGTTTCGACTACGTGAGGCTACTAAGTCCCGGTCGACTCTCCAACTAGCCCGCGGGTCAATCACAGTGAGATTTGCCATCTGGCCCACAACAAAATCGGAACCCTGATCGGTATATCCCCCGATACGCGCCGGTGTGCGTGAGATTCGTTCGGCCACGCCATTCCAATCCAACAATCCCGTCTCAACCATAGTCAGAGTAATTATTGAAAGCGCGGTTTCTAGCCCCAACATTCCAAAAGCGGCTTGCTGCCATTCACACTCTTTATTCTCCGCTGGATGCGGGGCGTGATCAGTTGCAACAATATCAATAACACCTTCTGCTAACCCTTCTCTCAATGCGTGCACATCTTTTTCAGTGCGCAACGGTGGGTTGACCTTAAATACAGGGTCATAAGAAGTTGCCATGTCATCAGTAAGCAAAAGATGATGTGGAGTAACTTCTGCGGTGACATTAATGCCGCGAGCTTTCGCCCAGCGAATAATTTCTACTCCTCCAGCGGTAGTAACGTGACAAACATGTAATCGCGATTGAACGTGATCAGTAAGTAAAACATCACGAGCGATGATTGCTTCTTCAGCCACTGCCG
>JBIKPX010000061.1:0-5380 GCA_044357195.1 Candidatus Planktophila sp. | reverse complement strand
CCTGACAGTGTTGAGGCAGCAAATGATATTCCCGAAATTCGTCGTTTGGCACATGAGGCTGATTCAACGTCGTTAGTTGGTGGAACTAGTGCGGTGTATTTTGATGTGAGAACCGCCAATGATCGCGATAACAAAACGATTATCCCTATTATTTTGTTAGTCATCACAATGATTCTGGGAGCACTTCTTCGAAGTATTCTCAGTGCAGTTCTTTTACTCGGCACAGTTGTCTTGTCATACTTTGCAACTCTTGGAGTATGCGCACTTGTCTTTAACCACATCTTTGGTTTTGCCGGCGGAGATACCTCATTTCCGCTATTCGCATTCATATTCTTAGTTGCCCTCGGAATTGATTACAACATCTTCCTGATGACTCGCGTACGTGAAGAATCAATAAAACTTGGTACACGTGAGGGAGTAATTAAGGGCTTAACGGTGACGGGAGCTGTTATTACTTCGGCCGGAATCGTTCTTGCTGCAACCTTTGCTGTTCTTGGATTAATTCCGTTAGTTCCTCTTGCTCAGCTTGGTTTTGCTGTTGCTTTCGGAGTTCTTCTGGACACAATCATTGTCCGATCAATTCTTGTACCTGCATTAGTCCATGAAATTGGACCAAAAATCTGGTGGCCTTCTAAGTTGAAAAAGTAGTTCAGTTGAAACTTCGAGTCGGTATAGCAGGTTATGGACTAGCCGGCCGAAGTTTTCATGCTCCGATGTTGTCGGCAACTAACTTTGACGTCGCTGCGATTCTTACGAACAACGATGTAAGAAAGCGCCACGCTAAAGAAGATTATCCGCAGGCTAAAATTGTTACATCGATAGAAGAACTCTGTGATCAAGGCATCGATTTGATTGTCATTGCATCAGGTACCCAAGTACATGCGTCCCAAACTTTCTCGGCAATTAAGGCTGGAATCGCATTAGTTGTTGATAAACCCATGGGGCGCAATCTTAATGAAACAAAAGAAATCCTTGATGCAGCCAACTCTGCAAATGTTGCCATCACTACTTATTTCAACCGCAAATGGGACAGTGACACGCTCACATTAAAACGAGTGATCAGAGATGGCCATATTGGAAATGTTCTTCGAATGGATTCACGTTTTGAACGTTTTCGCCCCGTGCTAAATCCGCAATCGTGGAGAGAAAATAACTCTGCAGCAGAAGGTGGCGGTATTTTGTTGGATTTGCAACCACACTTGATTTCAACTGCTATAGATTGCTTTGGGCCAGCGCAGCTAAAGAGCGCAAGAGTTCGAAGTGTTCGTGGTGGCGCAGATGATGATGCATTACTGGTTCTCGCTCACGAAAGCGGGGCTGAATCAATTCTTTCAGCTAGCGCAGTTGTGGGAGCCCCTGGACCCAGACTTCGTGTTATCGGAAGTGAAGGTGCATTAGTTATCGAAGAGTTGGATCCGCAAGAAGATCTATTGCGTTCCGGAGTATTGCCCCAAGATGGTAAGTGGCACCAACCAACTGCCTCTGCAGCATTTATACATCGCGGAGAAAAGATTGAAAAATTCGAAGCAGATCATGGCAATTATTGTGTTTTCTATTCACTGGTTCATGATGCGATCACGAACAAAACTGCAATGCCGATTTCAGCCGATGAAATTCTAGATGTCGCACGCATTATTGATCAAGCGCGTGAGATGAGTGTGCGTGCCTAAGAAAGTTATTGTTATTGGCGCTGGTTTGGCAGGACTCAATGCAGCAATTACATTGCAAAACGAAGGCATCTCAGTCACAGTCCTTGAAAGCAGTGATCGCCCTGGCGGACGTGTCACAAGTGATTTAATTGATGGATTCATCTGTGATCGTGGATTTCAACTTCTGAACATAAATTATCCAGAAATCAAAAGACTGGCAATTACAAAAGAAATCAATTTTGTTTCTGCTTCATCGGTAATTGAAGTAGCCCGTGATGACAGACGTATCCGAATAGGCGATCCACGCGCTGCATTTTTTTCGATTTTTAATTCAGAAACTGGCTCATTAATCGAAAAAATCCGCTTGGTCAAATACTTAATCAAGCGCACGCGAGTCGCTAGCGTTGGTGAAGAACTTAAGGCCAATGGCATAGGCAAAACCTATGAACGAGTACTTAGACCCTTTCTTACAGGTGTGTTTCTCGCAGATCCCTTGTTGGTTAATGCAGAGTATGGACGCACCGCTATCGGGCACTTTGTCACAGGAAATTCTGGATTACCGGCCCAAGGGATAAAGGCATTTTCAGAAGCATTAGCGGCCAGAGTTGATTCAATTGAGTATGGCGTTCAAGTAAATTCGATCAAGAACAACGTGGTTAAAACTTCTCAGGGAAAGTACGAAGCTGATGCAATCATTGTTGCAACAGATGCCACAACAGCAGCGCAATTACTAGATCTAACTGTTGTTCCACAACTAGTTGGTTGCACAACCTGGTATCACAGCGCAAATGAGAGTCCAACGCAGAGCAAGTCCCTCATTATCGATAGTCAAAATCGAGGACCATTGGTAAATACGATTGTTATTTCTAACATGCTTCCAAGTTACGCACCTGCCGGTAAATCCTTAATTTCGAGTACCAGCATTTTGCCTGCAACGGAATCAGAAGTTCGTAGACACTTATCTATTTTGTATGGCACCGATACAAGAAATTGGAAATTGGTTGCAAAGTATGAAATTCCGAGTGCATTGCCACTGGCTGGATTGCAAAGCCAAATGGCTTTAAGTTCTCAGGTTGAGAATTCGATTTACCTTGCCGGCGATTACCGGAGTGCACCTTCGCAAAATGGTGCGTTGCTATCGGGACGGTTAGCCGCTCTTTCAGTCTTAGTCGACTAGCGCGGCAAGTGCGGGCGCAAGATGCGGATAATCAAATACAAATCCCGCATCAAGTAATGCTTGTGGCATAACTTTTTTAGAACCTAAAATTTCAGTAGAAAAGCCACCGAGAGCAATTTTTAATGCAAGTGCAGGTGCTGGAAATAAGGCTGGTCTGTGCAGTGCGCGAGCAAGCCCAGCAGTAAATTCTTGATTCGTTACTGGATTTGGTGAAGTTAAATTCATTGGACCTTCTACTTTGTTTTCAAGAGCAAAAACAATTGCGCGAATTTGATCATGCAAAGTAATCCATGACCACCACTGCTTACCATTGCCAAGTTTTCCACCTAAACCAAAGCGAAAGAGTGGAAGCATTCGGCCAAGTGCGCCGCCCGTTGGATCAAGTACTAGGCCGGTGCGTAGTTTTACAGTGCGCACATCCTGAACTAAATCAGCTGCGCCCTCCCATTCGCGGCAGACCGCAGCAAGAAAATCTTCACCAGCGCGATCTGTTTCGATGACAGCGCGATTGCCTGTCTCTCCATACCAACCAATAGCACTGGCACTTATAAATACCGATGGTTTAACTACGTTTACTGCATTGGCAATAGCAGTTGTTCCTAGAAGTCTTGAATTTAGAATTTCACTTCTATATTTTTTGCTCCAACGTTTATCTCCAACGCCTGCGCCAGCTAAGTGAATTACAGCATCAACACCTGCGAGTGCTTCTAGATCTACTACACCAGTGTGTGGATCCCATGTGATTTCTTCTGCTGAACGACTTGGTCTGCGAACTAATTTCTGAACTGTGTAACCCTCAGATTTGAGATGACCAACAAGTGCGGTACCGATCATCCCGGATGCACCGGTGATTGCAACGCGTTGCATTGTTGGCATTAGAGACCAAGGTCCGATTCAAATGCACCTTGTTCCAGACGCTCTTTAAGAGTTACCAAGAATCGAGCAGCATCGGCGCCATCTACAACGCGATGATCGTATGAAAGTCCCAAATAAACCATTGAACGAATAGCAATTGTTTCGCCACCATCTTCACCACGAACAACCATTGGTCGCTTCACAATTGCGCCAAGACCGAGAATGGCAACCTGCGGTTGGTTGATGATCGGTGTATCAAATAGCGCTCCACGGCTTCCGGTATTTGTCAGCGTAAATGTTCCGCCACCTAGCTCATCGGGTGAAACTTTATTATCTCGAGTACGCGCAGCAAGATCAGAAATCTTGCGAGCGATTCCGCCCATATTTAAATCTCCGGCACTATGAATAACTGGAACTAATAATCCGCGTTCTGTGTCCACAGCAATTCCGAGGTGCTCGGCGCCGTGATAAGTAATTTGATCGCCTTCGACAGAAGAATTTAGAACTGGGTGCACTTTAAGTGCCTCACAGACAGCGACAGCAAAGAATGGAAGGAATGTGAGTTTGACGCCTTCGCGGGCTTCAAAAGAAGCCTTCGCACGATCACGCAAGCGCGCAATCTTGGTCACATCAACTTCAATAACAGTTGTTAATTGGGCGCTTACTTGTAAGGACTCAACCATTCGAGCTGCAATTACTTTACGCAGACGCGACATCGTTACGGTTGTTCCGCGCAACGGTGAAGCCGCAACTGACGCAGATGATTGCACTGAAGATTGCGCAGCAGGTGCACTCTGAGTTACGGATGGTTTTGCAGCTGCTTGGACATCTTCTTTTCGAATTCGTCCGCCAACGCCGCTACCTTGAATCGAAGTCAGATTAACTCCGAGTTCTGAAGCTAACTTTCTAACAATTGGAGTGACATATGCATCAGGATCTGTGGCAACTGGGGCAGTAACTGGCGCTGCTGGTGGTGAAACTACAACTGGCGCTGCTACAACGGGTGGAGCAACTACAACAGGTGGGGCTGTCACAACTGGCGCTGCTACAACGGGTGGAGCAACTACAACAGGTGGGGCTGTAACAACTGGCGCTGCTACAGGTGCGGCTGCGCCATCTGCAATAACGGCAAGTTCTGCACCAACTGAAACAGTTTGATCTACGCCTACAACAATTTTTTGAAGTGTTCCTGCAACAGGAGATGGAATCTCAGTATCGACTTTGTCGGTAGAAACTTCTAGTAACGGCTCGTCAACAGCGACATGATCACCTTCGGCTTTTAACCAACGTGTGACTGTTCCTTCTGTCACGCTCTCGCCAAGTGCTGGCATCGTTACTGAAAATGTCATTGTTTTCTCCCTAGATTATCCGTGAGCATGAAGCGCTTTACCGGCGAGTGCCATGTGTGCTTCTCCCATGGCTTCTGACAGTGTTGGGTGTGCATGAATAAGCGGTGCAACATCTGCAGCACTTGCTTCCCAGTTAAAAATTAATTGGGCCTCAGCTAGTAGTTCTCCAACACGAGAACCAACCATGTGAATACCAAGTACTGGACCATTTTTTTGTGAAACCAATTTAACCGAACCTGCTGTGCGCAAAATTTGAGCCTTTCCATTTCCTGCTAAATCATAATTTAATTCAACAACATCATATCCACGCTCTTTGGCAAGGGCTGTTGTTAGACCGACGGAGGCAACTT
>JBIKPX010000012.1:0-15978 GCA_044357195.1 Candidatus Planktophila sp. | reverse complement strand
ATGTAACACGGGGGACACCATCGTAATTAATTGGGCGAGGGTTAAGTCCTGCAATCTCTTCGGCAACCAAAATTCCTTCACCGAATCCAACGTGGGCTAGTTGCAGAGTTGGAATTAAATCGCCAACTGCCCAAATGCCGGGCACATTTGTGCGGCACTTATCGTCTACTAGTACGTAGCCTCGGTCCATAGAAATACCTTGTTCTTCATAGCCAAGGTTTGCAGAAACTGGTCCGCGACCCACGCTGACAAGAAGTACGTCTGCACTGAAAGTTTTGCCATCTTCTAGCGTCACAGTCACGGTGTCACCGTTGATAGATGCTGAAGCAAAGCGAACTCCAAGTTCAAAATTAATCCCGCGTTTTCTAAATGCACGTTCGAGTTGCTTGCTAGAAGATTCATCTTCGAGAGCGACCAAGTGAGGCAGGCCTTCAATAATTGTTACTTCAGATCCAAATGATTTCCATACCGATGCAAATTCACAACCAATGACGCCACCACCTAGAACGATCACGCTCTTTGGTACATATTCCAATTTTGTGGCGTGATCGGATGTAATAATTTTTGTGCCATCGATTTCAAGACCAGGCAACGTTTTTGCATATGAACCAGTTGCAAGCACAACGTTCTTGGCTGTGTATTTTTCGCCGTTGACTTCGACTGTGTCACTGGACACCAAACGACCGTGACCTTCGATATATGTAATATTTCTTGATTTAACAAGACCTTGCAATCCTTTATGTAATCGAGCGATAACGCCATCTTTATAAGAATTAACAGCAGGCATATCCATAGACAAGAATTGCGCGTTCACACCAAAGTGATTGGCATCGCGTGCGCCATCTGCTATTTCACCAGAGTGCAATAAAGCTTTTGTGGGAATACAACCACGGTGTAGACAGGTGCCACCAAGTTTGTCGGCTTCGATCAGTGCTACGGATAGACCTAGTTGTGCGCTACGAAGGGCGCATGCATATCCGCCACTTCCACCGCCAAGGATTACCAGATCGAATTGAGCCACTGCGTAAACCTCCCACGATTCTCAGACGTACAAGGACAACTTTCGCCCTTGTCCTATCTTGCCAGCCTTCGGGCTAGTTACCGAATTATTGAATTCTCAACCAAGCGCAGAAGTGTGCGCAGTGCCACACCAGTGCCGCCGACAGGGGTATATCCGTGTGCGCCAGATTCGTTATAGGCAGGACCTGCAATATCTAGGTGTAACCATGGCACTTCTGGCTTAACGAAATCTTTTAAGAATAATCCTGCAACTAACATGCCGCCCATGCGATCACCGATGTTTGCTAAGTCGGCAACAGGTGAATCAAGAGATGCGCGCAACTCTTGAGGAAGTGGCATTGGCCAAAATGCTTCGCCACAATCGGTGGCTGCAGTAATTAATCGCGCACTGAAATCTTCATTATTTGTCATCACCGCACTGGTTCGAGTTCCAAGAGCAACGACTTGTGCGCCAGTGAGCGTTGCAACATCGATAAGGCCATCGAGTGACTTTGTCTCTTGAGCCTTCACAAGTGCATCAGCCAGAATGAGTCGGCCTTCTGCATCAGGGTTTAGAACTTCTACAGTTTTACCACCATAAATTGTGATGACATCACTTGGACGAGTTGCGTTATCGCTGACCATATTTTCAGCCAATGGCGCCCACGCTTCAATCGATACCGGCAATTTCAGAGATGCAATTGCGAGGATCGCACCGCATACTGCCGCGGCTCCACTCATGTCTGATTTCATTGCTTCCATACCGGCTGCAGGTTTAAGAGCTAATCCGCCTGTATCAAATGTGATTCCTTTACCAACGAATGCAAACTTTCGTAAAGATTTTT
This sequence comes from Candidatus Planktophila sp., assembly GCA_044357195.1. Classification (GTDB taxonomy): domain Bacteria; phylum Actinomycetota; class Actinomycetes; order Nanopelagicales; family Nanopelagicaceae; genus Planktophila. The sequence goes on along the minus strand of JBIKPX010000012.1, from coordinate 14,134 downwards.
TCGGTGTGTATTTAATGTGCAGCAGACGTGGTGGATTTGCTGATCCTTGACCAACACCAATGATTCCGCCATAGCCACCACTCTTTAATTGCTTTTCATTGAGAACACTTACTTTAAGTCCAGCAGAAGCGCCGCCTGCAGATTTAACAACTGCAGCAATCTTTTTAGTAAAAGTATCTGGAGTCAGATGTGACGGGGGAGTGTTGATTAAATCTCGAACCAAATGTGTGTACTTTGCAATTATCTGTGCTCGTTTGAGAGCGTTCTTTGCCTCAATTTTTTTAGTAAATTTGGAGTGAATGGCAATCTTTGCCAGTGGCAATTTTCGTTCTGATTTTGTTGAGCCGCGGAATTCATCAAAGGCATAGGCGCCAAGTGCTGCACCTTCTGCAATTGCAGAGACAGCTTCAATATTTATAGCCGGCAAGGCAAATGTTGCAGCATCGCTTCCCGCTAAAGCGCGCGCAGCTGCTCCTGCCGCCCGGCGAAGAGTTTCATGCGCATACTCTTTTTGGCTCTGACCTAATCCAGTAAAGACGATTAGTTTTGTTCGGGTGCCAGGAATTTTGATGATCTCATCAGATTTACCGGTTGCTCCGAGCTCTTTGAGTTGAGCGAGCAATGTTTTAGCATCCAGAGTCAGCGTGCCTGATTCAATGGTCAACGCTGATGCTTTATTTGGATTAAATGAAAGTCCGATGACAATCACACCGCCGGTTACGGCGCCATCAGTAAGTGCCAACGAGGACATGCTGCTCCTTCTTCAAATCTGCAAGACGCACAGGTTATCGGTTGTAGGAACTTTTGTTGCAGTGGGAGTAGGTTGTGAATGTGAAAAATTCTCCTCTGCATCAAAAACACCTAGATCGCCAAGCCAAGATGGCAGATTTTGGCGGCTGGCTTATGCCAATTGAATATCCAGCCACTGGGGTGCTTGCTGAACACGCAGCGGTTCGAGAGCGCGTAGGGCTTTTTGATGTTTCTCACTTAGGCAAAGCCAGTGTGAAAGGAAGCGGCGCGCTAGATTTTCTCAACGCAATTCTTACTAATGACCTTAATCGTATATCTGATGGCATGGCTCAATACACGATGTTGTGCAATGACGATGGTGGCGTAATAGATGACCTGATTGCCTACAGAAATTCATCGGACGACATTTTTCTTGTTCCAAACGCATCGAATACATCAGATGTGGTTGCGGCACTGGAGGCTAAAAAACTGCCGGCAATTACGATTACAAACTTACATACAGAGTATGCGGTACTAGCGTTACAAGGTCCAGCAACAGAACAAGTTCTTGCATCTCTTGGCGTTGAAACTTCAATTGAATACATGAGTTTTGCACAAGTAAAGATCGCCCAATGCGATGTAATTTTGTGCCGAACTGGATATACAGGTGAATTTGGTTTTGAATTATTACCGTTGTGGAAGGACGCCGAAAAAGTTTGGGACGCACTTGTTTCCGCAATCGCTGCCTTTGACGGCGTTGTGTGCGGCTTAGGTGCTCGCGATACGTTGAGAACTGAAATGGGATACCCGCTGCATGGCCACGAACTCTCACTTGATATAACGCCCGTGCAAGCAAACGCATCATGGGCTGTGGGTTGGAAGAAAGAGAAGTTCTCAGGAGATGCCGTATTGCGAAGTGAGCGCACAAATGGTCCACGCAGATTTTTACATGGTCTGAAATCACTAGATCGAGGCATTCCTCGCGCTGGAATGAAGGTTAAAGATTCTGATGGTATTGAAATTGGCGAAGTTACCTCAGGAACATTTTCACCTACATTAAAAAATGGAATTGCCTTGGCGCTATTAGATTCTTCGGTGACACTGGGAACAGTTGTAGAAATCGACGTGCGCGGGCGACAATCACAAGCAGAAGTAGTAAATCTTCCTTTTGTTCAGTCCCACGTTAAGTAAGCCTGGAAAAGCTATTTAGAAACTCTCTCCAGGTTTAACTTGTGGGTGAGGTGTACGTAGACGTCTCATTTGAGTTGAACGCAGCCAGCCGTAGAGACCCAGTCCCTTTGTTGGCGAATCTGGAAAGCGGTTGCGAATTTCTTTCTTAATTTTTCGAGAGAGAAAAACGCCATCAATGGCTGCAGTTAAGAGAACCGCGTACATCAGTGCAATCGCACCGTATTGAAGCGCTGGTACTGGAAAGACTGAGAGCAATAGAACAACAAAAATAATTGGTAAGAAATATTCACCAATAGATCTACGTGAATCAACAAGATTTCTCACATAACGGCGGGCAGGTCCACGATCTCGCAAAGGCATCGCACTTTCTTCACCGCGTAGATATGCCGCACGTGATGCGTTACGAGAAGCACGGCTCTGTTCGCGTGCACGCTTTTTCTCTTCTTTAGTAGATGCCGGAGCAAGGGATGAAACTATTCGCTTTGATTGCGCTTCTTTGCGCTTAGGAGTTGGTCGACCCTTTTTTGAAGATGCATCAGAAGTATTAGACATGAGAGAACTATAGAGCGAGCATTCTTTCTAATGCGAGTTTTGAATACTTTGCCACTTCAGGGGCTACCCGAATTTGGTTAACTACCCTGCCGGATACGAGGGATTCCATGGCCCACACCAAGTGTGGCAAATCAATACGATTCATGGTTGAGCAGTAACAGATGTCTTTATCCAAGAAATAGATTTCTTTATCTGGATTGTTCTGGGAAATGCGTTGAACCAAATTGAGTTCTGTGCCAATGGCCCATTTCGAACCAGCGGGGGATTGTTCAACAATTTTGATAATCTTTTCAGTAGAACCAACACGATCGGCTGCCTGCACAACTTCGTGGGTGCACTCGGGGTGAACAAGAATCTGCACTCCTGGAACTCGAGATCGAATTTCATTGACACTATCGATAGAAAAGCGCCCATGAACAGAGCAATGTCCACGCCACAAAATTACTTTAGCTTTCTTGATTTCCTCTTCTGTCAAACCACCCATTGGCTTCCATGGATTCCATGGAACGCAATCTTCCAGTGATAATCCCAAAGAGAGAACAGCGGTGTTTCTGCCTAAGTGTTGATCGGGTAAAAAGAGAATTTTTGAGCCTTGCGTAAATGCCCACTTCATTGCAGATTCAGCATTAGAAGATGTACAGATCGTTCCACCATGTTCGCCTGTAAATGATTTAATCGCAGCTGATGAATTCATATACGTCACAGGAATGACTTCTTTGGCCACGCCAATACTTGCGAGCTCTTCCCAACATTTAGTGACTTGATTTGCCGTAGCCATATCTGCCATAGAGCAACCAGCGGCAAGATCAGGAAGAATTACTTTTTGTTTATCGGATGTAAGAATGTCAGCACTTTCTGCCATGAAGTGAACACCACAAAAAATTATGTTTTCAACGTCACTTGCTTTGGCTGCTTCCTGTGCCAACTTAAATGAATCACCAGTAATGTCTGCAAATTCAATAACTTCATTTCTTTGATAGTGATGACCAAGAACTAACACCCTGGAACCGAGTGCTTTTCGAGCAGCTCTGGCGCGATCAACTAAATCAGGATCGCTGGCCTCAGGTAATTGGCCATCGCATGAAACGCCACGTTCGCTTGCAAGATCGCTGCCTTGTCCAAGTAGTAATAGGTCACTTAGGTTCACAGGTGCATTCTCTCTCATAATCTGTGTCCATGTCGCGCAGAGTCCATGAGGTTGCTAGGCTTAGCACGTACTCGAAAGGGAGAGAATATGAGCACAGAGACAAGCACGACAACAGGAATTCTTCTTACCGATAACGCAGCAGCAAAGGTCGCTGCACTGTTGGCACAAGAAGGTCGCGACGATCTTAATCTTCGCGTTGCTGTACAGCCTGGTGGTTGCTCTGGTCTGAAGTACCAACTCTATTTCGATGATCGCAATCTCGAAGGCGACATTGTTCGCGAATTCGGAGACGTTAAAGTAATTACAGACAAAATGAGTGATCCTTATTTAGCTGGAGCAACTATTGATTTCGTGGACACAATTGAGAAGCAAGGCTTCACAATTGATAATCCAAATGCGGCGGGCTCATGCGCCTGTGGCGATTCTTTTAACTAAGCCATCATTTAACTAGTATCACGCCATGCGAATTGGTGTAGCTGGCTCTGTCGGTCTTGATCATTTAATGACCTTTTCTGGAAAATTTACCGATTCCCTTGTGGCCGGCTCCCTAGAAAAAGTTTCACTCTCATTCCTAGTCGATGATCTTGATGTGCGTCGCGGTGGATGCGCTGCCAACATTTGTTTTGGTATGGGCATGCTTGGTCTAAAACCAATTTTAATCGCTGCAGTCGGCAAAGATTGGGCAGATTACGAAGCCTGGCTTTCGCGACATGGCGTAGATACCGGGCACGTCTTGATCTCTAAAGATCTTTTCACAGCGCACTTTATGGTGACAACAGATACAGAACTCAATCAAATTGCATCTTTTTTTCCTGGCGCAATGAGTGAAGCGCGAAATATCGAGTTAGCACCGATTATGGAAAAGACAGGCGAGCTCGATTTAATCGTTATTTCACCTGATGATCCAGAAGCGATGATGCGCCACAGTGAGGTTGCAAAGGCTCGCGGAATAGCAATTGCCGCTGATCCGTCACAACAAATGGCCCGTATGGAGGGTCAAGAGATTAAAACTTTGATTGATGGCGCCGCTTATTTGTTTATGAATGAATATGAATTGGCACTAGCAATTCAGAAAACGGGTTGGAGCGATGCTGAAATTTTATCTCGCGTAAAACATCGCGTAATTACACAAGGGTCAAAGGGTGCTCGAATTGAAACCAAAGGCGGCGAGCTGATCAAAATTGCCTGTCCGAAAGAGAATGGCAAAGTAGATCCAACGGGCGTGGGTGATTCATTTAGATCAGGTTTTATTGCCGGTCTTGCATGGGGGCTTTCTCATGAAAGATGTTTACAACTTGGGGCAATGCTTGCAACATATGTCATCGAAACAAAAGGCACACAGGAGTATCGATTTACTCCTGCGCAATTTACTGATCGTTTCAAGCAAGCATATGGCGATAAAGCTGCGGCAGAAATCAGCGCTCACTTAGCTTCGTAATTACAAAAGAGTCTTGAGATTTTTTTTCAAATACATGGCCGGTCATGCGAGACCAGGCCACTAAATCAGGTTCTGTCGCAGGGTCATCTGAATGCAACATCACTTGATCCCCGGCACGCATAAAAGAAACTTCTTTTCCTAATTCAATAATTGGTTGAGGACAGCGCAAACCACGGGCGTCAATTTCTTTCATTGCCGCAATCCATTTACATTCTTTATTACTGAATCAATGAGTCCATCAATATCGGCTTGGGTGGTGCCAGGATGAATTGTTATTCGAATGTTTCCGTGGGTGAGCACGCCCATTGCGGCTAAAACATGACTTGGTTGCAAGTTATCTGCCGTACACGCCGAACCCGAATCCACGCTGTAGCCATCGCTTTCGATAGCGCGAAGTAATTCTTCACCGTTGCAATTAAGAAATGAAACGCTGAGCATGTGGGCAAGAGTTGAATCTAGGGATCCAGCGATATCGGCATCTGATACCTGTGAAAATGCACTTCTTAGATCCTGATTAAATTTACGAGCCTGGGTGTTCGCGCTCTCAACCTCTGTTGAGAAATTTTCCGCAGCAACGGCGCTTGCAAGAAGTAGTGGAAGTGAAACATCAAAGTTTGGGTGGGCGGCATTGAGATGGGGAAGTGGGTTGCTCCATTGTGAAGGTTTTTTCACAATCAAAATTCCTAGTTCGGCTGGGCCGTACCAAGATTTACTGTCAAATAGCGCTGTTGAAAATTGATCTACTAGTGGCACGCGAATTCCACTGGCTGTCGCATCAAGAAAGATTCGATCAGATTGCGTATTTGCGATAATCGCATCGCACTCTTGAATGACACCTGTTTCTGCATTGGCAATCTGTAAAGCGAGTACTGATTTTTTGGCTGGCGTATTTGCGGGGATGAATTTTCCATCGAGGGCGCTTTTTAAAACATGGTGTGAAACTTTTGCAGCGATAGCAAAGACATCTTTTCGATCCGTGGCCCCATGAATCAAAGTTGGCGAATCTAGGAACAACCCTTGGATGCCTAAGAAATAACCAAGTGAGGTGGGCGATACGGCAACAATGGAATCAACCTCAACAGATAGACAAGTGGCCAACGATTCAAGGGCGTTATTTTTTAATTGACGTGCTTTGGCGCCAGATTGAGAAAGCTTTGCCGGATCTGCCCATCCACTATCAAAGGCAGCGTGAAGCACATCAAAAGCCTTTGGATGAAGAGGGCTCTCACTCTGGAAGTTTCCTGTGACACGTACCACCGGGTGAACGCTACTGGCAGGTGAGCAGGTTTTGGAAATGCCCCACTATTCTTAAGCCTATGTCCGCACGTCATAAGCGATCTTTATCCCTAGCCGCGATAGTGGTCCCAGCCGCATTACTTCTTACCGGTTGTTCAAAGGTGTCAGGACTTGGATTTGAAGAAGGCGTCACCAGTGTTAACGACGCATCTTTATCACTATGGCAAGGAGCGTGGATTGCAGCTGGCGTAGTTGGTGTAATCACTTTTATTTTAATCATCTGGCCAGCGATATTTCATCGCCTAAAAAAAGATTCACCTGAATTTCCAAAGCAGTCTCAATACAACATACCCGTTGAAATTCTTTACACAGTAATCCCATTCATTATCGTCGCAGTGCTCTTTGTCTATACGTTGCAGGCACAAAATGTCATCACCGCAAAAACTACTGGACCTGCCCACGAAATTTCAGTTGAGGGTTTTCAGTGGTCGTGGCAATTTGGTTATGCAGAAGCTGGACCAGGAGCAGTCGTAACTGGATCACCTGCGCAACCGCCAACGCTGTATTTGCCGCAAGGTGAAAAAGTTAGATTCACAATTACCTCTAATGACGTAGTCCATGGGTTCTGGATTCCAGCTTTTATGATCCAGATGCAAAATCTGCCTGGCGTAACGAATAAATTAGAATTTACAGCAAATAAATTGGGTACCTACCCGGGACGGTGCAACATTTTATGCGGCCGCAACCACACACAGATGCTATTTAGCGTAAAAGTTGTAACCCCAGCCGAATATGAGAGTTATCTAGAGACTCTGAAGGAGAGCGCCGTATGACAACGTATGCAGAGCGTCCAGCATTGAAGTTGCCGACCGAGGGTTTAAAGCCAACGCGCAAAGGACATGCATTCGTTAAGTGGGTAACAACGACTGATCACAAGCGCATTGGCTATATGTATCTGATCACAACTTTTGCCTGGTTTCTTATCGCTGGATTCTTAGCTCTACTACTACGTTCAGAATTAGCTCGACCAGGATTACAATTTTTAAGCAATGAGCAGTACAACCAAATTTTCACAATGCACGGAACCATTATGTTATTGCTCTTTGCGACACCGCTCTTTGTTGGCTTTGCAAACGTGATTATGCCGCTGCAAATAGGCGCGGCAGACGTAGCATTTCCTCGTTTAAATATGCTTTCGTATTGGCTCTATCTTTTCTCTGGAATTATGGTTTTTGCAGGATTCTTAACTCCTGGCGGCGCAGCATCATTTGGTTGGACTGCTTATGCACCACTTTCTAGTTCAGAATATTCACCAGGAATCGGTGCGGATCTATGGATTGTTGGTCTTGCAGTTGGTGGTATCGGAACTATCTTGGGTGCGGTTAACTTCATCACCACAATTTTTACAATGCGCGCACCTGGTATGACGATGTTTCGTATGTCTATTTTCTCTTGGAACGTTTTGCTCACCTCTATTTTGGTTTTACTAGCGTTTCCTCCATTAGCAGTGGCCTTCCTAGGACTTGAAGCGGATCGTCTTTATGGCACCCATCTTTTTGATCCGGCCAATGGTGGCGCGATGCTCTGGCAACATCTTTTCTGGTTCTTTGGTCACCCAGAGGTTTACATCTTGGCACTTCCATTCTTTGGAATTGCTACAGAAATTTTGCCTGTATTTAGTCGCAAACCAATCTTTGGCTATAAAGGATTAATTGCTGCAACGATTGCAATTGCTGCATTATCCGTTTCTGTGTGGGCCCACCACATGTTTGCAAGCGGTCAGGTCTTACTCCCGTTCTTCTCCTTCATGACTTTCCTTATTGGTGTTCCAACCGGTGTGAAATTCTTTAACTGGATCGGAACAATGTGGCGCGGCCACGTTACATTTGAAACTCCGATGCTCTGGGTAATGGGTTTCCTTGTTACTTTCTTATTCGGTGGTTTAACAGGAATTATTTTGGCTTCACCACCACTTGATTTTGCGGTTTCAGCTTCATACTTCGTGGTAGCCCACTTCCATTACGTTCTATTTGGAACTGTGGTCTTTGCAATGTTTGCAGGCTTCTATTTCTGGTGGCCAAAGATGACAGGACGCATGCTCAATGAACGTCTAGGAAAAATTCACTTCTGGACACTCTTTTTTGGATTCCATCTAACGTTTTTGATCCAGCATTGGCTGGGCATCAAGGGATTCCCTCGTCGTTACGCGGATTATTTACCGACTGATGGATTTACATTTATGAATACTGTTTCAACGATTGGTTCGTTCCTATTAGCTCTTTCAATGATTCCGTTCTTCATCAACGTCTGGATTACACGTAAGAGTCCGATGGTCAACGTCGATGATCCTTGGGGTTACGGATCTTCCCTTGAATGGGCAACGTCTTGTCCTCCACCGCGCCACAACTTCACTTCAATGCCTCGTATTTCAAGTGAGCGTCCGGCCTTTGATCTGCATTATCCACATATCAAAACAGAAGGGCACTAAGTTTTATGAAAACTAACTGGATGCTCTTTGTTGGTCTATCTATTTTTTACTTCTTCATCACCATTGTTTATTGGCAAGTAGATGGTGAAGCCCTTGGCATTACAGGCCTTCTTCTGTCGGCTTGTTTGGCTGGCATGGTGGGTTTCTATGTTTGGTTTACACAAAAGCGTATTGGAAAGATACTTCCAGAAGATAATACTGAGGCTGAGATAGCAGATGGTGCTGGAGAATTAGGTTTCTTTAGCCCGTACTCATGGTGGCCTCTTCCAACAGGAATGTCAGCAGTTGCAACAGGTCTTGGACTCATCATCGGTTGGTGGTTCACGCTTATTGCAGTAAGCGCCCTGGTTATCTGCGTAATCGGTTGGGTTACCGAATACGAAAAGCCATTGTCTTCAAGCCAGCACTAAATATTTCGAACGCGGTTAAAAAATAGTGACCAAAGTTCGCGGGCTTTTACAAGCATCTCACTTCATACCCACGCTAATCGTTTCCAGTATTGCCTTTGCCTTCGGTGCTTATTACTGGTGGGAAGGTCCTGCCTACGTCATCGCATTTACAGTCTTCACAGGTCAACTAGTAGTTGGCTGGAGCAATGATCTCTATGATTTTAAAGATGATCAACGCCATGGCCGAATGAATAAACCACTGGTCTCTGGATTAATTACTGAACAATATTTACGCAAATGCTTGATTTTCATGGTGCCCTTTTCTTTCCTAGCAAATCTGTTAGGGCCCTTAGGTTTTAAAGGTGGGCTTTTATACTGGCTTGGAATTGGTTGCGGCGTTGCCTATAACTTTTACTTTAAATTTAATATTCTTTCTCCGCTGCCATATGCCATAGCTTTTGCAGCGCTACCTTCATGCATTGCCATCTCCAAATCTGTTACGCCACCAACATGGATGTGGCTTGGAGGAGCGATTCTGGGATGCGCAGCCCATTTTATTAACGTGATTAAAGATATGGACCAAGATCGTCAGAGCGCGATTAGAGGATTACCTCAGAGAATAGGTAAGCGTGGATCTATTGCAGTAGCTGCACTTTTGGTACTTATTGCAGCTTTGATTATTTTTTAGTGGTTTTCGATCTCTTTGAGATCTTGCGCAGATACCTTTGGTGCGACCTCAGCGTTGGCCGCACTCATACGTGAGCGCAGCTTGTTGCGAATCGCATCTGTGCGGCGCACACCAGCCTTATCAATGTCTGGTAATTCCAAAGGACCACTTTGTTCATGGGATGTAAGAAGCCACTTCTTTTCAGGCGTTAACTCCTCGTGAATTTCTACAAATTCTCCATGAGGAAGCCTTACTAAGCGTCCAGTTTCTTTGCCATGAAGAACTAATTCGCGGTCAGAGCGTTGTAGAGAAATACAGATTCTCTTGGTTATAACAAATGCGATTGGTGGAAGAACGATAATTCCAATGCGGCTAAACCACATGATTTGGTTAATGCTCAGTTCAAATTGCTGAGCGATGATGTCGTTTCCACCATTGATCAGAGCGACTAACGTGAAGGTAAGGGCCATTGCACCAATTGCGGTGCGATTTGGTGCATTACGGGGACGATCAAGTAGGTGATGCTCTCGTTTATCTCCTGTTATCCAGCTTTCGATAAATGGATAGAGCGCCAAACCTGTAAACATAAGACCAGGAACAATAAGTCCAGGAATAAGAATGTTCCATGAAATGGTGTAACCAAATAGATAAGTTTCAAGTGGGGGAGCCATGCGAACTAATCCATCAAGCCAGCCCATATACCAATCAGGTTGCGAACCGGCAGAAATTTGCCCAGGTGTATAGGGACCATAAAGCCAAATTGGGTTAATCGATGCAACTGCTGCAATAAATGTTGTTACGCCAAAGACAACGAAGAAGAATCCGCCAGCTTTAGCCATGTAGACAGGAAATAGTCGATAACCAACAACGTTCTTCTCGGTGCGCCCTGGACCCGGATACTGAGTGTGCTTTTGGTACCACACCAACATCAAGTGAACTGTTATCAGAGCTAAGAAGACTGCCGGCAATAACAAAACGTGAACTGTGTAAATGCGTGGAATAAATGCTTCCCCTGGAAATGCTCCACCAAATGCGAAGAATGCTAAGTAGGTACCCACAACAGGGATAGCTTGAATAATTGCCTCTGCTATTCGAATTCCTGTGCCAGAGAGTAAGTCATCTGGAAGTGAGTAACCAAGGAAACCTTCAACGATTCCAAGGGTAAGCAGCCCAACACCAATGATCCAGTTGAATTCACGAGGCTTGCGAAATGCGCCAGTGAAATACACGCGAAGTAAGTGAACAACGATTGCCACCATAAAGAAAAGCGCTGCCCAGTGGTGAATCTGGCGCATGAGAAGACCGCCACGGACTTCAAAAGAAATGTGAAGAGAAGAGGCATAGGCCGCAGACATCTTTATTCCAGAAAGTGGTTGGTAGGAACCTTCATAAACAACTTCACGTTGGGAAGGATCAAACCAGAAAGTTAGAAATGTTCCTGAGAGCAACAAAATAATAAATGAGTAGAGTGCAATTTCACCGAGTAAGAATGACCAATGGTCGGGAAAGACTTTATTGAGGTTTTTCTTCATCCACGCCGCGGCGCCTGTTCGCTCATCTACATAGTTAGCGACATTGCCTGCAATACGTTCACGTGCTGTCATGAAGAGCGCTCCCAAAAGCTAGGTCCGACTGGTTCTGTAAAGGGTTGTTTTGCAACAAGGTAGCCCTCTGAATCTAGGGCTAATGCTAATTGAGGTAGTGGTCTGGCCGAAGGTCCAAATAACACTTTGGCTGCACGGGTTACATCAAAAGTTGATTGGTGACATGGGCAGAGCAAGTGCTTAGTTTGCTGTTCATAGAGAGCCACGGCGCATCCCATATGAGAACAAATTTTGGAGAAGGCGATAATTCCTTCATGTGTCCAAGAGAGTCGCTCGGCGGTTAAATTAAACTCTTCAGGACGCAAGCGAATAAGAAGCACAGCATCTTTTGCGATATCACTGAGTACACGATGATCCTGGCCAGGCAACATTGCAGGCAAGACTTGCGCAACAGCGCCGACTTCTAAATCTTCAGGTTTAATCGGACGCTCACCTGGATCAGTTACTAAACGGGTGCCAGCTTTCCAGCTTGTCTTTGTTAGTGAATCACCAGGTAGCGGACCTAAGTCGCGCAGCAGAAGTAATGGAGACAAACCAACTAGGCCTAGTGATAATCCGAGTGAGCGCTTAATTAGGGAACGTCGGCCAAGACCTGCAGCAGCTGCGCCATCTTTTACAGTGTCAACAAAATCTTGTCGCTCATCTTCAGGTGAACGGAATTGATGGCGCTGCACAGTGACTTCTTCATCTGGCATCAAAGTTTTAGCCCAGTGAATCGCACCAATGCCGATAAAGAATAAAGAAAAGGCTAGGCCAAGTCCTAAGAACAATTGATGCGCATTGGTGCTACCCATAACTGGTAAAAAGACAAAAATGTCATCTGGGATAGCAACGTATGAAACTATGAAAAGAAGTGTTCCAAATGCAGATAACAGAAATAGTATGGAGACTTGGCGCTCTGCCTGCTTGGCAGCAACAGGATCGTGATCTGCCTTGCGATGAACGTGAGGCGGAATTCCAGGATCTTGGATCGCTTCGATTTCGTGTGCCATGTTTTCCTTATCTCGCCTTCATTGCAAGCCAGACTGCAACGCCAATTAACATTCCAATTCCAAGTGTCCACACCAACAGACCTTCAGTTACTGGGCCAACTCGTCCAAGTGATGCGCCACCAAGTGCTGGTTCAGCCTCTGCAAATTTAATCCACTTGATAATTGATAACTTTTCTTCAGGAGTAATTGTTTTATCTGAGAAAACAGGCATTGATTGTGGGCCGGTAATCATCGCTTCATAAATATGCACAGGTTCAACACCCATAACTGTCGGAGCGTATTTTCCTTGAGTAAGTGCGCCACCTTGACCAGCAAAGTTGTGGCACATCGCGCAATTGTTTCTAAATAACTCGCCGCCTTCAGCAACGCTTCCGTCACGTTCATAATTAAGAAATTCATCGCCTGGAATTTCTGGACCAGGTGCAAGGGATGCAACGTATGCAGCAAGTGCTGCTACTTCCTCTGGGGAATACACCGGATCTTTACGCATTGCCTGTGTGCTCATATCTGCCATCGGCATGCGACCTGTTGCAACTTGGAAATCAACTGATGCGGCGCCAACTCCAATCAGCGATGGTGCAATCGCGCCACCTTCAGCATTTAAACCATGACAAGAGGAGCAGCCCTTTAGGAAGAGTTCTTTGCCTTCTTCGATCATTGCAGAGCGCGCTAGCACCAATTCAGATTTACTTGGCGTTGCACTTGCTACTGAAAAAGTTGTTCCAATTGAAAGGAGCGCAAGGACAAGAAGCATCGGTGCGGCAGCACGGTGTCTACGGTATCTAGATAGTCGCTTCACTCATATGCCTTTCGTTGTCCGCAGTAATTATTTGATTAGGTAAATTGCTGAAAATAGAGCGATCCATACAACATCTACAAAGTGCCAGTAGTACGAAACCACGATTGCCGTTGTTGCCTGAGCGTGAGTAAATCTACGAGCCTTAGCCACGCGGATTAAAACAATAAGAAATGCGATAAGTCCACCGGTTACGTGTAAACCGTGAAATCCAGTGGCAACGTAAAAAATTGATCCGTATGCCGTTGATGAAAGTGTCATGTTCTCACTGACAAGTACTGCGTACTCATAAATTTGACCAGCAACAAAGAATGCACCCATAAGGAACGTAAGAGAGAACCATTCACGCATTCCCCATTTACTTATCTGCAAAAAAGTTCCAGTTCTTTTATTCTGGAAACGCTCTGCTGCAAAGACACCAAACTGACAAGTAACCGAAGAAAGAACCAGGACTGTTGTATTCGCCGCAGCAAATGGAATGTTGAGAAGTTCTGCGGACTCGAGCCAAATTGCTGGACCTTGCACTGCTCGCGTTGTGAAATAAATTGCAAATAAACCTGCGAAGAACATGAGCTCACTTGAGAGCCACACGATTGTTCCGACAGCAACCAGGTTAGGCCGTGTGATTTTGTGGGCTGTGACTGCTGTAGACATGAGGCTGATTATTCCCGCATTCGGCTCGGACTTCCACCGCACAGGACCTCGTTGCTTGAGGCATTTTTGCCTTTTCTAGGTGAAACGGGTCACTACTAATTCTTGCTCTTTAAATGGGTGCCAAGACAATAAGATACGAGCATGGATGCAACATCTTCGGCCCAAAAAAAGAAGCAAATAGCTATCTATTCAGATGATAGTTCTGTGCGCGCTTCTATCGTTCTGGCTTTAGGAAATCGCATCGCAGATGA
>JBIKPX010000029.1:0-9857 GCA_044357195.1 Candidatus Planktophila sp. | reverse complement strand
AGGCCTTGTTTCCATTGGATCTTTAATGGTTGCAGCCGGTCTTGTTTATCTTCTCTTCTTACTTCTTGGTAAGTGGATTGGATTCACACTTACTTTGGCGGGTATTGCAGGTGCCATCGTTGCTATTGGTATTACCGCTGACTCATTTATCGTTTACTTCGAACGTATACGAGATGAGATTCGTGATGGTAGATCTCTGCGTTCGGCGGTTGAAACTGGTTGGACTAAAGCACGTAGAACCATCGTTGTTGCCGACTTCGTTTCAATTATTTCTGCTGTTCTCCTATACCTATTTGCAGTAGGTGGCGTGCGTGGTTTCGCATTTACATTGGGACTTACGACACTTGTCGATTTGATCGTTGTATTTTTCTTCACTAAACCATTGACGATGTTTTTAGCTAGGTTGAAATTCTTTAGTTCTGGTCATGCACTCTCTGGTGTATCGGTAAAAAGTATCGGCAATGTATCTCATGCAACAAAGGAGGCGTAAGTTATGTCTAAGTTTTCAGGATTAGGCGCTCGTTTGCATTCAGGTGAAACCTCAATTGATTACATTGGCAAGCGTCGCCGCTGGTATGCAGTATCTGGCCTTTTGATTATTGCTTCAATTGCAGCCCTTGCACTGCAGGGTTTGCATCTTGGAATTGAATTTAAGGGCGGATCCTCATATACGGTAACAAAGGTCGGCTCCTCAATCGCTCAGGCAGAATCTGCTCTAGTAAGTGCTGGAATCACTGGAGAGAAAATTATTCAGCAAGTTGGAAGTGACAAGATTCGTGTGCAAACAGGTTCACTTTCAACGCAAGAATCTAATGCTGTTCAGGATTCATTAGCTTCGGCATTTGGCGTGAGCGTTGATTCTATTGACACTCAAATCATCGGGCCTTCATGGGGTAAAGAAATTACTCGTAAAGCGTTATACGGTTTGGTTGGCTTCTTAATCGTTGTCATTCTTTATTTAGCGATGGCTTTTGAGCCAAAAATGGCAATATCGGCAATCATTGCAGTTGTGCACGATGTTTTCATTACAGTTGGAATCTACGCACTTGTTGGCTTTGATGTTACGCCTGCGACGGTGATTGGGTTCTTAACTATTTTGGGATATTCGCTCTATGACACAGTTGTTGTTTTTGACAGAGTTCGAGAAAATACTCGATCAATTACTTCAACATCTAAAATGACGTATTCACAGGCCGCAAACTTAGCGATCAATCAAACAGTTGTGCGCTCAATTAATACAACCATCGTGGCATTGCTACCCGTTGGCTCAATTCTTTTTGTTGGTGCTGGATTATTAGGAGCGGGAACACTTAAGGATTTATCTCTTGCGCTATTTATTGGTCTAGCAACCGGAGCATATTCTTCAATCTTTATTGCAACACCTTTGCTCGCTGCAATGCGTGAACGTGAACCTGCGATGCAGGCGTTGGCAAAACGCGTTAATGCTCGTGGCGGTTCACCAGCGATGGCAACAGCAGGTGCTGTTGCAACAGAAAACACCGGTGAAAAACGCGGTCCTCGTAATCAGCCAAAACGTAAAGGTCGCAAGTAACTTTATTTGCGTCCCAGATGGACACACTCTTACAACCCTTGATCAGCTCCTTACAGGAGCATGATCCTAAGTCTGATGTTGTAAAGGTTGAAAAGGCCTATGAAGTTGCAAAGAATGCACACTTAGGACAGCTTCGTAAATCAGGTGATGAATACATCACTCACCCCGTTGCCGTCGCGCAGATTCTCTCTGAGTTAGGGCTCAATGATTCAACGATTATTGCCGCGCTTTTGCATGACACAGTTGAAGATACGCCGTATTCATTAGTTCAATTAAAAAGCGATTTTGGTGATGAAATTTCATCCCTTGTCGATGGAGTAACAAAGTTAGATAAATTGAGTTACGGGCCTACTGCTGAAGCAGAGACCGTGCGCAAGATGGTTGTTGCTATGTCACGAGATATCAGAGTTCTAGTTATTAAGTTGGCAGATCGACTGCACAATGCCCGCACATGGAAATATGTAGACCCACAAAGCGCCGAACGCAAGGCTCGAGAAACATTAGATATTTATGCCCCCCTTGCCCACAGACTTGGCATGAACGCAATTAAATGGGAGTTAGAAGACCTTTCATTTGCAGTACTAGAGCCAAAGAAGTTTGAGGAAATCTCACGATTGGTTGCCGAACGCAGTCCTTCTCGCGATGCGTTAACTGCGCAAGTAATTAAGGATGTAGAAGAGGACCTTGCCAGGGATTCGGTCGAGGCAACTGTTACCGGACGCAAGAAGCATTTCTTTAGCGTCTATCAAAAGATGGTTGTTCGTGGACGCGAATTTAATGATATTTATGATCTTGTTGGCATCCGCGTTTTAGTAAATGATGTGAAGGATTGCTATGCGGTACTCGGTTCTATCCACGCCCGTTGGTCACCAGTTCCAGGCAGATTCAAAGATTACATTGCAATGCCAAAATTTAATTTATATCAATCACTTCACACCACTGTTATTGGACCTGATGGAAAAGCAATTGAAATTCAGATTCGAACCTTCGAAATGCATTCACGCGCGGAATTTGGAATCGCTGCGCACTGGAAATACAAGCATGGCACTGATACGAATTCTTCTTCTCCGCAAATGCTCTGGTTGCGACAATTACATGAGTGGCAAAAAGAGACGGAAGACCCATCAGAATTCCTGGAAGCGCTGAGATTCGATCTTGGTACTCCTGAAGTTTTCGTCTTCACACCTAAAGGAAGCGTTGTTGCGCTTCCAGGTGGTTCGACGCCTGTTGATTTCGCGTACTCAGTTCACACAGATGTAGGCAATAGATGTGCGGGTGCGAAGGTAAATGGACGTTTGATTCCACTTGATACTCGTTTGAACAACGGAGATGTTGTTGAAGTTGTAACCAATAAGAGTGAGTCCGCGGCGCCATCTCGTGATTGGCTCAATTTTGTTAAGAGTCCACGTGCTCGATCAAAGATCAAAGCGTGGTTTAGCAAAGAGCGCCGCGAAGAAGCAATTGAAGCGGGCCGCGAATCTATTGCGCGCCAAATGCGCAAAGCAGGATTGCCTCTACAAAAAATCTTTGCGGGCCATGCATTACTCGAACTTGCACACGAGTTGAGATACCCAGATATTTCTGCGTTGTATTCAGCCGTTGGCGACGGCCATGTTTCATCGGCTGCGATCATCGATAAGTTAGTTCAATTTATGGGTGTTGAAGATTCCCATCCTGAACCCACAATGGATTTTATTCCTGGGGGAGCTCCAGTTGCCAAACGTTCTAGTAGTGCAATTAAGGTTGAAGGAATAAATGATGTATTAGTAAAGCTTGCTCGCTGCTGCACTCCGGTTCCAGGAGATCCAATCATGGGTTTTATTACTCGTGGCAGTGGAATATCAGTGCATCGATCTGACTGCGTTAATGCTGATGATCTACACACGCACCAAAGTGATCGCATTGTTGGGGTGAAGTGGCTAGAAGGTGCTTCAAGTTTATTCTTAGTAAACATTCAAGTTGAAGCACTAGATAGGGCGCGTTTACTCGCCGATGTGACTCGCACATTATCTGAACAGCAAGTCAATATTCTTAGCGCAGCGGTCAGCACCACAAAAGATCGTGTTGCAATTTCACGGTTTACATTTGAAATGGCTGATGCCACGCATCTGGATGCAGTTTTAACAGCGGTTAGATCTATTGAGGGTGTGTACGACGTTTATCGAACGACCAATAATTAACTAAATTCAGCCAGAGATTTCTGTGCTTCTTCTAACCAGATACGTCTTGCAGCGGCTGATTCCAAAGCTTCAGTTGCTTTTTTAGCATTACCTGCAGTTGTTGCCTTGGCCGCAATTTTTTCGTAATTATCGATTGCACCTTGAAGTTGAGCGACAACTTCTGCAGCGCGTGCTTTGGCTGCTGGATCGGTTTTACGCCAGATTTCAGCTTCGGCTGACTTAATCGCATCCTCTACGACACTTACGCGAGCATCTAGAGCTGATCGCTTATCGCGATTAGTCATTCCGATTTTCTCCCATGAGCGGGCAAGATCTCTAAACTTATTTTTAGCATCCTTCACATCGGTGAAAGGAAGAAGTGCCTCGATTTGGATAATGAGTTCTTCTCGCTTTGCCAGGTTTGTGCCCATTGTTACTTCGCGCTTTTCTAAGTCAGCGTTTTTCGCTTGGAAGAATTGGTCTTGAGCTTTTTTAAATCGAGCCCATAGTTTTGCATCATCAGATGGCTTGCCTCGTCCGGCAGCTTTCCACTGATCCATCAGAGACTTAAAGGCCTTGGCAGTTGGAACCCATTCGGTAGATGTTGCCAATTGTTCTGCTTGAGTAACTAGGTTCTTCTTTGCATCCGTTACAACAGAAGTAGTTGCTTCCAAGTTAGCAAAGTGAGTTCTACGTCGCTTATCAAATTTGTTGCGAGATGCTGAAAATCGCTTCCACAAATCTGCATCAGTTTTCTTATCCAAACGAGGCGCTGATTTCCACTCCGTTAGTAATTCTTTGAGTCGATCACCTGTGGTTTTCCAGCTCTCAGATAGTGCCAGTGACTCAGCTTCAACAACAATTTTTTCTTTCTCAACTAAAACCTGAGCGCGCTTTGCAGATTTTTCAGCTTCTGCTGCAGCCTTCTTCGCTTCATAGGCGCCGCGATGACCTTCAATAAGTGGTTCAAGTTGCTCAACAGAGTTTGCAAGGGCCTCAAGATCGCCGACTGCATTAACTTCTTTAACTTGATCGCGTAGTTTTTTAACAGAGGCGATTGCATCAGATGGAACCATCGCACCACTTGTAATGCGTGCTGCCAGTAGAACAATTTCTGATGCAACTGCTTCAAATTTTCTTACAAAGTAAGCCAGTGCTTCGTCCGCGCTCTTTCCGGGATATGAACCAACTGCCTTATCGCCTGCTGAAGTTTTAACGAAGACCGTTCCATCTGGTGCTACATAACCAAATTTTGCAGGATCACCAATGAGTGCAGAGGCTGCAGATGATGGAATTGAAAGAGGAGTTGGAGTTACGTCGGACATGGTCTTCCCTTCAGCGCGTTAATCGATTTCGATCTTCGCTATTGGACCTCATTAACTTTGATTCTGATTACGCAGAGTCTTTCGTCGAGTTGGTCAGGCGGCTTAGTGAAGGTAAAAGGTACCCTGTACCTATGAGCGCGGCGAAATTTCCCGCGTAACTAGCTCCATAAATAGGCGTAGTCGAAGGGAAATCACCGTGTTTATCACCTCCTTCGCAGCCCCAATGTTCGCCACTAATTGTTGGATTATTGCTGATGCCCCAGGGGGTGAATGCATCATCGTTGATCCAGGTATGCCTGATGTTTCTGACACAGTGTCTATGGTTTTAGATGAACACAAACTCAAAGCCGTTGCCACAATCATCACTCACGGACATTTAGATCACACATTTTCGATAGTGCCCATTGCTGATGGTTATGGCATCCCTACATACATCCATAGTGAAGATCGAGCGCTACTTTTGCATCCAGAACGCGCTCACGGTGCTGAATTTCTAGCGACATTAAGCGCAATGAACTTTGTTGAACCTAGTGATGTAAGAGAATTACGACATGGAGCTGAACTCGAAATGCTAGGAATGAAGTTTCGAGCAATTCATTCCCCGGGACATACTCGAGGGTCCTTGATGTTTACAGTCGATGATGAAGTTCTCATCAGTGGTGATGTTTTATTCGCCGGAGCCATTGGTCGCACTGACCTACCTTCTGGTTCGGCAAGTGACATGCAAGAGACTCTCGTTAATAAAGTGTTGACACTTGCAGATCATCTTCGAGTTCTTCCTGGACATGGTCCAGATACAACCATTGCTCATGAGAGAAAAACTAATCCCTATCTAATCGATGCTGCAAAGAAATCAGGCAGGCGATGAGTAAAGCAAATCAAATCCAGGCGCCTAAAGGTGTCAGCGAGTATGTTCCACCACAATCTAGAAAATTTGAATCAGTTCGTCAGGCATTACTTGAGCCCGCAAAAAATGCAGGGTATGAATTAATTGAATTGCCAGTTTTTGAAGATACAGAGTTGTTCACCCGCGGCGTTGGCGAATCAACAGATGTTGTTTCAAAAGAGATGTATACCTTTGAAGATCGTGGTGGACGTTCAATCACTCTTCGCCCAGAAGGAACAGCCGGAGTAATGCGGGCAGTTATCGAACATGGATTAGACCGCGGCCAACTTCCAGTAAAACTTTATTACAGTGGTCCATTTTTTCGAGCAGAACGTCCGCAAGCAGGAAGGTATCGTCAATTTTACCAAGTAGGCATCGAAGCAATTGGTATTCAAGATGCTGCATTGGACGCAGAAGTTATCGCCATTGCAGATGCTGGATTCAAAGCAATCGGATTAAGAAAATATCGCTTAGAAATTACATCTCTAGGAGATTCTGCATCACGGGCTAAACACAGGGTCGAATTAGTAAAATTCATTGAAAAATTGAATTTAGATGAAGCTACTCGCACCCGAGCAGGTATCAATCCACTGCGCCTATTTGATGATAAGCGCGATGAGATCAAGAGTCAGATGGTTGATGCACCATTACTGCTTGATTTCTTGTCTGCGGATTCTTTGAAGGATTTTAAGCAAGTGCAAAAGCACCTAACTGCACTCAATGTTGATTACATCATTAATCCACGTATGGTCCGCGGTTTGGATTACTACACCGGAACAACCTTTGAATTTGTACACGAATTACTGGGTGCTCAATCGGGCATCGGTGGTGGCGGTCGTTATGACGGACTTATGGAGCAATTGGGCGGACAAGAATTTTCCGGCATTGGCTTTGGTTTAGGTATTGATCGTTGCGTACTGGCTGCAGATGCTGAAGGTATTTCATTTGATCAGCAGTTCACTTCTGATTTATTCATCATTCCTTTGGGCGATGAAAGCAAAGCAAAGGCATTAACCCTTTCTCAAGAGTTACGAAAAGCAGGTTTGAGAGTTGAGATTTCGTTCGGTGATCGCGCCTTGAAAGGGTCTATGAAAGCCGCGGATAAAAGTAATGCGCAGTACGTATTAGTCCTAGGTGATAGTGAAATCTCAAGTGGAATTGTGGAGCTTAAGCAGATGAGCACGGGCAAGACATCTTCGGTTACTCTTACCTCCTTACAGGAGCATCTTCGAAGTGTTTCTGGTAATTAATTAACTTTAGAAAAAGAGGCTGTTAAATGTTGCGCACACATGGGGCTGGAACGCTTCGAGCATCCCACGTTGGCCAAAACGTGACTCTTGCAGGTTGGGTTGCCAGACGCCGCGATCATGGCGGTGTGGCATTTATTGATTTCCGTGATGCAACTGGTTGGGTGCAAGTAGTTATTCGTGATGAAAAAATCGCAGGTGCGTTGCGCGCTGAATGGTGTTTAAAAATAACTGGTGAAGTTGTTGCTAGACCTTCAGGAAATGAGAATTCTGCTGTTCCAACTGGTGCCATCGAAGTGATGGGCGATGATGTTGAAATTTTAAGCGAATCATCAGCTTTGCCATTTCCTGTCGATAGCGGCGATGACGTAGAAATCTCAGAAGAAGTTCGATTGAAATATCGCTATTTAGATTTAAGACGCGAAGGTCCTGCTGCGAACTTACGTTTACGTTCAAAAGTTACCTCAACTATTCGCAGAGTTATGGAAGATGAAACCTTCCTTGAGATCGAAACTCCATATCTCACTCGTTCAACACCTGAAGGAGCGCGAGATTTCTTAGTTCCAGTTCGTTTGCAACCAGGTAGTTGGTATGCCTTACCTCAATCTCCACAGCTCTTTAAGCAATTATTGATGGTTGCTGGAATGGAAAAGTATTATCAAATAGCGCGCTGTTTCCGCGATGAGGATTTCAGGGCAGATCGACAACCAGAATTTACGCAACTAGATATCGAAATGTCTTTCATTGATCAAGAAGACATATTGGCCGTGGCTGAAAAGATTTTAGTTAAGGTCTGGAAAGAAGTTCTTGACTACCAGATCACTTTGCCAATTCCTCGTATGACATATCTTGATGCAATGGCGCGATATGGATCTGATAAACCAGATTTGCGCTTTGATTTAGAACTCGTGGATTGCACTAGTTATTTTGCCGACACCACCTTTAGAGTTTTCCAAGCACCATATGTAGGTGCTGCGTTAATGCCAGGGGGCGCAGATTCTCCTCGTCGTGAATTAGATGCGTGGCAAGACTGGGCCAAAGCACGTGGTGCTAAAGGACTTGCATACATTTTGGTTGCAGCAGATGGAACTCTTGGGGGACCAGTTGCTAAGAACTTAACTGAATCTGAACAAGCCGGTATTGCAGCACACGTTGGCGCTAAGCCTGGAGATGCAATTTTCTTTGCAGCTGGTGAGCGCACCGCATCGCTGAATTTGCTTGGAGCCGTTCGTCTTGAAATTGGAAAACGTTGCAATCTTATTGAAACAAATCGATGGGAATTCGTTTGGATTGTTGACGCGCCAATGTTTGAACCAACAGATGATGGTGGTTGGACTGCGGTGCACCATCCATTTACTGGGCCAAAGCCAGAGTTTGCGAAAACTTTTGCTAAAGATCCTGCGAGTGCATTGGCATATGCCTATGACATCGTTCTTAATGGAACGGAACTAGGCGGTGGATCGATTCGTATTCATGATCGTGAGATGCAAAAAGATGTATTTACGGTAATCGGATTAAGTGATGAAGAAGCCGCAAGTAAGTTTGGGTTTTTACTGGAGGCATTTAATTATGGCCCACCTCCACACGGAGGAATTGCTCTGGGATTAGATAGATTGTGCGCACTGCTTTCTCATTCAGATTCCATTCGTGAAGTAATCGCTTTTCCTAAAACAGCCAGTGGCGCAGATCCACTTACTGGAGCGCCAACTCCGATTACTCCTGCGCAACGAAAAGAGAGTGGAATTGATGGGGCACCAAAAGAGGGAGCCAAGTAAGGCAATCGGGTAGGCTGGGCTTATTCGTAAATAGGTTCGTAAATCAAGGAGGAAGTCATGGGCCCAGGTGGAATTGCAACAATCATTGCGGCGTCATCTCTTCTTGTTATCGCAATTGCGGTTAGCTATGCAGTCATCCGCGTTGGACGTTTTATTGATGAAGCCAAAACTTCTCTCAAGGCTGTTACTGATGAAGCTACCCCGTTGATTGAGGAAGTTCACACAACTGTCACCTTGGTAAATGGACCACTGCAAAGTTTTAATCGCATGACAAAAAATGTGGAAGATATTTCCGAAAAAATTACGAGCGCAACTTCTGATTTTATAGATAAGAGTGGTCCTGCTTTGAAAGTAGCTGGAGCTCTCGTATCTGCTGCGCAAATGGGCAAAGTTCGTTCGAAGAAAAAGAAGAAGAAGAAGGCTGAGTGATCTGCCCACGTGGAATCCGCCGAAATCCGTTCGCGCTGGCTGCGCTTCTTCGAATCAGATAACCGCGAAGGTTTACTTCATACGGTTGTTCCTTCAGCTTCATTAATTGCTGATGATCCAAATTTATTGTTGGTCAATGCTGGAATGGTTCCTTTCAAACCTTTTTTTCTTGGAGAAGTAACTCCGCCGTATAAGAGAGCAACATCGGTTCAAAAATGCGTTCGAACTCTAGATATTGATGAAGTAGGAAAAACAACTCGTCACGCATCTTTTTTCCAAATGTGTGGCAATTTTTCTTTCGGCGATTACTTCAAGGAGGGCGCAATTGCCCTGGCATGGGACTTGTTGACTCGTCCTATTTCTGAGGGTGGCTATGGTTTTGCCGAATCAAAGTTATGGGTCACTGTCTTTCACGATGATGATGAGGCCGTACAAATTTGGAATAAGAAAATTGGGATACCGCTAGATCGCATTCAGCGCAGAG
>JBIKPX010000024.1:0-11919 GCA_044357195.1 Candidatus Planktophila sp. | reverse complement strand
GAGGAATGGACGATAACTTCTGGTCAATGGGAGTTCCTGGACCGTGCGGACCTTGTTCTGAAATTTATTATGACCGTGGACCTGAATACGGCAGTGAAGGCGGACCAATTGCTGATGAGAATCGGTATATGGAAGTGTGGAATTTAGTTTTCATGCAAAATGAACGTGGAGCTGGTTCTGGTAAAAATGATTTTCCTATTTTAGGTGAACTTCCTGCAAAGAGTATTGATACAGGTCTTGGTTTAGAGCGCATGGCAGCGCTTTTACAAGGCGTTGAAAATATCTATGAAATTGATACAACTGCACAAATTCTTAATCGAGCATCCGAACTTACTGGCGTTAAATATGGGAAAAATGAGAAGTCAGATATTGCATTACGCGTAGTTGCAGACCATGCTCGAACTTCAGCGATGCTTATCGGCGATGGTGTTACACCTGGCAATGAAGGTCGAGGCTATGTATTGCGCCGAATGATGCGTCGCACCATTCGCAATATGCGTTTGCTTGGTTCAGATGATTTGATCATGAATGAGTTAACAAAGGCTGCAATAGGCGCCATGTCACCTCAGTATCCAGAACTGAAAACAGAGAGTGATCGCATCCTGGCAGTTACACAGGCTGAGGAAGATACTTTCTTGCAAACCCTCAAGAGTGGAACATCTATTTTTGAAGTTGAAAGTGCATCGATAAAGAAGAGCAAAGGTAAAAAATTATCTGGTGATGCTGCATTTAAATTGCACGACACCTATGGTTTCCCATTTGATCTCACTCTTGAAATGGCTCGCGAAGAAGGACTTGAAGTTGATGAAGATGGGTTCCGCCGTTTAATGAAAGAGCAACGAGATCGCGCAAAAGCGGACTCTAAGGCAAAAAAGAGCGGTCACACAGATGTCAGTGTTTATCGCTCAATTGCCGATTCACATGGTTTGACATCCTTTATTGGTTACACGCATGTCGAAAGCGAAGCGGTTATCAAAGCTTTAGTAAACGATGGTGTTGCAGTGCAATCAGCTAAATCTGGCGATGAAATCGAAGTTATTTTAGATCGGACTCCTTTTTATGCAGAAGGTGGTGGCCAGTTAGCAGATGGCGGGCTAATTACTCTGGCAAATGGAGCAGTCATCGAAATCGATGATGTGCAAACTCCTGTTCCAGGAATAAGTGTGCACCGTGGACGAGTCCGTAGCGGTGCAATTGAAGCGGGAACACAAGTATTGGCGCAGATTGATATTGAAAGGCGCAGTGCTATTTCACGCGCTCACACAGCAACACATATGGTTCACAAAGCATTTAGAGAAATTCTCGGCGAAACTGCAACACAAGCAGGTTCTGAAAACTCACCAGGGCGTTTTCGTTTTGATTTTCCTGCCACGGGTGCAGTTCCAGATTCCGTACTCAATGACGTTGAGTCACGAGTAAACACTTTGCTTCTAGATAATCTTGAAGTAAGCGCCGAAGTAATGAGCCAAGCCGATGCCAAGAAACTGGGAGCGATGGCTCTTTTCGGTGAAAAATACGGTGATCAAGTGCGCGTAGTCAGCGTGGGAGATTGGGCCAGAGAATTATGTGGTGGTACGCACGTTGCCCGTTCTGGTCAACTTGGATTAATTAAATTATTGAGTGAATCATCAATTGGCGCTGGAGTGCGACGTGTAGAAGCTTTAGTTGGCGTTGATGCATATAAATTCTTAGCTCGCGAACACGTATTGCTAAGTTCTCTGACAGAGATTATCAAGGGCGCACGAACTGAAGAATTACCAGAGCGTATTTCAGATTTGATTTCGAAAATGAAAGATATCGAGAAAGAATTAGCCACATTACGAACAGATGCTGCGTTGGCTAAGAGCTCAGAGTTGTTAAAGACTAAGAAAGATATTGGTTCACTGGCATTGATTTCGGCTCAGATCTCCGATGGAATAAATAGTGAAAATCTGCGAACTATCGCCTTAGATTTACGGAGCAAGACACCAAGTGGTGTAGTTGTCCTTATCAGCGTTACGGATTCAAAACCTATTTTGGTAGTTGCCACAAGCGAAGAAGCGCGCGCAGGCGGAATAAAGGCTGGCGCCTTAGTCAAGATTGGTTCAGCGGTATTAGGCGGTGGCGGTGGCGGCAAAGATGATTTTGCTCAAGGCGGCGGCGTTGATGTTTCAAAAATTAATGAAGCACTCACAACTATCGAACACGCTATTTCTGGAAAATAAGATGCTTCGAGGGCGACGCATGGCCTTTGACTATGGGGATGTGCGTATAGGCGTTGCAGTCTGTGATCCAGATGCAATTCTTGCAACTCCTGTAACAACTTTGAAGTGTAAAGACGCGGATCTCTGGGAACAAATAATCGCACTTGTTGCAGAGTATGAACCAATCCATATTTACGTTGGATCGCCAAGGCATCTTTCTGGTGAATCCAGTATTTCAATGCAAAAAGCTGAAGATTTCAAGGAAGAAGTTGCCACCCGCACCAATATCGCTTGCTCGATGATTGACGAAAGACTTTCAACGGTAAGTGCTGCTAGACAACTCAAAGATTCAGGTATGAATTCGCGCGAAAGCAAGTCTGCGATAGATCAAATGGCAGCAGTGGCAATTCTAGAACAGGCAATAGCGATTGAAAAAAGGAATCAATCTCAATGAAAAAGAGTGAATTAGTAAGAGTTGTGGCTGCATTTTTCGCAGTGGCAGTGTTCACTCTTCTAGTTCATGAATATCGATTATCAGGTGCCTCAATTAGTGATTTCTCCGATCGATCAATCACCGCATCTGAACCATTGGTAGATGTATCAATTGCAGAGGGCTCAACTGGTTCACAAATTGCAACACAGCTTTTTAGCCTTGGCATTATTGAATCTTCTCAGAGTTTTTTTAAAGTGGCAGTTTCTGATGCCAGATCTACAAGGATCGCACCAGGTATTCATCAACTTAATTCAAAAATCTCGGCGAGACAGGCCTTAGAGCAATTGTTGGATTCGACCAGAATGCCAAACTTAATCAGGGTTTTTGAAGGTGGTTGGAATACAGAAATCTTCAAAGAGTTAGAGGAAAACGGTTTTGCGCAAGCAGATGTTTTGCAAGCTGCGAGGCAAGTTAAATTGCCTAAAGGATTTACTTCTCTTGAGGGGGTTCTATTTCCAGCTCAATACAGTTTCACAAAGGAGATTTCTGCTAAACAAGCTCTTGAATCGATGATTAAACGTTTCGAGCAACAGGTGGCTACTTTAGGACTTTCTGATAATCCTAAGTTTACGCCCCAAGAATTGATTGTTATTGCATCAATCATTCAAGCCGAGGGCGGTTTGCAGGACTTCACAAAGGTTTCAGCAGTGATCAAAAATAGGTTGAGAATTGGAATGCCACTGCAAATGGATTCAACAATTCATTATGCACAGAAGATCCGAGGAGATATTTTTCTTAGTACAAAATCAACTCTTCTAAAATCCCCATTTAACACTTATCGAAAATACGGGTTACCCCCTGGGCCTATCGGAAACCCCGGATTAGATGCAATTAAGGCTGCAATTAATCCAGCCATCGGCAACTGGTTGTATTTCGTTACAGTTAGTCCCGGTGATACTAGGTTCACAGCAGATATAAACGAGTTCAATCAATGGAAAGCGTTATATATAAAGAATCGAAAGGCGGGAGCATTCAAGTGATTAATGCTGCTGTTTTAGGTTCTCCAATTTCTCACTCTCTTTCTCCGCGGCTTCATATGAGCGCATACAAACATCTTAAAATTTCGGGTAAGTACGGCTCTTTTGATGTCCCTGCAGGATCGTTAGGTGAATTCTTAAGCGATAAAACAAAGGACTGGACAGGATTTTCACTCACTATGCCCCTTAAGGAAGAGGTACTTTCAGTTGCTGAAGTAATTGATCCTTTAGTGAAAAGAATTCAATCCGGAAACACTCTAATTAGACAAGGAAATTCGTGGAGTTTGCATTCAACTGATGTTCTTGGATTTCAAAACGCCTGGTACAAAGAGAATTCGAGCAAACCGAAAACGGTACTTATTGTGGGTTCAGGTGCAACGGCGCGTGCTGCGGCTGCCGCATTTGATGATGCAAAAACATCAATATCGGTCCTTCACAGAAATTCTGAGCGCGAAGCGTCGATGCACGCATCTGTGAATACAGCCACCATGAAGTTTCTGCCGTGGCAATTTACTAATGATTTCTATGAATCCGATTTAGTTATCAATACAACTCCTAAAGCAGTTTTGGATTCATTCGCACACGAGTTGTCCCATAAACCAAATGGAACTTTTTTTGATGTAATTTATAACCCATGGCCTACTCAATTTGCTTCGGCTTGGACAAATGCTGGTTCTCCCGTAATTAGTGGATTAGATCTCTTGATCGCGCAAGGAATTGAGCAGATTAGATTATTCACGGGAATCGATATTGATCGAGAAGAGCTATCTACCTTTTTAAAGCGAGAATTATCCGCTAATTAGGTTATCCACACTGCAGTTTTTATTGCGAGCCAGCGCATTACGCTCCAAATATGCAAATTGTGTATGTCATCATCGTGCTCTCTTTTGCATTAAGCATTTCGATTGAAGATCTAAAGATCCATAAAATTCGCAATCGCAAACTTCTCTATTTTTCAGCCTCTCTCATCATTTTTTCAGTTCTACTACCGAACGCATATATGGATCCGATTTCTGGCATCAGCTTTTTTGCGATCTTCACAGCGCTATACCTACTGAGTAATGCATTTGATAAAGCAGGAGGCTTTGGGTTCGGAGATGTAAAACTGATTTCTGTGCTGGCATTAGCGTTCTTTGATACGGGGCTAAGGTCAGTTGAAATCTTCTTCATCTCGTTGTGGTTGGCTCTTGTGGCACATATTTGCCTACATTTATTAATCTATCGAAAGTTTCCATATCGAATTGCAATGGCCCCGGATATCTTTCTCGCAAGTGGGCTTTATTTATACGCCCCGATCGCTTTTCTTCTGCCACAATAGGACAATGCGTTGGCTAACTGCAGGTGAATCACATGGTCCAGCCCTGACGGCTATTGTCGAAGGGCTTCCTGCGCATATAAAAATTACAACCCATGATATTGATAAAGATTTAGCACGACGCAGACTTGGCGTTGGACGTGGAGCCAGACAAAATTTTGAAGCAGATAAAATTACAATCAAAGGTGGAATTCGATTAGGAATTTCTCAAGGCGGACCGATAGCAATAGAAGTTGGTAACTCTGAATGGCCTAAGTGGGAAAAGGTTATGTCTGCCGATCCGATTGATGATTCTGAATTAGAAGGCATGGCTCGTAATGCTCCACTGACTAGACCTCGTCCAGGACATGCTGACATGGTTGGCATGCAAAAATACGATTTCACAGATGCGCGTCCGATTTTAGAACGAGCTAGCGCTCGAGAAACGGCAGCACGTGTTGCATTAGGTGCAATCGCACGTGCATTTCTAGAACAAAGCGTTGGCATAACATTGTTCAGTCATGTGGTTTCAATTGGTGGCGTTCGTGTTGCAGAAGATGCACCGTTGCCAGGAAAGAATGATCAAGAAAAGATTGATGCAGATCCAGTTAGATGCGCCGATGCGAAAACAAGTGCACTTATTGTTAATGAAATAGAGAAGGCTCACTCAGATGGGGACACACTCGGGGGAGTCTGCGAAGTTTTGGTTTTTGATGTTCCGCCTGGATTAGGTTCGCACGTGCATTGGGATCGTCGATTAGATTCTCGATTAGCCGGTGCCATGATGGGAATTCAAGCGATTAAGGGTGTTGAAATTGGAGATGGATTCCTCACGGCTACTCGGAGAGGTTCTTCGGCACATGATGAAATTGAAAAAAATAATGCAGGAAAAATTGTGCGCAGAACTGATCGCGCTGGTGGCACAGAGGGCGGAATGTCTAACGGTGAAATATTGCGAATTAGTGTTGCGATGAAACCAATTTCTACTGTACCCAAAGCTTTAGACACTATTGATGTAGCTACCGGAGAAGCAGCGAAAGCAATCAATCAACGATCAGATGTGTGCGCTGTACCGGCATCAGGAGTTGTTGCAGAAGCAATGGCCGCACTTGTTCTGGCTGAAGCTGTACTCGAGAAATTCGGGGGAGACAGCGTTTCTGAAACTCGTCGAAATTACTTGTCCTACATGGAAAATCTACGTTTTAAATAAAAATGCCCCCACGCGTAATTTTGATCGGGCCACCGGGAGCTGGAAAATCAAGCGTTGGAAAATCTCTGGCAAGATTACTGAACGACAAATTTGTTGATACGGACACAGTAATTGCTGAGCAAGAAAAGCAGAGCATTGGTGAAATATTTGTAGATAAAGGTGAACCATATTTCAGAGAGATTGAAGAGCAGGTACTTCTCAAACAATTAGATGATCACACGGGTGTTTTAAGTTTGGGTGGCGGAGCGCCCTTATCAACAGTCGCCCAAGGAGCAATTAAAGCAAGTGGCTCACCAGTTGTTTTTCTAGATGTCACACTAGCTGGCGCAGCACCACGAGTTGGATTCAATCGTGACAGACCATTGCTTTTGGGTAATCCTCGGGCACAATGGCAAGAACTAATGAATGTACGCAGACCAGTTTATGAATCTTTAGCCCACCATCAGCTACTTACGGATAAATTAACCCCGAACGAAGCTGCCACGGCGATTGTTACACTTCTCGCATGAGCACAATCACTGTTACATCAGAACATCAATACGATGTTGTGATTGGTGATGATTGGCTTGTAAAGCTCACTTCGAGCATTTCAAAATACGATCGAATTGCCATTTTCTATTCCGAGTCTCAAAAAGATCACATTCCAAAACTATCTGTTGACAATGAGATTCACTACTTTGCCCTGCCTAATGGGGAATCTGCCAAGTCGGCGCAAACACTTGCACAGATGTGGGATTGGATGGGAGCAGCTGGTTTTACACGTTCTGATCTCGTCGTTGCTATCGGTGGAGGAACAATTACGGATGCTGCAGGATTTCTTAGCGCAACATGGTTAAGAGGAATTGATTGGATTGCTATACCAACGACGTTGGCTGGAATGGTTGATGCATCCGTTGGAGGCAAGACGGGAATCAATAGCGATTATGGCAAGAATTTAATCGGAGCTTTTCACTCTCCGCGTAAAGTAATCATTGATTCGAAATGGCTTAAAACTCTTTCAGATCGAGATATTGCAGCTGGTTTAGCCGAAGTTATAAAGACAGGATTTATTGGAGATCAATCTATTCTGGAATTGATGGAGAATTTTGAGTTAGAACGCGACCGAAACAACTATGAAATGATCAATCAATTGATTGAAAAATCTGTCGCTGTTAAGTCAGGTGTTGTCAGTTCAGATTTCAAAGAGAGTTTTGGGCGAGAAATATTGAATTATGGTCACACCCTTGGGCACGCAGTTGAACGGCACAGCAAGTATGCATTGCGACATGGTGAAGCAGTTTCAATTGGACTGGTTTTTGCAGCCCACCTTTCACAGATGCATTGTGGGCTCGATGAGGAAATCGTCCAGCAGCATATTTCTCTTTTAGAAAAACTTGGACTACCAACGACGTATGATCGCGCTGCTTTACCTCAATTACAGGCCCTTATGAGTGTTGACAAAAAATCACGTGGAAACACACTTCGATTTGTAGGCATTTCAGGAGTTGGCAAGACACAGAGAATCGAAGGTCTTAGTACTGATCAAGTTGCTAAGGCTTATGAGAAAATAGCCAGATGAAAGTACTCGTAATCAATGGACCTAATCTTTCGCGTCTAGATATTCGCGACTCATCTATCTACGGAGATTTGAGTTATCCGCAATTAGTTAATTTAATTGAGTCTGCGGCTACCTCTCACGGTTTTACGGCCGATGTGCGTCAAAGCGATGACGAAGCACAGATCATCTCTTGGCTTCACGAAGCTGCCGATAATTCTTACCCAGTAATTATTAATCCTGCTGCTTTCACGCATTATTCATATGCGATTCGCGATGCCGCAGAATTGGTGAAATCCCCACTAATCGAAGTTCATCTATCAAATCCATTAGCTCGTGAAGAATTTCGACATACATCTGTTATTTCAGGAGTGGCCAATGGAACAATTGGCGGATTCGGCCCAAATTCATATGCATTGGCGATGAGTGCACTTAAAGCTCTCTTGTAATCAGCGCTGGTTTTGCTAATTATTTCATTAGCGCTTTAGCAGGTATCCTTACACCCTTGACTATCGGGAATCGATAGCCTGGCCACAATGGCCTGATATAAGAAAAGCGTGGTTATACAAGTGGCGTCAACAAATGATCTTAAGAATGGAATGACACTCGACATCGACGGTCAACTATGGAATGTAGTTGAGTTTCAGCATGTCAAACCCGGCAAAGGTCCAGCATTCGTGCGCACCAAGCTGAAGTCAGTTCTTACAGGAAAAGTTGTTGATAAAACCTTCAATGCTGGAGTTAAAATTGAAGTTGCTATTCTAGAAAAGCGAGAAATGAACTTTTTATATAAAGATGGCGAAGATTTTGTGTTCATGGACAACAAGACCTTTGATCAGACAAATATTTCTGCTCAAACTGTTGGTGACGCAGCGAACTACATGTTAGAAAATACTGAAGCAATTGTTGCCGTTCATGAGGGAAATCCTCTGTACATTGAATTGCCTGCTTCAGTTGAACTTACAATTACTTACACTGAGCCTGGTATTCAAGGCGATCGTTCATCGGGTGGAACTAAGCCAGCAACAGTTGAAACTGGTATTGAAATTCAAGTTCCATTATTTATTAAGCAAGACGAAAAAGTTCTGGTTGACACCAGAGATGGTTCATACCAAGGTCGCGCTTAACAGTGTCGGCACGAAGTAAAGCCCGTAAACAATCTTTAGATCTTCTCTACGAATCTGACATTCGCGGTAAAGCTTCTACAGAATTATTGGCACTTCGTGACGTGGTTGAAGAAGGTCCAGATGCTCGTCCAATCCGCGATTACACAAAAACTCTTATCTCTGGCGTAGACGCTCATAAGCGCAAGATCGATGAGTTAATTTCAACATATGCACAGGGCTGGGATATGGATCGCCTGCCAGCAGTGGATAGAAATGTCCTTCGCATTGGAATTTATGAAATATTGTGGCAAGAAGATGTCCCTGATGCAGTGGCTATTGATGAAGCACTTGCTCTTGCAAAGGAGCTCTCGACTGAGGAATCCTCTGGCTATATTCACGGTGTTTTAGGTCGCATCTCATCCATCCGCGGGGATCTCAATCTTTAAGGTTAAAAAGAACGTGTTTGCTTGCCAGTATTTGTAGAAGATTTTCGGCGCTAGTTTCGCTCATAATTGCCAAGAAAGTTAAATCATTTTTACGTAGTGAGAGTATTTCCCCATTCCAATCCTTGCGAAAATTAATTATGCCACAACAAAATTGATCTAAAAGGGTAAGCATTTTGCTTGAATGAAGATTCAGTTCCTCTCGCATTTTCCTCAAATCAATAATTACGTTAGGTATTTCAAGGGATGAATTTTCCAACGCACTTTGCTTGAAAAATGCTCCCACTGGAACTGCATATATATCTGCGATCATTTGCAACTTATCTACAGAAATCGAACGCGAGCCCCGTTCATATGAACCAATTACCACAGCCTTGATACGACCATGACTAGCTTTTTCAAAATCTGCCAAAGTCCATTTTCTGGCTCGTCGCACTTCTCTTAGTGCATGACCTAACTTCTGTGCGCCTACGCTGGTGTTTTCATGTGTACTCATAAGTACGCAATCTAGAACAAGAGTGAAACGCCGATCTTTGCCTGTCCACAGGGGTGTGTTTTTTAATGCTATTCTTCGCCAGCATCCTTTAACGACCCATCCTGCGAGGTGGGGAAGGAGATTTACATGAGTGTTGCCCTGCCGCCGGCAGATATAGCCAGAGCCTTAACTCGCATTTCCCATGAGATCCTTGAACGCAATGGTGGATCTAATAATCTCGTTTTGCTCGGGATACCAACACGCGGTGCACATTTAGCTCATCGCATTGCAACGATAATTCAAAGCATTGAATCTAAATCTGTTCCAGTCGGCACCTTAGATATTACTTTGCATCGAGATGATCTTCGGTTACGCCCTCCACGAGCTCTCATGCCCACAAAAATTCCTCCTGCTGGAATTGAAGGCAAAGACGTAGTGCTAATTGATGATGTGTTCTTCTCGGGAAGAACTATTCGCGCTGCCCTTGATGCCCTCGGAGAAATTGGTCGTCCTCGCACCGTCCAACTCGCTGTTCTTGTCGATCGCGGACACCGTGAACTTCCAATTAGAGCTGACTATGTTGGTAAGAATTTACCAACTTCTTTAGAACAGTCGGTCAAAGTTCATCTGACTGAAATTGACGGCGTTGATGAAGTTCTAATTGAAACGGCGGGCAATTTATGAAACATTTATTATCAATAAATGATCTCAGCGAAGCCGAAGCAATCGCCATTCTAGATACAGCAGCCGAACTCGCTCGTGTTTCTGATGCTCCAATGAAAAAATTGCCAACTCTTCGCGGCAGAACGATTGTAAATTTGTTTGCAGAGGACTCCACTCGGACCAGAATTTCCTTCGAAGCCGCAGCCAAGCGCTTATCTGCAGATGTTATTAACTTCAGCGCTAAGGGTTCTAGCGTCAGCAAAGGTGAATCCTTGAAAGATACGGCCCAAACTCTGCAGGCAATGGGGGCAGATGCAGTCATTATTCGCCACCAGGCATCAGGTGCTGCGCACAGATTGGCCACATCGAAGTGGATGTCGGGAACTGTCATAAATGCTGGCGACGGTACTCACGAACATCCAAGTCAGGCGTTGCTAGATGCCTACACATTGCGTAAACATTTAATGCAAGGCTCAAAGAATTTGCAGGGATTACACGTTGCCATTGTTGGAGACATATTGCATTCACGAGTAGCACGCTCAAATGTCTTGTTACTCTCCAAACTTGGAGCAACTGTAAGTGTTGTGGCTCCACCTACTTTGTTGCCAGTTGGAATTGAAAGTTGGAGCGCCCACGTGTCTTATGATTTTGATGAGTTAATTCCAAACGTGGATGCAATCATGATGCTTCGAGTTCAAAGTGAGCGAATGAATGAACTTTATTTCCCAAACGCTCGTGAATATTCAAGATACTTTGGATTGAACTCAGACAGAGTAAAACGAATGAAGAAAGATTCAATCATCATGCATCCAGGTCCAATGAATCGCGGATTAGAAATTACAGCAGATGTTGCAGATAGTGCGAGATCGGTAATCGTCGAGCAAGTTAGCAATGGCGTCAGCGTTCGAATGGCAATTCTTTATACGCTCTTAACTGGAGAAGGAATCGAATCAGGAGCACTCGCATGAGTAAAAAGTATTTTATCAAAGGTGGCACATTAAGTGATGGCTCTAAAAAAGATATGTACATTTCAGATGGAAAGATCGCGGGATTTTCAAACCCAACCGATAGCAAAGCAGTTGTTGTTGATGCAACCGGCAAAATTATTCTGCCCGGCTTAGTTGATCTACACACCCACTTGCGCGAACCAGGTAAGGAAGATTCAGAAACAGTCCTGTCTGCATCGCGCGCTGGTGCCAAAGGTGGATTTACAGCGCTGTCGGCAATGCCAAATACTTCACCTGTTGCAGATACAGCAGGTGTGGTTGAACAGGTGAGGCGTTTGGGAATTGAAGCTGGACTCTGTGATGTCTTTCCGATTGGTGCTGTTACTAAAAATCTAGATGGTCAGGAACTTTCAGAGATAGGCGCCATGGCAGATAGTGCAGCCAAGGTACGCATCTTTAGTGATGATGGACACTGCGTCTCTAATCCACAGGTAATGCGCCGGGCGCTGGAGTACGTGAAGAAATTCAACGGCGTTATCGCACAACACGCACAAGATCCTGATTTGACCATTGATGCGCAAATGAATGAAGGAA
>JBIKPX010000007.1:0-21914 GCA_044357195.1 Candidatus Planktophila sp. | reverse complement strand
ACGGGCGCCGAAGGAACTAAACACACAAAGCGCATGCTTGCATCTGGGACAAAAATTGTTGGTGGCGTGACCCCTGGCAAAGGTGGTCAAAGTGTTGATATTGATGGACATACATTGCCAGTTTTTAACACTGTTGCAGAAGCCATGAGTGCGACAGGAGCCAACACATCCGTTGTATTTGTTCCACCAAAATTTGCAAAAGCAGCGGTTATTGATGCAATTGATGCAGCTATGCCACTTGTTGTAGTAATTACTGAAGGAATTCCTGTTCACGATTCAGCAAGTTTCTATGCACATGCACTGAGCAAAGGAACAACTCGAATTATTGGACCAAATTGTCCAGGTCTCATTAGTCCCGGTAAATCTAATGTTGGAATCATTCCTGCAGATATTACGAAGAGCGGACCAATTGGTTTAGTTTCAAAATCAGGAACATTGACCTATCAAATGATGTTTGAACTACGAGATATTGGTTTTAGCACCGCGGTAGGAATTGGTGGAGATCCAGTTATAGGAACCACGCATATTGATTGCTTGCGCGCATTTCAAGATGATCCAGATACACAAGCAATTGTGATGATCGGTGAAATTGGTGGCGACGCCGAAGAGCGCGCGGCTGCATTTATTAGCGAATATGTCACTAAACCAGTCGTAGGTTATGTCGCAGGTTTTACAGCTCCCGAAGGTAAAACAATGGGACATGCTGGTGCAATAGTTTCTGGATCTTCAGGAACAGCGCAAGGTAAGAAAGATGCACTTGAAGCTGCTGGGGTCAAAGTTGGTAAGACACCAAGTGAGAGCGCGCAATTAATGCGCGCAATATTGGGGCGCTGATTCAGATGTTTCAACGTGTCCTGTGGGTCTCGTTGTCACAAGTTCTTCGCAGCATCGCACTTGTATTACTTCCGATTTCATTCTTAACTCTGATTGCATGGGCAACTGCCGGAAGCATCACTGGAAATACTTCAGATCCAATTCGCGCAGCAATGTGGGTGTGGCTGGGTATTCATCACATTCCATTCTCATTAAGCCTGCCACCTGCAGCTGTTGAAGGTTATCTTTCATACTTGCCTCTAGGCGCTTTAATCTTTCCATTTTTGGCAATTAGAAGTTCATTTTCACGAATAGTTCAGCGATTAGATCAAGAGTCTAAATTAGTAAATATTGCACGTGTTCACTTCACATTAATTTATTGCCTAATCGCCCAGCTCTTAATTGTTGCTTCAAAGACAGATGCAATTCGACCAGTTTGGTATTTTGCAATTGCAATTCTAATTCCAGCCGTTTATCTCACAACATTGACAGTGGGTAAAAAAGTCACACTCACCCAACCTTTAAACTTTGGCACACGCATAGTTGCGCTATTGCTAGGCGTAAGCGCCTTGTTCCTGGCATTTTCACTCTTCATCCATCTTTCAACAATTAAGGATTTGATAACCGTTTTGCGACCAGGAATCTTCGGGGGATTCTTACTGCTGTTAATAAACATTGTGTATCTACCAAATGCAGCTGTTTCATCAATGGCATATCTAAGTGGCACGGGCTTTGGAGTTGGATCAAATACTTTAGTTTCCCCACTAGAACATAGCGTGGCACAAATTCCAGCTCTGCCGATTCTTGGAGCACTTCCAAGCACCGAGCATCCACAATTTTTATTCTCAATATTTTTCTTCGTCATGGCCGGTGCTCTGTTAGCAAGTTGGACAATTACTTTAAGTACCAGGATTTTGTGGCAGAGTTATTTCGTAAGTCTTTTGCTCATTTTCCTTCTTACTTATTTTGCAAGTGGTTCCTTGCTCACAGAAGAAATGTCTGCCGTCGGTCCTTCTTTATGGAAATTTCCTCTTAGTGTGGCAGTTGAGATGGGAATCGGCATTGCTTTGGCCATATTTATTCCGCAAATATCGCTACCTACTCGCAAGGCAAAAATAAAGTGAGTAAAGGCATCTTGATTCTGGCATCAGGCACAGGTTCACTAGCAGAAGCAATAATCCTGGCAACGCATAGCGGAGAAATTTCGGGCAACGTAATCGGCGTCTTAACGGATCAACCAAAGGCGCAAGTGGTTGCAAAGTGCGCCGTACTCGAAGTGCCAATAATTACACACCCCATGAGCAGTGATCGTAAAAGCTGGGATGAAGAACTTTTCTTGATTGTGCAATCTCTTAATCCAACACTTGTAGTCAGTGCGGGGTTTATGCGAATTCTGGCATCTGAATTTGTTTCAACGTTTAAGGTTATTAATAGTCATCCTGCTCTTTTGCCAAATTTTCCTGGTGCCCATGCTGTGCGAGATGCGTTAGCAGCAAAAGCTGTAGTCACAGGGGCAACAATTCATTGGGTTGATGCGGGCATGGATACTGGAAAAGTTATTGCCCAGCGTGAGGTGCCAGTACTCGATGATGACACTGAGGCACTTTTGCATGAACGCATTAAGATTGTTGAACGCGGTCTCATCGTTGCGACCATTTCAGATTTGTTGGCATCAACGGAGAATCATCATGAGTGATAGAAAAATTATCCGCAGGGCACTCATTAGCGTTTATGACAAGAGTCGATTAGAAGAAATTGGCAAAGCACTTAGTGCGGCCGGCATTCAAATTGTTTCCACAGGATCTACAGCAAAAACACTTGCTGCTGCCGGCGTTGAAGTTACCGAAGTGAGTACGGTTACTGGATTTCCAGAAATAATGGGTGGAAGAGTCAAAACTTTGCACCCAATTATTCACTCTGGAATTCTTGCAGATCAAAGTAACCCAGAACATATGTCTGCAATCAAGGATCTAGGTATCGAAGCATTTGATTTGGTAATTATCAATCTTTATCCATTTGCAGAAACAATCGCATCCGGTGCATCTTTTGAGGAAAGCATTGAACAAATCGATATTGGTGGTCCTTCAATGCTGCGGGGAGCGGCAAAAAATCATGGATCAGTTGGTGTTATCTGCAGAACTGATCAATACGATCAATTAATCGCAGCAATTTCTGCCGGTGGCTTTAGTGCACAAGAGCGTCAAAGTTTGGCCCTAGAAGTTTTTAGAATAACTGCCGAATATGACTTAAGCATCGCCAACTGGCTTGGTCGTAATCAGAACTCAGTTTTGCCAGAGTGGTTTGGCAGAATATTTAAGCAAGAAAATGTTCTGCGCTACGGGGAAAATCCGCATCAGGCGGCTGCGATTTATAGTGGCGGTCCAGCGGGAATTGTTGATTCCAAGCAATTACATGGCAAAGAAATGTCGTTTAACAATTACACCGATGCAGATGCTGCGTGGCGCGCCGCATTTGATCACACAGAACCGTGTGTAGCAATAATCAAGCACGCAAATCCATGCGGAATCGCAATTGGAAAAGATATTGCAACTGCTTATTCAAAAGCCCACCAATGCGATCCGGTTTCGGCATTCGGGGGAGTTGTAGCAGCCAATCGAATTGTTACTACAGAAATGGCGCAAGCATTATCAGAGATATTTACTGAAGTTCTGATTGCTCCAGGTTATGAAAGTGGAGCACTTGAGATTCTTCGTCAAAAGCCTTCCATTCGCATTGTGCAATGTGAAGTAACTGCTCTAAATTCAATTGAAATGCGGAGCGTCAGCGGCGGAATTTTGCTCCAAGAGTTAGATGAAATAAACGCTCCAGGTGATTCGCCATCATCTTGGAAGTTAGTTGCAGGTCCGCAAGTTTCTTCTGAAACATTAAAAGATCTTGAATTTGCTTGGCGTGCTGTTCGAGCTGTTAAAAGCAATGCAATTTTGTTAGCAAAAGATGGCGCAAGCGTTGGTGTTGGTATGGGTCAAGTAAATCGAGTTGATAGCGCCGAACTCGCTGTCAAGCGCGCCGGCAATCGTGCCGCCGGAAGCGTTGCTTCAAGTGATGCTTTTTTCCCTTTTGCCGATGGTTTACAAATACTGATTGCCGCAGGAATATCTGCAGTTGTTTCACCAGGTGGAAGTGTTCGAGACGAGGAAGTTATTGCAGCAGCAGAACAGGCTGGAATTAGCTTGTATTTCACCGGCACACGTCATTTCTCACATGCATAAATGCCAATAAGATAAGAGCATGAGCGCAACTATTCTCGATGGCAAGGCCTTAGCTGCATCAATTAAAAAAGATTTAGCGCTGCGAGTTGTTGAATTAAAGAAAAAAGGAATCACGCCAGGACTCGGCACGGTTTTAGTTGGCGATGATCCGGGTTCTCATTCATATGTTGGTGGTAAACATCGTGATTGCCAAGAAGTCGGTGTTACATCAATCCGTGTAGATCTTGCCGATACTGCCTCGCAAGCAGATATTCTCGCAGCGATTAAAGATCTCAATAATGCAAAAGAGTGCACTGGTTACATTGTGCAATTGCCCATGCCAAAAGGAATTGATACACAAGCAATTCTTGAGGCAATCGATCCAGCAAAAGATGCCGATGGATTGCACCCCATGAATTTAGGAAGATTGGTCGCGGGATATGACGCGCCACTTCCGTGCACACCTCGCGGAATTGTTGCGCTATTACAACATTACAAAGTTGAACTCAAAGGTGCTGAAGTTACTGTTATCGGTCGCGGACTAACTGTTGGCCGCCCCCTTGGCTTGTTACTTACTCGCAAACAAGAAAATGCAACCGTGACGTTGACTCACACAGGCACTAAAGATTTAGCACTACATACCCGCAATGCAGACATTGTTGTTGCAGCGATTGGTCAGGCACACTTTCTTAATGCATCGATGATTAAAGCCGGAGCAGCAATAATCGATGTTGGAATTTCACGAACAGATGCAGGTTTGCTGGGAGATGTTCATCCAGATGTTATGGAGAAAGCTGGATTCGTTGCTCCAATGCCAGGTGGAGTCGGTCCGATGACACGAGCGATGCTAGTTACGAATGTTGTGGACGCGTGTTCTTAGATTCTCGAGTAATTAAAATTGCTAGTTACGCATTGGTTGTTGCCGGTGTAATTTTAGGTGCCCTGAGTTTTGTTCGATCCGGAGCACTTTTAATTGCCTTAGGAACATTGGGAATTGCATTTCCCGCCCGGCACGTACGCACAATTGAGTTCTATTTCCCCGTGGCAATTGCAGTCGGACTCTTCGTCCTGGCAATTTCACTGCCACATGGGTTGTAGAGTTGTCTTGATATCAAGGCATTATTACGAGCAAATATTGAAAGAAGGATGCAATCCATGGCTGGCAAAGTAACCGTCGTTGGCGCAGGTTTTTATGGTTCAACAACTGCAATGCGATTAGCTGAATACAACATCTTCGACACAGTGGTATTAACTGACATTCTTGAGGGAAAGCCAGAAGGTTTGGCATTAGATATGAATCAATCTCGTTCAATCGAGGGATTTGAAACAAAAATAATTGGTGCGACCACTAGTGCTGATGGTGCAGGATATGAAGCAACTGCAAATTCCGATGTTGTCGTAATCACTGCTGGATTGCCTCGTAAACCTGGCATGAGTCGAATGGATCTCATCGGAGTAAATGCTGGAATTGTTCGTGGAGTCGCAGAAAATATCGCTAAGCATTCACCAAAGGCGGTCATCATCGTGGTTTCAAATCCACTCGATGAAATGACAGCGCTAACTCAAATTGCTACCGCATTTCCTTATAACCGCGTAATGGGACAAGCAGGCATGCTCGATACTGCCCGCTTTACAGATTTTGTTGCAGAAAAACTAAAAGTTCCAGTCGCTTCGGTAAAGACTTTAACTCTTGGTTCACATGGCGAAACAATGGTCCCGGTTCCAAGTCGATGCACAGTTGGCGGCGTTGCCTTAAGTGAGAAATTATCGCAAGCTGAGATTGATGAACTAGTCGATCGCACAAGAAATGGTGGCGCCGAAGTTGTTGCACTACTTAAAACAGGTTCTGCATATTACGCACCATCGGCAGCAGCTGCGCGCATGGCAAAAGCTGTAATCGAAGATTCTGGTGCGACCATGCCAGTGTGTGCATGGGTTGATGGAGAGTACGGAATATCTGGCGTCTATCTCGGAGTTGAAGCGCAGATTGGCCGTGACGGTATTAAGAAAGTTGTAGAAACCAAACTTACTGATAGCGAATTAGCTGCATTAAAAGTTGCAGCCGAAGCAGTTCGTGCAAAACAAGCAGACGTACTAACACTCTAAGGGGAGCGCAGAGCATGTCCAAGATCAAAGTTGAAGGAACTGTTGTTGAATTAGATGGCGATGAAATGACTCGCATCATTTGGCAGTTCATTAAAGATTCGCTGATCCTTCCTTATTTAGATGTGAATCTTGAATATTACGATCTTGGTATGGAAAACCGTGATGCAACAGATGATCAAGTAACTATTGACTCTGCTCGAGCAATTCAAAAGCACGGCGTCGGAATTAAGTGTGCAACCATCACACCGGATGAAGCCCGTGTAGAAGAATTCGGTCTTAAAAAAATGTGGAAATCTCCAAATGGAACTATCCGCAATATTTTAGGTGGCGTAATTTTCCGCGAACCAATCATTATTAGTAACGTTCCGCGGCTGGTTCCTCACTGGACCAAGCCAATCGTTATTGGTCGTCATGCATTTGGTGATCAATACAAAGCGACAGATTTTAAAGTTCCAGGACCGGGAAAACTCACTCTTTCATTTGTCCCTGAAGATGGTTCAGCGCCAATGGAATTTAACGTATTTGATTTTCCTGCCGCAGGTGTTGCCATGGGTATGTATAACCTTGATGATTCAATTCGTGACTTTGCTCGAGCATCACTGAATTACGGATTAAATCGAAAATACCCAGTTTATCTTTCAACTAAGAACACTATTCTCAAGGCATACGATGGACGCTTTAAAGATATTTTCGAAGAGATTTACCAAGCTGAATTTAAGTCAGCATTTGATGCAGCAGGAATTTGGTATGAGCACCGTTTGATCGATGACATGGTGGCAATGTCACTTCGAATGGAAGGCGGTTATGTGTGGGCTTGTAAGAACTATGACGGAGATGTTCAATCAGACACCGTTGCCCAAGGCTATGGTTCACTTGGTTTAATGACGTCAGTGTTGATGACACCAGATGGCAAGATTGTTGAATCTGAAGCTGCTCACGGAACTGTTACACGTCACTATCGCGATCATCAAGCAGGTAAGGCAACATCTACAAATCCAATTGCATCGATATTTGCTTGGACTCGCGGTCTTGCTCACCGAGCAAAGTTAGATAAGAACAAAGAATTAGCGCAGTTCTGTGAAACTCTGGAACGCGTATGCGTGCAAACTGTTGAGCAAGGCAAGATGACTAAAGATTTGTCACTATTGATTTCTAAGGATGCCCCATGGCAAACCACGCAGGAGTTTCTCAATTCAATTGATGAAAACCTCAAGAAGGCAATGGCTTAATCTTTATGAATTCTGAGCGGGGTGCTTTAGCACTTGTTGGCTCAGGTGAGTATTTAACCCAGATGCAAGAGATTGAATCTGATCTCCTGCAACGTGCTATTGCTAAAGGCAAGTCCAATACCTATATCCAAATACCAACAGGTGCCGGTCTTGAAAGTGCGGATCGAATTGAGTTTTGGAAAGAGCGTGGGGCCGCGCAAGCACAACGCATGGATGCCACGTGTCGTTTTCTGCCGATACTAACTAGAGAAGATGCTTTTAATGAAGAGTACATATCTGAAATTTCTAATGCGGGTTTGATTTATTTTTCAGGTGGCGATCCTGGTTACATCACTGAAGTATTTAATCAAACTCCGCTCTGGGAAAAAATTAGAAGTGAGTTCAATTCAGGAACTTCACTTGCAGGATGCTCGGCAGGTGCGATGGCATTTGGTTCAAAGATAGTTGGCATCAGAAAATCACACGCTCAAAGTGGTCTTGGACTGATTTCTAATATTGAAGTAATTCCGCATTATGACAAATTTCTTGGATGGGTTCCAGATCGAATTGCATCGATTGCACTAAGAAGTGATGAAGGTGCGTACTTACTTGGAATAGATGAAGACACGGCGCTTGTACTCACAGATACATGGCGCGTTCAAGGCCGCGCAAAGGTTCATGTTCTTAAAGGACTAGAAAATTCACCACAAACATTTATAAGTGGTGAAGAGATTGGCTTAGTTCACAAGCTTATGTAATTATGATTTTAAGGGTGCAACACCAATAAAATCTGCGACAAAGGCATTTGCTGGATTGTCATACAAATTTTG
This sequence comes from Candidatus Planktophila sp., assembly GCA_044357195.1. Lineage (GTDB taxonomy): Bacteria > Actinomycetota > Actinomycetes > Nanopelagicales > Nanopelagicaceae > Planktophila. The sequence continues at coordinate 13,748 of JBIKPX010000007.1, read as the reverse complement.
AGGTGTATCGACTTGCTGAAGTACTCCATCATTTAGCACTGCCACGCGATCACCCATTGTCATTGCTTCTACTTGATCGTGAGTGACATAAACAGTAGTAATCCCTAATCGGCGTTGTAGCGCTGCAATCTGAGTGCGAGTTGCAACGCGCAACTTTGCATCCAAGTTTGAAAGCGGTTCGTCCATAAGAAATACCTGTGGTTCGCGAACAATGGCGCGTCCCATGGCAACTCGTTGGCGTTGTCCACCAGATAGCGCTTTTGGTTTGCGATCTAAGAATTCTTCAAGGTCTAGCAACTTTGCAGCTTCTAGCACCCTGCGTTCACGCTCTTCTTTTGCAATCCCTGCAATCTTGAGAGCGAAGCCCATGTTTTCTGCAACGCTCATGTGTGGATACAACGCATATGATTGAAAAACCATTGCGACATCGCGATCTTTTGGAGCAACATGTGTGACATCTTTGTCACCGATTAATATGCGTCCGCTATCAACTTCTTCTAATCCTGCAAGCATTCGAAGTAATGTTGACTTGCCGCACCCTGAAGGTCCGACGAGAACTAAGAATTCGCCATCTTTAACTTCAAGAGTTAATTTATTTATAGCCGGAGTTGTTGAACCGGGGTAAATACGTGAAGCATTTTCAAATACAACTGAAGCCATGAGAGATTTCTCCTTCTCCGGGCAGGTACGTGCCCGACGATCCGAGGATGAAGGTGATGAGCCCGGATGGACCCAACGTAGGAAAGTCTAGCGGGTACGGACAATGCGCATTCCTGTAGAGTTATACCCTTATGGAGCCCCACTCGTACGGCGGATTAATCGCAGCTTTATTCACAGTTGCAGGTTTGATACTTCTAGGTTCTCTCTTTGTCGCAGCTGAAATTGCACTTATCTCACTTCGCGAAAGCCAAATTCGACAATTAGCGACTAAGGGTAAACGCGGTAAGCGCGTTGCTTTACTCTCGGAAAATCCGAATAGATTTTTAGCAGCTGTTCAGGTTGGCATAACACTATGTGGATTTTTATCCGCTGCTTTGGGTGCCGAAAAACTTGGAGACTATGTAATTCCATGGCTTGAAAGTCTGGGAGTTAACGATTCATTTAGTTCAATTACATCACTAATCGGTGTAACTATCATCATTGCTTATTTCTCATTAGTCTTTGGTGAGCTTGTTCCAAAGCGTTTAGCGCTATTTCGTACTGAACAGATTTCTCTTGCACTTGCTCCAATAATTGAAGTTGTAGCAGTAATTTTCCGACCAATTATTTGGTTGCTCTCACACTCCACCAACGCCGTTGTTCGAATTTTTGGTGTTGATCCAAAAGAGCAGCGCACCGCAATGTCTGAAGAAGAACTATTGGATTTAGTCGCAGGCCATGCAGCTTTAACTGATGAAGAACGTGACATTGTTGAAGAAGTATTTAACGCATCCGAGCGACAAATCCATGAACTCATGGTGCCGCGCACGGAAGTAGATTTTATGGATGCATCCCTCACTATTTCTAAAGCGATTGCGCTGGCAGTCGATAAAGCACACTCTCGTTATCCCGTTGTCCGTGGTTCAACGGATGAAGTAATCGGGTTTATTCACGTGCGAGATTTGCTGGACACATCTTTGGTATCAACCGGTGGAAAAGTTCAAGAGCTCGTTCGAAATATTATGTACTTGCCAGGGACAAAAGGTGTCCTGCCTGCGTTAACTGAAATGCGTAATCAAAGGCAGCATCTTGCAATTGTTTTGGATGAGTATGGTGGCACCGACGGAATCATTACGATGGAAGATTTAGTCGAATGTTTAATTGGAGATATTCGCGACGAATATGACTCTGATGACATGGAAGTCCAAATCGAATCACGCACAGGAGATTTTGAAGTTGATGGTCTTATTTCAATTGAAGACCTGTGCGAACAAACTGGTCTTGAAATTCCAGAAGGTCCATATGAAACTGCCAGTGGATTTGTGATGCATGTTCTTGGCCGAATTCCAGTACTCAATGATGTTGTCAGCATTAATGGATTAAGAATTACGGTTTTAACGCTAGAAGGTAAGCGAGCAGGTCAACTATTGATCTCTCAAAACGCCTAGTCCATGCGAGAATTAAGACCATGAGCACAAAGCGAGTCTTGTCGGGCATTCAGCCAACTAGTGACTCCTTTCACCTTGGCAATTATCTTGGCGCCGTTAAGCAATGGGTTGAATTACAAGATGGTCACGATGCTTTTTATTGCATCGTGGACCTACATGCATTAACTGTTGAAACAGATCCTGCATTAATGCGCAAAAGGACTCTGGTTTCTGCGGCCCAACTGTTGGCACTTGGAATCTCGCCTGAAAAATCAACACTTTTTGTGCAGTCACAAGTTCCAGAACATAATCAATTAGCGTGGATTATGGAGTGCATAACAGGATTTGGTGAAGCAAGCCGCATGACTCAGTTTAAGGATCGCAGCGCAAAAGGCGGATCTGATTCAACTAAAGTTGGAGTCTTCACTTATCCAATGTTGATGGCTGCAGATATTTTGTTATATCAAGCTGATTTGGTTCCAGTCGGTGAAGACCAACGTCAACATATCGAACTAACGAGAGATTTAGCCGAACGATTTAACTCACGTTATGGCGCAACTTTTAATATCCCATCAGGATTTATCCTTAAGCAAGGTGCCAAGATTTATGATTTGCAGAATCCAACTGCAAAAATGAGTAAGTCATCTGATTCAGTCTCAGGACTTATTGAAATTCTAGATGCTCCAGAAATAAACGCCAAGAAAATTAAGTCAGCAGTTACAGATGCTGGGCGTGAGATAAAATTTGATGAAAAAGAAAAACCTGGAGTGAGCAATTTATTAACTATTCATAGCGCGCTATCAGGTCAAAAAATTTCAGATCTAGAAAATCATTTTTCAGGTAAAGGTTATGGCGATCTTAAAAGTGAAGTAGCCGATGTAGTTGTGGAATATCTCAAACCAATTCGAGAGAAAACCCTTGAACTGCTATCTGATGAGGCGCATTTGCTGGCAATGCTCTCCACAGGGGCGGCAAAGGCCCATGAAGTCTCATCCACAACCCTTGCCAAGACGTACTCCAACTTAGGTTTGGTGCGCTAAGTAACCTAAGAGTTTCAACGTAAGGTTGAGAGTTTAGATAAGTAAATAGTGCTGCAAAACGGCGCCACAAACGTATCTGCGATTTTTGTGTTTCTGCTTATAAAAATACTAGGCTCACCTCTAACGACAACCCTTGGTTATATGTACAAAACATAAAACTGGGACCCCTTGGAGGAAAATTGAAGAAGTCAATTCGCATTGCGGCACTCGTCGCAGCGGCAACTCTTGCAGCTGGTGCACTCGTTGCTCCAACTGCAAATGCAGCAACCAAAGTAAAGGCAGCAATTGCCTACGACATCGGTGGACGTGGCGATAAGTCATTTAATGACTCAGCTGCAGCCGGTCTAGACAGAGCTAAGAAGACTTTAGGCGCAACAGTTAAAGAAGTAACCGTTACACAAGGAACTGATTCAGAGCGCGAAGACAAACTACGTCTTCTTGCAAAAGCTGGATACAACCCAATCGTTGCAGTTGGTTTCCTCTATGCAGGACCACTGAAGAAGGTTGCTACTGAATATCCAAAGATCCAATTCGCAATCGTTGATGATTCATCAGTTGCACTTCCAAACGTTTCATCACTCGTATTCGCTGAAGAGCAGGGTTCATACCTTGCTGGCGTAGCTGCTGCTCTTGCATCAGTAACTGGTGAAATCGGATACATCGGCGGCGTACGTATTCCACTACTTCAGAAGTTTGAAGCTGGATTCGTTGCAGGTGTGAAGGCAACAGATAAGAACGCAACAGTTGACGTTAAGTACGTTACTGAGCCACCTGACTTCGGTGGATTCAATGACCCTGCAAAAGCAAAGGTTATTGCTAACGGAATGATCGATAAGGGTATCGATGTTATTTACTCAGCAGCAGGCGGTTCAGGTGCGGGCAACTTCGCAGCTGCAGTTGATTCTGCTAAGTACGGTAACAAGGTATGGACTATCGGTGTTGACTCTGATCAGTACCTCACAGCATCAGCAGCAGAAAAGAAGAACATGCTTACATCAATGCTTAAGCGCGTTGACAATGCTGTTTATGACGTTCTCGCTGCAGCAAGTGCTGGCAAGAAGGTTAACGATGCACTAGGTGGCGGAGCATTTGGCCGTACTTATGGCTTGAAGCTTGGTGGAGTTGGAGTTTCATACTCTGGCGGATACATCAATAAGTACAAGTCAAAGATTGATGCAGCTGCTAAGGCAATTACTGCTGGAAAAATTAAGGTACCAACAACTCCAGCGAAGTAATTTCAAGCAGTAAATCTGTAAAAAACTTAATAAAAGTAGTGGCGCTCGGTCCGAAAGTGGAGTTAGATTCACTTGTAGGACCGGGCGCTTCTCTTTAAAGATGGTGAATGAAAATGAATAGGAGACTTTTGTAGTGGCGATAGCAGTTGAGCTTCGACATATAAGCAAAAGATTTCCAGGGGTAGTCGCAAATAAAGACGTATCCATCAAGGTTGAATCTGGATCAGTTCACGCTCTCATTGGTGAAAACGGCGCTGGTAAATCAACAGTTATGAAAATCTTGTACGGCATGCAGCGTCCAGATAGCGGCGAAATTTTGGTTGCTGGGCAAACCGTTAATTTTAAGAAACCTGCAGATTCAATTGAAGCCGGAATTGGAATGGTCCATCAACACTTCATGCTCGCTGATAATTTCACAGTGCTTGAAAATATCGTCCTTGGTTACGAGCCATCACATGGTGGAGTCATAGATTTCAATCAAGCGCGCACAAAGATTAATGAAATGGCCGAGGCATATGGGCTCACCGTGGACCCTGATGCTCTTGTGGCAGATTTAGGCGTTGGCCAACGCCAGCGTGTGGAAATTCTTAAAGTTCTATACCGCGGAGCAAAAATTCTGATCTTTGATGAACCGACTGCAGTACTTGTGCCTCAAGAAGTAGATGAACTCTTTCAGGCGCTGCAAGGTCTGCGCAAAGAAGGTTTAACAGTTATTTTCATTACTCACAAACTCGATGAAGTTTTGCGAGTAGCAGATGACGTCACAGTCATTCGAGCTGGCGTTACGGTTGCTGAAGTTAAAGCTTCTGGCGTAAATGCTAAAAAACTAGCTGAACTGATGGTTGGAAGTGAGTTGCCTTCGCCAGAAATTCATGGAAGCGCAAAGAGAAATGAAGTAACTCTTTCTCTAAAGAATTTAACAGTTGCTGCAGAGTCTGGTGCGCGAAATCTAGTAACTGATGTGAGTTTTACTCTGCATGCCGGTGAAGTACTAGGAATTGCAGGTGTTGAAGGAAACGGTCAGAGCGAATTAATTGAAGCAATACTTGGTTTACGTGAATATACGGGCACTGTAGTTTTTAAAGGTGAGCCACTTGATAGCGAATCAGTTTCTGATCGCCGAGATATGGGCATCGGGTTTATTCCCGAAGATCGCCAACGTCAGGCGCTCTTAATGGCATCTCCATTGTGGGAGAACAGAATTTTGGGACATCAACGCGGAAAACCAGTTATGAATGGTGTGCGCATAGATCGCAAAGCAACAATGGCTGACACGATTCGAATCATGCAAGAGTTTGATGTTCGAGCTCCTGGTCCAGATACTTTGGCACTTGCTCTCTCGGGTGGAAACCAACAAAAATTTATTGTTGGCCGCGAAATGAGTGGATCGCCATCACTGCTTTTGGCATCACACCCAACACGTGGCGTAGATGTTGGTGCACAAGCAGCTATTTGGAATGAATTACGTGCGGCTCGTGAAAAAGGAATGGCAATTGTTTTAATTAGCGCCGACCTTGAAGAGCTAATTGGTTTATCTGATCGATTAGTAGTGATGCTTCGTGGTTCAGTCACCGCTGAATTAGATCCCGCAAAGACCACTCCAGAGACTCTCGGTTCTGCGATGACAGGTGCTGCGTAATGAGATTTAAACCTGGCAAGATCGCACTTTCTATCGCAGCTCCAGTTTTTGCTACCGTCTTTAGTTTGGCTGTTTCAAGTGCATCTTTACTCGCTACAAATAAATCACCGCGCGAAGCCTTTGCAATCATGTGGGAGTTTGGTTCTGGCGCAGGATCATTGATGGAAGCAGTAAATCTTGCGACCTCTTATTACATCGCGGCAATTGCGATTGCTCTGACATTTAGAGCCGGATTATTTAATATCGGCGTCGAAGGTCAGCTTCGCTTGGGCTCGCTCTTTGCTGCCTATTTCGGAGCAATGATTGCGTTGCCACCTGTGTTACATATCGCTGCAATATTTTTTATTGCGATGTTTGTTGGAGGATTATGGGCAGCAATCGCGGCCTATTTGAAAGTAAAGCGCGGTGTAAGCGAAGTTATTTCGACAATTATGCTTAACAGTATTGCGGGCGGATTATCTGCTTACCTGCTCTCAAAACACTTTATGGTCAAAGTTGAAGGAAGCAATGACTTAGCAACTAAGCCACTTGCACCTAGCGGACAATTCCCAGATTTAATGCCGGTACTTAAAAAACTTGGAGTTGAAGAACAGCCTGGCGGCGGCGTTTATGGAATGCTAATCATCGCGATAGTTTTAGGAATTGGATTCTGGTTTGTCGTTAACCGCACAAGGTTTGGTTTCGAATTGCGATCAACTGGAATGAATCCGATCGCAGCGCGCGTTAGTGGTGTTGATTCAAAGAAGATGACTTTTATTGCTCTGGTTGCAAGTGGTGCGATTGCTGGACTTGCGGGCTTACCAACATTGCTTGGTGATACTCATAGTTACACATTAGGTTTCCGCGGTGGCGTTGGTTTTACAGCCATTGCAATTGCATTGCTAGGTCGTAACTCAGCCGTCGGAATGGCAATTAGTGCGTTGTTATTTGGTTTCTTGGAAGTAGCTTCGCGAACACTAGAACTTATTGATATAGCACCAGAGACTTATGTGATTATGCAGGGTTCAATTTTGCTTAGTGCGGTAATTGCATACGAAGTAGTTCGCAGATACCAGCTCACACTTCAAAGTCAGGCTTTTGCTAAGGAAGGTGACAAGTAGTGTTAGAAAAAGGAAAGCTTTCTGGCATGCGCCGCATAATTGTGATTTTCTTTGGGATCATTGCGATACTTTCAATAATTCGAATTGCAACAGGTGCATCTGATTTAACTAGCGTTGGCACGGCAAAGGCCGCACTCCTGCTTTCGGTTCCAATTGTTTTGGCAGCTCTAGGTGGTTTATTTGCTGAACGCGCCGGAGTTGTAAATATTGGTCTTGAAGGCATGATGATCATGGGTGCGTGGGCTGGTGGATTTATTGGAAGCATTCACGGCCCATGGATGGGATTAGTAGGAGCAATTATTTTTGGCGCAGTAGGAGCTTTGGTTCACGCTGTGGCAACAATTACATTTGGTGTAGACCATGTGGTCTCTGGTGTTGCAATCAATATTATTGCCGCCGGTTTAGTTCGATACATCTCAACAATCTTGGCTCAAGGTGGATCCTGGCCAGGACCATCACAATCACCGGATGTAGAACCTATTGGGCAAAATGGTTTACCAATTCTTTCGGCTGGAAAGTACTTTGGTTGGCAGAGTCCTGACTTGCTCGGCGCAATTGGTGAAAAGAATTGGTTCTTGATTTCAGATATTTCACGAGTACTCCGTGGATTAACAGGTGAACTTTCTTACGTAACAATGATTGCAGTGGCCCTTGTTCCACTGAGCTATTTCATCTTGTGGAAGACATCATTTGGGTTGCGTCTGCGCAGTACTGGTGAATCACCAATTGCTGCTGAATCACTCGGTGTAAATGTTTATGCAATGAAGTATTGGGGAGTTTTACTATCCGGTGGATTCGCAGGTCTTGGTGGCGGTTTCTTAGCAATCGTTGCAGCCAATCACTATCAAGAGAATCAAATTGGCGGTCGCGGATATATTGGATTAGCCGCAATGCTCTTTGGTAATTGGCGCCCTGGTGGCTTATTTGCAGGAGCCGCGCTCTTTGGATTTGCTGATGCACTGCAACTGCGAGATTCCACCGCGATTCATGCGCTCTTACTTCTCATTGTTGCATTCTTACTATTTGCATCCTGGCGTTCATTTAAGAAAGCAAAAATCATTGGTGGATTAGTAGCCCTTGCAGTCGCAGCATTTTTTGCTTGGTTCTTTATTGCCTTTGATGAACTTCCTGGTCAGCTAGTTACGATGACGCCATACCTAGCAACATTGATTGTTTTATCTTTTGCTTCACAACGATTACGAGGACCTGCTGCCGCAGGTTTCCCATATCGACGTGGCGGATTGAAATAAATGTCACTCACTCCTGATTGGCAACTCTTACATTCAACGGCAATTGCTGCGAGTAAAAAAGCGTATGCGCCGTATTCAAATTTTCCAGTAGGCGTTGCAGGTTTGGTCAATGATGGGCGAATTATCAGTGGCTGCAACGTTGAAAATGCGAGTTACGGACTTGGATTGTGCGCTGAATGCAGCATGACATCAGAGCTAGTAATGAGTGGCGGTGGCCGACTGGTTGCCGTTCTGTGTGTTGACGCACAAGGTGATTACTTGGCCCCATGCGGGCGATGCAGACAACTCTTATTTGAACATGGCGGTAATGAGTTATTACTTATGACTCCTGATGGACCTATGAAAATGTCTACGATTTTGCCTTGGGCATTTGGTCCAGATGATTTAGATCGTAAATAGTTTTAGATGAGCGCGATAGAACCTTTCTCGGCAGTAGAAATAATTAGTGCCAAAAGAGACAAATTAGTTCTCACAAATCCACAGATCGATTGGGTAATCGATGCGTACACACGTGGAGCAGTCGCTGATGAACAAATGTCTGCATTGCTGATGGCAATTTTACTTAATGGAATGAATTCACAAGAAATATCTCGCTGGACTAATGCCATGATAAATAGTGGCGAAAAAATGAATTGGTCAATGCTTGATCGCCCCACAGTAGACAAACACTCAACAGGTGGAGTTGGCGACAAAATTACTTTGCCATTAGCCCCACTTGTTGCAGCATGTGGGGCTGCGGTTCCACAATTATCAGGACGTGGCTTGGGCCATACCGGTGGCACTTTAGATAAATTAGAAGCAATTGCGGGCTGGCAGGCATCTCTTAGTAATGAAAAAATGTTACAAGTTTTGCAAGAGTGCGGGGCAGTTATTTGTGCAGCCGGTGCTGGTTTGGCTCCAGCGGATAAGAAGTTATATGCGCTACGCGATGTAACTGCAACTGTTGAAGCAATTCCACTTATTGCATCATCGATTATGAGTAAGAAAATTGCAGAAGGTACAAGTGCGCTGGTTCTAGATGTTAAAACTGGCTCCGGTGCATTTATGAGTGATCCACTAAAGGCTCGTGAATTGGCACAAACAATGGTTGGCCTCGGAAAAGATGCAGGAGTGAAAACTCTTGCTTTGGTAACTGCAATGGATGTTCCCCTTGGCCTCACAGCGGGCAATGCGCTTGAAGTTCGTGAATCACTAGAAGTTTTAGCAGGTGGCGGACCAGCAGATGTAGTGGAGTTAACAATTATTTTTGCCCGTGAGATGTTGGAATTAGTTGGCATTAAAGGAAAAGATCCCGAGCGTGCTCTTAAAGATGGTTCTGCAATGGATGTTTGGCGAAAAATGATTAGTGCTCAAGGCGGAAATCCAGATGCGCCTCTGCCTGTTGCAAAAGAAAAGTTAACGATATCTGCCGATGCAAGCGGCACGGTTCTTTCTATGGATGCAATGTCTGTTGGTGTGGCTGCTTGGCGCTTAGGCGCAGGGCGCTCACGCCAAGGAGAAAGCGTGCAATCTGGTGCCGGAATCGAAATTCATAAGAAACCTGGTGAGAAGATCGTTGCAGGAGAGCTTTTGTACACCCTTCACACCGATGCGCCTGAACGATTTGCACGAGCGCAGGAAGTGCTAGAAGGTAGTGTTGCAATTGGTAGTACAGAAGTGAAGCGGCTTCCACTTATCGTGGAGCGAATTAATTGAAATTGGTGAAAAAGTGAGCATGCAAAGTATTCCAACGGTCGAGCAGATTAAGCGCGTTCCAAAGGTTTTATTGCACGATCACTTAGATGGTGGATTACGCCCACAAACAATTATTGATATTGCTAAGAAAATTGGTTACACCGCTCTACCAACAGATAACGCAGAAGAGCTAGGAGAGTGGTTTCGTGAATCTTGCGATTCTGGATCGTTGGTGCGTTACCTAGAAACTTTTAGTCACACAATTGCCGTCATGCAAACTCGTGAAAATATTATTCAAGTTGCTCGTGAATGCGCACTCGACCTTGCTCGCGACGGCGTAGTTTATGCCGAAGTGAGAGGAGCACCTGAGTTATTTACAGAGCAAGGACTCTCACTCGATGATGTTATTCAGGCGACTTTAGATGGTTATCGCGAAGGTGAAGAGTTGGCACGCAAAGAAGGATTTATAATTTCTGTGCAATCACTTTTGTGTGGAATGCGACAAAATAATCGATCTCAAGAAGTTGCCGAACTAGCGGTGAAGTATCGCGACAAAGGTGTTGTGGGATTTGATATCGCTGGTCCAGAAGATGGCTTCCCGCCTTCTAATCAGCAAAGCACATTTGAATATTTACGTCGCGAAGATGCACATTTCACAATTCACGCTGGTGAAGCTTATGGATTACCTTCTATTTGGGAAGCAATTCAATTATGTGGCGCAGAACGTCTAGGTCACGGCGTAAGAATTATTGATGACATTGACGTAAGCGGCGGGCAACCTAAATTAGGTCAACTAGCTTCATATATCCGCGACAGACGAATTCCGCTAGAACTCTGTCCTACATCGAATTTGCAAACAGGGGCAGCAAAAAATATTGAACAACATCCCATTGGAATATTAGCCAAACTACGCTTTCGGGTGACTCTAAATACAGATAATCGTTTAATGAGCCAAACTTCCATGACTCATGAGATGACAGAGGTAGTTCGAGCATTTAAGTGGGATTTCGCTGATTTACAGAGAATCACAATCAATGGAATGAAGAGTGCATTTATTCCTTACCCAGAGCGGCTAGAGATAATCGAAAAGATTATTAAGCCAGGATATGCAGCGATTGCGTCTGAATAAATGATTGATTTTCTAGATAAAGATTTTATAGAAAATCCATATCCAGCACTTCAGCAGTTGCGAGCAGAGGGAAAACCCATCTGGCACGAGGGTGTTCAGATGTATCTGGCAGCTAGATACGATGATGCAAATGAAGTTTTGCGAACCAAATCTTTAGGACGCATCTTTAAGCCCAAAGATCCCGAATTTCAATGGGATGTTTTTAACTGGTTACACGCCGATTCAATTCTAGATAGCGAACCACCCAAGCACACTCGTCTACGATCACTAGTTGCCAAAGCATTTAATAGAAACAAAATCGAAAGCCAGCGCCCGGCGATAGAGAAGATAACTAATGAGTTACTCGGTGCTATAGAAGTAAAAATCCGCGCCAGGCAAACCTTCGACGTTATCGCAGATTACGCAGAGCCACTGCCAGTAAAAGTGATCGCAGCTTTATTGGGATTTCCGCAGGCAGATGAATATTTGCTAAGGCCATGGTCTCAATCAATTGTGAAAATGTATGAAGTTAATCCAACTCTTGAACATCAAAATGAAGCCAAAGAAGCCGCTAAAGAGTTTGCTGATTATGTTCTTGGATTAATGCTGGATCGAAAGAAGAATCCAGGAACCGATCTAATTAGCGACCTGGCTGCAGTTGAAGAGAGCGGTGAAAAGTTAAGTGCCCACGAGTTAGTGGCAACGTGCATTCTTTTACTCAATGCCGGCCATGAAGCTAGCGTTAATGCTTTTGGAAACGGAATGGTTGCCGCGCTTTCACGTCCTGACCAAGCAGAGTTACTCAGAACCAAAGCACGTGAGATAGCAGAAAGTGCAGTTGAAGAATTTTTGCGATTTGATGCTCCGCTTCATCTATTTGAGCGAACTGCAACAGCGGATACAACAATTGGGGGAGTAACCATTAAAGAAGGTCAGAAAATTGCTTCTTTATTGGGCTCTGCTAACCGCGATGAAAAAATATTTGAGCGTTCCAATGAGATGGATCTTTTACGAAATCCAAACCCACATATTGGTTTTGGCGCAGGTATACATTTTTGCCTTGGAGGCCCACTTGCTCGTCTTGAAATGGGAATATCTTTACCAGCCCTTTTTGAAAGATTTAAAGATATTGAATTAGCAAGTACTCCAAAGCGGCGTCCAACTTTTGTATTACGTGGTTATGAAAGTGTTGAAATTTCAGCAGCGCTTGGATAAGAAGATTGCGCACCTTTTCTTGTCACGCTAATTGATGCAATACGACAGGCAAATTGAGCCGCTGAAGCTGGATCTAATCCACAACCAAGTGCGTACGAAAAGGATCCTATAAAGCAATCACCAGCACCAGTTGTATCAACAGCATTAACTGATTTAGTTGGAATTCGCGTGATTATTCCTGACTCTGAAATTAATATGGCGCCGGCGCTTCCTACAGTGACTACTGAGTTTTTTCCTTCTCGAAATTTCTCTAAGTTATAACTTTCTGGAGTGGATCCAGTAAATTCTTTGAACTCGACCTCATTAGGAATCAACCAATCAGTAACTGCCAATAATTGCTCACTGAGTTCTTCAAATGGAGCAGGATTTAAAAGTGTTGTGCAGCCACGCTCCTTTGCTGCTTTAAATGCTGCCGTAGTAACAGATTGCGGAATTTCGCACTGCCCAATAACTATGGAAAGTTCTGGAATAGAATTGATGGCACTAACTGCATGTTTGGCATCAAAGTCATGATTAGCACCTGATACAACAATAATTCTATTTTCACCTGATTTATCTACCCATATATGGGCAACGCCTGTCGGTAATTCTGAAATCTTTACAAACTCCGAATTAACCTTTTGGTTGGCGAAATTTTCTTTGTAAGACTTTCCGAAGAGATCATCTCCGATACTGCCAACCATATAAACATGCGCACCAGCTAAGGCGGCCATGACTGCTTGGTTCGCACCTTTTCCACCAAAGCCTGTTGCAAATAGATTTCCGAAAAGGGTTTGCCCAGGTGTAGGTAAGACGTCTGCATAACAAGTTAGATCCATGCAGGTACTGCCTACGATTGCGATTACTGGTGATTTGGCCACGAAATAGATAATAGGCTAACTCCATGAATTCCACACCAGTAATACTTGATGTAGATACAGGAATTGATGATGCCTTTGCGATTTTATTCGCCGCCCGTCATCCATCAATTAAATTACTTGGGGTTACGTGCGTGGATGGAAATACAAACGTTGCTCAGGTAGTGGCAAACACTCTTCAAGTACTAGATGCTGCCGGAGCTGCTGACATTCCTGTTGCTCGCGGTGCGATACGACCACTTCTTGGACAATCTCAATACGCTGAATATGTACATGGTGAAGATGGAATGGGTGATTTAGGTTTACCACCATCTCAAAGAAGTATTGATCCTCGCTCTGCAATCGAATTGATTCGCGATTTAGTAAATGAGTCTAAAGAACCTGTGACATTAGTTCCTCTGGCACCGTTGACAAATATCGCATTGTTCCTTCGAGCCTTTCCAGAAAGTGCCAAGAAACTAAAGAGAATTGTCTTAATGGGAGGCTCAGCCTCTGCAGGAAATGCAACACCTGCAGCAGAATTTAATATCTGGCACGATCCAGAAGCCGCCGCCATAGTTTTCC
>JBIKPX010000046.1:0-6858 GCA_044357195.1 Candidatus Planktophila sp. | reverse complement strand
GTTTGCACCATTTGCAAGGGCCGCAACTATGTCGGCTCCATGCATGATTCCAGTGTCCATATGAAGTTCAGCTTTCTTGCCAATCTTCTTGCGAACTTCTGGAAGTAATAAGAAGGGAACTGGCGCACGATCTAATTGGCGACCACCGTGGTTAGACAAAATTATTGCATCTGCTCCAGCGCTCACAGATTTCACTGCGTCATCAACGTTTTGAATTCCCTTAACAACGAGCTTGCCCTTCCAGTTTTTGCGAATCCACTTCAAATCTTCAAAGGTTACGGTTGGATCAAACATAGAATCAAGAAGTTCGGCCACAGTGCCATTCCATGAATCCATAGAAGCAAACTTCAATGGATCTGTAGTGAGAAAATTAAGCCACCAAGCTGGTCGCGGGATTGCATTTAAAATTGTTTTAGTTGTCAGCGACGGTGGAATTGTCATTCCGTTTCGAACATCGCGAAGACGAGCGCCAGCAACTGGCACGTCTACTGTTAGAACAAGTGTGTCAAAGCCTGCGGCTTTTGCACGATCAACTAGTGCCATCGAGCGATCGCGATCTTTCCACATATATAACTGGAACCAATTGCGCCCATGAGGCGCAGCTGCTGCTACATCTTCAATCGAACGTGTGCCCATTGTTGAAAGTGTGTATGGAATTCCAGCATCTGCAGCGGCTGTACACCCTGCGATTTCGCCTTCAGTCTGCATCATGCGCGTAAATCCTGTTGGTGCGATTCCAAATGGTAGCGAATGCTTGCGACCAAGCATGGTAACTGATGCATCAACTTTTGAAACATCTCTTAATACATTTGGAATAAATTCGATTTCTTCGAAAGTCTTACGCGCGCGATTCAAACTAATCTCTTGGTCTGCAGAACCATCGGTGTAATCAAATGGTGCTTGTGGGGTGCGGCGCTTAGCAATGGTTCGAAGATCATCAATTGTCAGCGCACGAGTAAGTCTGCGCTTTTTTGCACTAAAGATTGGTTTTCTAAATTTTAAGAGCGCTGCAAGATCGCCGACATGAGGAATACGGCGCTTAACTTTTACTCTAGTTAAAGAACCAGACTTAGCCATCGCTTGCCTCTCCTTTTTTCTTTACGAAAAAATTACAACGTGCGTAGCCCCGAAGGGATTCGAACCCTCGTAGCTGGCTTGAGAAGCCAGAGTCCTAGGCCGCTAGACGACGGGGCCCTAGTCCATATGTAATTCTTCAAAACTTAGTTCGCTGGGGTACCAGGACTCGAACCTAGACTTACTGAACCAGAATCAGCAGGGCTGCCAATTACCCCATACCCCAAAATAGGCAGTGCAAAGAATACCGCACCAATTAGAGCGTTAGCGCCGCTGCAATACGAGCCAGCGATACCTCTTTACCAAGTAACTCCATTGATTCAAATAGTGGTGGAGAAATTGTGCTGCCTGTAGTTGCAATGCGAATTGCGGTAAATGCAATGCGTGGCTTGAGTCCCATCTCTTCAATCAAGCTTGCACGAAGTGCTGCTTCGATGCTGTCGTGATTCCACGTTGCAAGTGGTTCTAATTCTTTAAGTGATCGCTTCAAAATATCCTTAGAAACTGAATCAGTTATCTTTGAAACACTCTCTGCTTCAACTGCAAATTTTTTCACAAATAAGAATTTAAGCATCTGTGGAACTTCATCGAGTTTGACGATGCGCTCTTGAATAATTGGCAAAGCCGCCTTGACTAGCGCGATCTCGCTATCGGTACCCGTGATGATTTCTGCCTTTGTTAAAAATGGCAGCGACCACTTTAAAAACTCATCTAAGGTCAATGCTCGAATCTTGTCACCATTGATTGCTTCAAGCTTTTTCATATCAAAACGAGCAGGAGAAGAGTGAACCTTTTCAACTGTGAATAATTCGCAAAGCTCTTTCATCGTGATGTTTTCACGATCTTCCCCTGGAGACCAACCCAGCAGCGCTAAGTAATTACAGATTGCTTCAGGCAAATAACCTTGTTCGCGATACCAAGCGATTGAAACTTCACCGTTGCGCTTAGATAGCTTTGCGTTGTCTTGTCCCATAACAAATGGCAGGTGAGCAAAGACTGGGTAATCCTCAGGCTTAACGCCCATCGCTTGATAGACACGAATCTGTCGTGGAGTCGATGAGAGTAAATCTTCACCACGTAATACGTGTGTAACTTTCATCAAAATATCGTCAACGGCCACAGCCAATGTATAAAGCGGTGAACCATCTGCGCGTACTAAAACAAAGTCAGGAACAAATTTGTGATCAAAGGCTACTTCTCCGCGAATTTCATCAACAAATGTTGTTGATCCATCTGGCATGCGCATACGTACTACAGCTTCGCGACCTTCTGATTTGTAAGCAGCAATTTTTTCTGCACTTAAATCACGGCACTTTCCGTCATAACCAGGTGCAACATTGGCCGCGCGTTGTGCTTCACGAGTCGCTTCTAACTCAGCCGGTGTGCAATAGCAGTGATACGCATCTTTTTGATCTAGAAATGTTTGTGCCCACTTCGCATAAATATCTAAGCGCTGTGATTGCAGGTATGGGCCGTTGTCTCCGCCAACTTCTGGACCCTCATCCCAATTAAGACCGAGCCACTTGAGCGTATCTATCGCTGCTTGAATATATTCATCGGTGACGCGAGTGGTATCTGTATCTTCAATACGAAAGAGGAATGTTCCGCCGGTATGACGCGCGTATGCCCAATCAAATAAAGCGGTGCGAATATTTCCAACGTGTAGATCACCTGTTGGCGACGGTGCGAAACGTACCTTTACTTTTTTAGCCACGCGCACTCACTCGATTCGTTAATTCGCCTAAACCTTCTATCGCAACAGTAACTGTTCCTTGAGGTTGTAGTGCCCCAATGCCTGCAGGTGTTCCGGTAAGAATTACATCACCAGGTAATAAAGTCATTACTTGAGAAACAAATTGGACGATTTCAGGAACTCCAAAGATCATCTGATTTAAACGTGCATCCTGCTTTGATTCATTATTAACGGATGCAGTAATTCGTTGTGTGCCCGGAATAAAATCTGTATCAATCCATGGGCCGAGCGGACAGAATGTGTCAAAGCCTTTTGCACGGCTCCATTGCCCATCTTTTTTTTGCAAATCTCGAGCAGTTACATCATTAGCAACTGTGTAACCGAAAATAACATCGTTTACTCGCTCACGAGGAACGTCTTTGCAAATACGACCAATAACAATTGCTAATTCAGCCTCGTGATCAACACGTTCAGACATCGCCGGCCAAACGATTGTGTCGTTAGGTCCAATTACAGATGTATTTGGCTTTAAGAAAATAATCGGCTCACTTGGAACGTCTGATCCCATCTCAGCTGCATGATCTGCATAATTCTTACCAATACAGACAACTTTGCTCCGTGGAATAACTGGGGCAAGCAAGCGAACATCAGATAACTGTGTGACTGCTCCAGTTTTACTCACGCCGGCATAAATAGGATCGCCAGCGATTACTGAGATATTTGTTCCATCTTCTTCGAGCAAGCCAAAGAGTGGATCAGTGCCTAATCCAGAGTTTGGTCCAGGAGAAAATCGAACAATTCGCATTATCAAATTGTATCGGGGGCATTACCTAAAGGCTAAAGCGTAGAAATTTCCCCATTATCTGCGCAATAAAAGAGAGTAGCGCTAGCAGAAAAATCACGCACCGCACCAGGCTTTGATGGTTTTTGACCAACAACTACAACGCTTTCAACTCCAGAAATTCCAGATGCTGTTGCAACTGTAAATACTGAATCGCAGGCATCTAGTGTCAATGACGTGGTTGCAATGTTTACTGCTACATATGTGCGCCCTGTGTTATCTCGAAGCGCAGCAGCTTGCGCAGCACCTGTGCGCTTAAGAGTTGCTGAGGCAAGAGTTAATAACTTTTGGTCTTCGGGATTACTAAAGCTTGTCATTTCCAGCACTTTCTATCTTCTCAATTAATACGCTGCTAATTCTACGACGTCTGCCTACAGGTCGCTCGGAAGTAATCAGGTACTCGCCCACAGTAATTGTGCTTCCGGCAATTGGAACACGTCCAAGTTTTTGCGCCATGAGTCCACCAATTGTGTCTACATCTTCAAAATCAACTTCGGCTATTTCGATACCTAGTTCATCAGCTAAATCTTCAATGTGAAGTGTTGCCTTTGCACGCGCCTTGCCATCAGATACCCATGTGAATGCTTCAACGCCATCATCGAACTCATCGGCAATTTCGCCAACAATTTCTTCAAGGATATCTTCGATAGTAATAATTCCTGCAGTGCCACCGTACTCATCAACGACAATGGCTAGGTGAATCTGATCGCGCTGCATCTCTTTAAGTAAATCTGCGGCAATCTTGCTCTCAGGAACAAAGGTTGCTGGTCGCATATGTTGTTCAACGCGCTCGTTTTGTTCTGCTTCGTGATGATCAAGTGTGCGACGTGCTAAATCTTTTACGTATGCAATACCGATGATTTTATCGACGCTATCGCCAACAACTGGGACACGTGAGAAGCCTGAGCGAAGTGCAAGTGATAATGCCTGACGCAGAGATTTATCTTTTTCAATCCAGACCATGTCAGTGCGTGGAACCATTAATTCACGAACCAGAGTGTCACCTAATTCAAAAACTGAGTGAATCATTTCGTGTTCATCTGATTCCACTAATCCGCGTTCATGTGCTTGATCTACTAAATCGCGCAGTTCAGCTTCATTTGTAAATGGACCAGTTCTAAATCCAACACCTGGTGTAATCGCATTACCTATTGCAATAAGTAACTTCGTAACTGGGCCCAAGATAAATGCTAGAAAGAAGGCAACGCCAATTCCTGCACGTGCCCACGTATGCGGATGCTGTCTGCCTAACGTGCGAGGCCCCACTCCAACTACTACGTAGGAGATGATGACCATAATCAAAACTGTGAGCGCCATTGCTTGTGCAGATGGATAATTTCGAAGCAAAATCGAGGCGACTAATACAGTTGCAGTTAACTCACATGTTTTACGAACGAGCAAAATAACGTTGAGATACTTAGCTGGTTGCTTACTAAATTTTTGAAGTAGTACTCCCCCGCGCTTACTTTCAAGGGCTTCGATGAGAACTCGAGAAATAGATGTCAGGGCTGACTCTGTTGCAGCTAGAAAGCCAGCAAAACCTAATAGAAGAATGATTGCAACGATGGCATATGGACTCATTGCATCTCCTCCCATTCGCTAACGATGGTTTCTTGCAGTGCAAACATCACGCTTTCATCTTCAACATCTTCGTGGTCGTATCCAAGTATGTGCAACAAGCCATGTGTAGCCAGAATAAATATTTCATGATTAGTACTGTGACCAGCCTTTGTTGCCTGATCTTGCGCAAATCGTGGCGAGATAACAATGTCGCCAAGAGTCACGGGATCATCTCCACTTTCTGGCATGTCCATAGGAAATGAGAGAACATCGGTACTTCCGATTAGATCCATCCACTTAATGTGAAGTTCTTCCATCTCTTTGTCATCAATGAAAGTTAAGTTCAAATCGCAATCAGGATGTAGTTCTAATTTCCCATATGCATAATTGAGCAGGGAGAGGCATTTATCGCTAGGGACTAATTGTCCGGAGCGATTGGTAATTTCTATTGTCATGAGTTTCGAATAGGCCTTGGGACTTGCTTGTTTTCATCAAAAGTATCATAGGCCTTCACAATGTCACCGATAAGTCGGTGGCGAACAACATCTTCTGCAGTCAGCTCTAGGAATGCAATGTCATCGATGTTGTTAAGGATATTGCGAACAACACGCAATCCAGAGTGTTGAAGATTTGGAAGATCTACCTGAGTCACATCGCCGGTGATAACCATCTTGGAACCGAAACCCAGGCGAGTTAAAAACATCTTCATCTGTTCTGGAGTTGTGTTCTGCGCTTCATCCAAAATAACAAAAGCATCATTGAGGGTACGACCACGCATGTAAGCAAGAGGTGCTACTTCAATAACTCCTGATTGCATGAGACGAGGAATTGAATCTGGATCAATCATGTCGTGAAGCGCATCAAAGAGTGGGCGAAGGTATGGATCAATTTTATCGCTTAGTGTGCCTGGTAAGAATCCCAAGTGCTCGCCTGCTTCAACGGCTGGACGCGTAAGAACAATTCTGTTTACTTTTTTATTTTGAAGAGCAGAGACAGCCTTAGCCATTGCAAGATAAGTCTTTCCTGTACCAGCTGGACCAATACCGAAAGTAATGGTGTTCTCTTCAATTGCTTCCACATAACGCTTTTGATTAGCAGTCTTTGGACGAATAGTACGTCCGCGATTGCTGACAATATTTAGAGATAGAACTTCGGCTGGATGATCTTGTGGCTCTTGTGCAAGCATCGCAATGGAGCGCGTAATTGCATCGGTTGTAACAATTTGACCAGAGCGAATCACAACTAGAAGTTCGGAGAAGAGTTTTTCAACGGCCGCGCATTCAGCATGTGGGCCGCGCAATGTAATTTCATTTCCGCGAACTGTTATTGCAACGGAAGGAAAGGCTGCTTCAACAATTCGTAGGTTGTCATCGTGGGTGCCAATGAGTGAAACCATTGAAATGGCTGGCGGAACCGTGACTAGAGTGCGCTGCATATTAAGCGAAATACTACTTTTAACCTGGCGGCCAGGCGAGTCCACGCCCGCCTAAGAGATGCATGTGAGCGTGAAAAACACTCTGACCTGCTTCAACGCCAGTGTTAAAAACGGTGCGATAACCGCTGAGTCCGCGTTCCTGCGCAATCTCTGCGGCAGCCGTAAATAACGCCGCAGTGATCGTGCCAGAAATCTTTGCAAGACCAGCGATATTTTCTGTATGAACCGTTGGAATTAATAAAACATGAGTCGGTG
>JBIKPX010000045.1:0-6884 GCA_044357195.1 Candidatus Planktophila sp. | reverse complement strand
ATCGGCGATCTGAGATGTCAGGCGCTCCTGCACTTGTGGACGGCGAGCAAACAAATCAACAAGGCGTGCAACTTTTGATAGCCCAGTTATCTTTCCGCTAGGGATATAGCCAACGTGTGCAACGCCATGAAATGGAGTTAAGTGATGTTCACAGTGAGAAAAGACTTCGATATCGCGGATGATTACTAGTTCTTCGTGACCAATATCAAAAGTAGTTGTTAATACATCCTCGGGTGATTGCCACAAACCTGCAAAGTTTTCTTTAAACGCACGCGCAACTCGTGCAGGAGTATCTTTTAAACCTTCGCGTTCTGGGTTTTCACCAATGGCGAGTAATAACTCTTTAACCGCACGTTCTGCACGTTCGTGATCGTATTCATGTAGTGCGCGACCATCGTGTGGTCCCATTGATGCCGGGCTTATCTCACTCATTCGTTACTTTTCTTGCCGCGATTTATGCGCTTCTTAACATCATCGGGTGTGCTCTCAATTCGAGCTGGAACATCCACTGGTGGAAGTTGAGATGGAATTCGCATCGCAGAGCCAGTCCATGCAGCACGGTTATTACGTTTTTTAATCTTCTTAAAAATCTTTGCAATCTCATCCTTATCCAGTGTCTCTTTTTCAAGAAGTGCTAAGACCATTGCATCAAGAGTCACGCGATTTTCAACCAATAGTTCATAGGCCTCATGGTGGGCGTTTTCAATCAGTTTGCGGATTTCAGCATCAACAATTGCTGCAACGTTTTCTGAGTAATCACGTTGGTGGCCAAAATCGCGTCCCATAAATGGTTGGGATGTATCTGAACCCAATTTGATTGCGCCAATTGCTTCAGTCATTCCGTATTGCGTGACCATGGCGCGAGCAAGAGCTGTTGCCTTTTCAATGTCATTGGATGCACCAGTTGATGGATCGTGGAAGATTAATTCTTCGGCTGCGCGGCCACCGAGTGAATACGCCAACTGATCAAGTAGTTGATTGCGAGTTGTTGAGTACTTGTCATCATCTGGCAAGACCATGGTGTAACCAAGGGCGCGGCCGCGAGGCATGATCGTAATTTTGTGAACAGGATCTGTATGTGGCAGTGCATATGCAACGAGTGCATGTCCTGCTTCGTGATAGGCAGTAACACGTCGTTCATCATCAGACATAATGCGAGATTTACGTTGTGGACCAGCCATTACGCGATCAATTGCTTCATCTAACTCTGTATGTGAAATAACTTTCTTTTCTTCGCGAGCAGTTAAAAGCGCTGCTTCGTTAAGAACGTTTGCAAGGTCTGCTCCAGTAAATCCTGGTGTGCGACGGGCGTAGGAAACTAGTTGAACATCTTTTGCTAGAGGCTTGCCCTTCGCATGCACCTTAAGAATTTCTTCACGGCCCTTAAGATCCGGACGATCTACTGCAATTTGGCGATCAAAGCGTCCTGGACGTAACAACGCTGGATCTAAAACATCTGGTCGGTTAGTTGCTGCAATCAAAATGACTGAGCCATTGGCTTCAAAGCCATCCATCTCAACTAGTAATTGATTAAGAGTCTGTTCGCGTTCATCATGTCCGCCGCCCATACCCGCACCACGTTGGCGACCAACTGCGTCAATTTCATCTACGAAAACAATTGCTGGTGCATGAAGTTTTGCTTGTGCAAATAAATCACGAACACGTGCGGCGCCAACACCGACAAACATTTCTACGAAGTCAGAACCTGAGATTGAATAGAAAGGAACGCCTGCTTCTCCTGCAACAGCGCGTGCAAGTAATGTCTTTCCTGTTCCTGGAGGGCCGTATAACAAAACACCCTTTGGAATCTTGGCACCGATTGCTGCGTACTTAGGTGGATTAGCTAAGAAGTCTTTAATTTCACGAAGTTCAGCAATTGCTTCATCTGCCCCTGCAACATCTGCAAAAGTAGTTTGTGGAACATCTGGATCTTGTAACTTCGCACGTGAGCGACCAAATGAAAATACTTTTCCTCCACCTTGTGCGCGACTCATGAGGAAGAAGAAGAGCGCACCAATTAGCAGAATTGGGAAAAGAGAAAACAGTAATGAGAAGAAGAGAGATTGCTTAGGAACATCAACAGTCCAGCCCTTTGGAGGTGGATTGCCAGTGAGTGCATCAATAACAGTTGGTTCTTGGCGAACAACGTATGAAGCAACTACTTTGCTTGAGCCATTAATTGTTTTGCCAGCTTTTAATTCAAGTCTAAGTTTTTGATCCTTATCAACAAGAACTGCAGATTCCACATCAGATCGTGAAATTGCATCGAGTGCTTCAGAAGTTTTGATCTGTGTGTATTGATTTCCGGCATTTGTGACCTGTCCAAATACGGTGACACCAACGATTGCCGCAATAATCCAAAACAGTGGCCCACGAAGAATTCGTTGTGAACGAGTCAGTTGCTTCTTAGGTCCAGGCTTTGCAACCTTCTTCTTAGGCATTTTTATCGTTTTAATTGGATTTGGTTTCTTTGCTTGCGCCATTGCGTGCTCTCCTAGGAGTACATGTGCTTTGCCAGCACACCAATGAAGGGAAGGTTGCGATACTTTTCATCAAAATCTAATCCATAGCCAATAACAAAATCAGTTGGAATATCAAAGCCAACATATTTCACATTTACTTCCACCTTGGCAGCCTCTGGCTTGCGAAGGATTGTAAGAATTTCAACATTTGCAGCCCCGCGTGATTCCAGGTTTGCTTTTAACCACGAAAGAGTTAAACCAGTATCAACAATGTCTTCAATAATTAAAACATTGCGGCCTGTGATGTCGCGATCGAGATCTTTAAGGATGCGAACAACACCGCTTGATTTTGTTCCAGAACCGTAGGATGAAACAGCCATCCAATCCATTTCAACGTGGCGTTGCATTGCACGTGAAAGATCGGCCACAGCCATTACCGCGCCCTTTAAAACACCGAGTAATAACAAATCCTTATTTTCATAATCTTTATCAACTTGGGCAGCTAATTCTTTAATTCTTTTTTGCAATTCTTCTTCGCTCACGATGACGCGTTCAATATCTTTTGAAACTGCGCTGAGATCCACAATGAGCTCCTTCTTATTAGCGGGCCTTCGATGGGCCTACCGCGAGAGCGAAAGTCTGCCCGAAATTCGGCTAACTCTCACACCACCGGGTAAATTAGAGGGGCCTTGCCCGTTCCACTCGGTGATTAACGCCTCAATTGGGCTGATGTGATCGGCGCTGAGCGAGCCTGATGGAGCACCTGCGGCATAAATCGCCATTCGCAGAACTCGAGTGCGAATCGCCTTCGGCAATTTTTCAAGCCGAGAAATATCGAGTGAAAGCCGATCGTGTGCAACAAACTCTGCTTCTGCTAATTGATCCAGCGCGTCAGCATCATCGCGCAATAGCGATGCGGTGCGTGCAAGTGCTGCAGAAATTCCTGGACCTAAATTTTTTTCTAAATGAGGAATTACATCGTGGCGAACTCGAACACGCGTAAATGTTTTATCCGCATTATGTGGATCATCCCAAGGATCGAGTTGTGCTTCGGCGCATGCACCCAAAGTTTCTTCACGTGTAATTGAAAGAAGTGGACGAATATATTTTCCATTGCGCGCAGCCATTGCTGATAGCGAACGCGCACCAGAACCACGAGTCAGACCGAGTAAAACACTTTCAGATTGATCATCGCGAGTATGTCCAAGGAAAACAAATCCAGCACCAGTTTTTTCAGCACACGCGTCCAGTGCTGCATACCGTGCACGGCGCGCAGATGCTTCAAGTCCATCAGTAATATCAACATCTACTTTAATCACATGAGTTTTTTCAATTCCCATTTTCAAAAGTGCTGCAACAACTTTTTCCGCCTGCACAGAAGATTGTGATTGCAATTGGTGATCTACTGTCACACCTTCAATGCGCACCACTAATTTCGGTGCTTCTAAACTCAGCGCATATGCAAGTGCTAGTGAATCGGCGCCACCAGAGACTGCAACCAGAATTAAATCACCAGCTGCGCAATCGGTAAGTGCGCTACGAACAGCAGAGCGGATTGCAACGGTGTTGGCAGACATGTCCTAAGACTAGACCCGACCACCAAATGGCATAAGCCCCTTAACGCTGTAGATATTGGAGTAGAGCAAGCCTTTTCCTTTTGAATTTGCTTCCCACATCATGCCGCCACCTGCATAAATTGTTATGTGGTGAATTGTTGAGATAGTTCCTTTATAAGAATAGAAAAGTAAATCACCAGGTACTAATTCATTCAGGCTTACATGCTTGGTATAGCCTGAATAAAGAGCTGAGTTAAGGCGATCCCAATTTGGCCATCCAAGTCCTGCTGATTTATATGCTGCATAAACTAAACCTGAACAATCAAATGAGTTCGGTCCTTCAGATCCCCAAATGTATGGCTTACGTGCTTCTACTTGTTTCTTTGCAAATGCAACTGCAGTTGCGCGTTGTGACTCAGTTGTGCGAGATGTTGAACGTCCTTTAAATCCTATGTTTGGCCAAACCTTTGCTTGGTTTGGCGTAAAGGTCGCAGTATTTGCTTGGCTCTCTTCAAGTAATGCAAGTGCTCGTTGTTGTTCAAGAGTTGTGCGCACCTTTCGAGCACTTAATAACTCTTTCATTAAATCATCTTGAATCTTTTGAAGTCGTGAAACCTCTTTTTG
The DNA here is from genome assembly GCA_044357195.1 of Candidatus Planktophila sp. Lineage (GTDB taxonomy): Bacteria > Actinomycetota > Actinomycetes > Nanopelagicales > Nanopelagicaceae > Planktophila. The sequence goes on along the minus strand of JBIKPX010000045.1, from coordinate 2,242 downwards.
TTGTTCAGTCTGCGCATCATCTGCAGTCTTCTTGGCAGCTGCTACTTTTTCCGTGGCTCTTACCTGAACTAATTTTGCGTTATCGGCTTGAATCTTTGCGGCCTTAGCAATTACTTCTGCTGCCTTAAATCTATTTAGCGCAGTTGTATTTTGCGCACCTAAGGAATCTAGCGTTGTGAGTTGATCAACTAAATCCTGTGGACCATTGGCACTGAGCAATGGTTCGATATCTGTAAGGCTTCCACCCATAACAAATGCGTTGACTGCAAGTTTTCCAATTGTGCGATGCGCAGCGCTAACTTGTGCCGCAGTTTCTTGTGCATGAGCCGCAGCAGCGTTAGCCGCAGTTGTTGCAACTGCTAACTCTTTCTGTGCTTTGACATACAACGCACGTGCAGCCGTTGCTTTAGCTGTTAATCCACGAAGTGTTTGGGTTGCAGATGCTAATTTCTTTGCAGCAGCATCAGCAGCTTTTTTCTTTGCGGCTTCAGCTTTTTTTGCCGCTTCAATTTGAGCAAGAGTTGGTTTTGGTGTTGCGGCATATGCCGGGGCTGTAGTGATTGTTAGCCCAAGAACCACAGCAAGAACTAAAGCTCGGTTACGGCTCACTAAGTACAACCTCCATGGGGGAAGAGATGTACTAAGGATAAAGAATGGATCCGCGCAAAGCGGGTATTTAACTTTGTGAGTTTTCTGTGTCTTAGTTTGCAACATCGCGGCGAGAAAAAAGCACCGCTGCAATTATTGATATTCCAATCACATACGCCCCACCAACCTGCATTGCGTGCATATATGAAATTGTTTCTGATCCGCCTTCTGCAATCGTATTTAACTGTGACCCAGGCAACCATCGCAGTGCGCTCTCTTTAACGGCGCCCAATAGATTTTCAATAATGAGTATCCAGAGCACGCCGACAGAAATCGAGCTAATTGGAGAGCGCAACAATAGGCCCAGTGCCATACCAAATACTCCAAAGCCAAAGACTGCAATAAAGACATTAATAATTGTGTGAATAATCGAAGACCATCCATCACTGGTAAACCATAGATCTGTTGAAACCTTCGCACCTGGTGCTAATGCAACTGAAATGCCAATGCTGACAACTGCGCTAAATAAAACCATGACCGCTGCAAAAATAGTATTCGCAATTAATTTGCCACCGAGAATGCGCAAGCGACCAGATTGGCGCACTAATAAATTGCGCAGCGTGCCATATGTGTATTCCTGAGCAGTTTGGGCGGCAAATACACAGAGAGCAATTAGACCAAGTAAGCCACCCACGGATGAGAAACCAGTAACTGAACCAGATGCTAGGACAAGTACTTCTCGCCCAATTTGTCGACCGCGATCTCCATTGCCATCTGGATCATCGATTAACAAGAATAGGAATGAAGTAATCAACGCAGAGAAAAATAACGCTGCGCCCAATGTGCCAAGAACCAAAGTAGGGCGGCGAAGTTTGCGTAATTCTGCCAACACAACGCGGAACATTATTTCTCCCCCGTCATTTCAAAGAACGTTTCTTCAAGGTTTGGCAGTTGCGGAGTGAGTTGCGCCAAAGTTATGCCCGCATCAAATGCCGCACGATTAAGCGTTGCTGCCCAATCTGCATCTGCCTGCACATGCACTTCGCTATTTCTAATCGTTGCGCTATGACCCATAGATGTTGCAATCGCAAGAATCTTTTCGAGATCCCCAGGGTTTTGTCCTTTAACGATGAGAACATTTTGCTGAGCAAGTAATAACTCTTCAATCTTTCCTGCAAATACAACTTCACCCTTGCGAAGCATCACTAAGTAATCACTGATGATCTCAAGCTCAGATAACAAGTGGGATGAAACAAAGACTGTTGTCCCGTTATCTGCCAAAGAACGCAAGAGTGCACGCACTTCTTGAATTCCTTCAGGATCTAGACCATTTGTTGGTTCATCCAACATAAGTAGTTTTGGATTTGGCAATAACGCGGCCGCAATACCTAAACGTTGCTTCATGCCAAGTGAGTATGTTTTGTACTTTGATTTTGCGCGATCTCCAAGTCCAACCTGCTCAAGCAATGTTTGCACGCGCTCAATTGGAAATCCACCAAGAGTTGCTAAAACCATTAGATTTTCAGCACCTGTTAGTGCTGGATAAAAAGCTGGTCCTTCAATCATTGCGCCAACTTGTGAAAGATATTTCTCTGGTTCATCAATTGATCCATCAAGTACTTGCCCGGTGCCACCTGTATGAGAAATTAATCCA
>JBIKPX010000044.1:0-7112 GCA_044357195.1 Candidatus Planktophila sp. | reverse complement strand
CTATCTAAAATGGAGATTGTTTCAAAAGTTGAAAGTGTGCTTCGAGTGCTGGGATCTCAATCCTGATGTCAATTTTTTCTCGCAGACCAGGAGCGCATCAATGGCGCGGAGTTATTAACGAATATCGCCATCGTTTGCCCGTTTCAGATCAAACACCTGTAGTTACTCTTAATGAAGGCGGAACACCACTTATTTATGCCTGCAATCTTTCTGAGATATTAAAAAATGATGTGTGGATTAAGTACGAAGGATTAAATCCGACAGGATCGTTTAAAGATCGCGGCATGACAATGGCAATTTCTAAAGCAGCCGAAGATGGATCCAAAGCAGTTATTTGTGCATCCACTGGAAACACTTCCGCCTCTGCTTCAGCTTATGCGGTCAAGGCCGGAATGGTTCCGGCAGTTCTTATTCCTAAAGGCAAAATTGCACTTGGAAAATTAGCACAAGCAGTTGCACATGGTTCACAAATTTTGCAGGTAAATGGAAACTTTGATGATTGTTTAACACTTGCCCGCGAGCTATCTGAAAACTTCCCAGTGGCACTGGTTAACTCAGTTAATCCATACCGAATCGAAGGACAGAAAACAGCATCTTTTGAAGTAGTCGACGCACTCGGTGATGCTCCAGATATTCACGCACTGCCAGTTGGTAACGCAGGAAACATCACTGCATATTGGAAGGGATATAAGGAATACCGCGCAGATCGTATGTGTTCACAATTGCCAGCGATGTGGGGTTTTCAAGCAGCAGGGTCTGCACCCATTGTTAAGGGCAAAATTGTTAAGAATCCAAATACGATTGCAACAGCTATTCGAATTGGCAATCCTGCTTCGTGGCAGCAAGCCATTGATGCACGTGATTCTTCGGGTGGATTAATTGATGCGGTAACAGATAAAGAAATTCTTGCCGCCTATCACCTGATTGCATCCAAAGAAGGAATCTTCGTTGAGCCTTCATCTGCTGCTGGTTTAGCTGGGCTAATTAAGTATCAAAAGGCTGGAAAGCTTCCAAAGAATAAGACAATTGTTATTACAGTAACTGGACATGGATTAAAAGATATTCCTTGGGCTCTTGAAAGCGCAAAGAAGCCAGTTGTTGTGCCAGTAAGTGTCAAGGCTGCGGCAAAAGCGTTAGGTCTTTCATCAAATGGCTAAACCAACTTTTCGCGCAAACACAATACAAATTCAAGTACCAGCAACTAGTGCAAACCTAGGTCCTGGCTTTGATTCACTCGGCTTAGCACTGGGAATGTATGACCGCTACGTCGCACAAATTCAGGATGACCCAGGATTAGATATTGATATTTCTGGTGAAGGCGCTGATGTTTTGCCACGCACAGATAAGAATTTACTTGTTAAGGCTATGTATAAAGGTTTTAAATACTTAGGCGGTGAACCAAAGGGTGTTGCTATTCGCGCACTCAACGTGATTCCACATGGTCGCGGCTTAGGTTCTTCTGCAAGTGCAATTGTTGGTGGCCTCATGCTGGCGCGCTCTCTTGTGCTAACAGGAGAAGAGAAAATGAGTAATGAAGATTTATTAAACCTTGCAACAGAGATGGAAGGTCATCCAGATAATGTTGCTGCTGCTCTCTTTGGTAGCGCAACGATTGCATGGACAGAAGATCAGCGTGGCAAGAACATTGCCCGTGCTGTGCAAATTCATGTAGACCCACGCATTAGTGCGATTGCATTTATTCCAGAGGGTGCGGTTGCAACGTCAAAGGCTCGCAAACTTCTTCCAGAGAGCATTTCTCACGCAGATGCTGCAGCTAATACAACTCGTGGAGAATTACTTGTGCACGCCCTTGCAGGGCGACCAGATTTATTATTCATTGCAACAGAGGACTTCATTCATCAAAAGTTTCGTCAAGAGGCAATGCCAAAATCTTTTGCCCTTGTTAATAAATTACGTGGTGCTGGCGTTGCAGCATTTATTTCAGGATCTGGCCCAACAGTCCTAGCTCTTCACAATGGTGATGCCAATGAGATCGCTGAATTACAGCGAGCAGCTGGTTCTGCCTTTGAGGTCAAAGCCTTGAATATTTGTACTACTGGAGCGGGAATCATCGCTTAATTTCGAATTTGTAGGGAGCGGCGCTTCGGTGCTACCCTTATGACATCTGATCAGCCGGCTCTAGTTAATCGGTGCAAGATTTTTTCAGATAAATAAATTACTCGCTCCTTTTGGGCAATCCTTAAGGCCATTACTGAAATGAAAACAATGACAGAAAAAGAACCAATACGTTCAGACAGCCCAGAGTTAAATGCAATGTCTCTTCCGAAACTCAAGGAAGTAGCTTCGCAACTCGGTATAGATGGCGCTGCCAAACTAAAGAAAGATGCTCTTGTTCAGGCTATTGCTGATTTACAAGCAGCCAACAGAGATGCAGCTAAAGCAGAACGCGAAGCTCGTCGCGAAGCGCGCAATAATCGCAATAAGAAAGATGCGCCACGCGATTCAGATTCCGATGACGATTCAGATTCCGATAGTGATTCTTCAAGCAACCGCGGCGACCGTCATGATCGCAATGACCGTGGTCGCGGACGTGATCGTGGACGCGGACGTGATCGCAATCGCGATCGTGGAAACCGTGAAGAACGCGAACCAGTACTTTCAGAAGATGACGTACTACTTCCAGTAGGCGGTCTTCTAGACATTCTTGAAAGCTATGCATTCATTCGAACCGGTGGTTATTTACCTGGACCAAATGATGTGTATGTATCACTGCAGCAAGTGCGTAAATACGGACTTCGCAAAGGTGACGTCGTCACAGGACAGGTTCGCCAACCAAATGAAGGTGAACGTCGTGAAAAATTCAACGCACTCATAGTGCTTGACACAATTAACGGATCAAATCCTGATGAAGTGCGCAATCGTGTTGAATTCAACAAATTAGTTCCGCTATATCCTCAAGAGCGTTTACGCCTTGAAACTGAACCGAATATTTTGACCACTCGCGTTATCGATTTGATCTCACCTATTGGTAAGGGTCAGCGCGGACTTATTGTTTCTCCACCTAAGGCTGGAAAGACAATGGTTTTGCAAGCGATTGCTAATGCGATTACAACAAATAACCCAGAGTGTCACTTAATGGTTGTTCTAGTAGATGAGCGTCCAGAAGAAGTCACAGATATGCAGCGCTCAGTAAAGGGTGAAGTTATTGCCTCAACATTTGATCGCCCAGCCGATGACCACACAACAGTTGCAGAATTAGCAATTGAACGTGCGAAGCGTCTTGTCGAACTTGGCCACGATGTTGTTGTGCTCCTAGATTCGATTACACGTCTAGGTCGCGCATATAACATTGCAGCTCCTGCATCAGGTCGAATTCTCTCTGGTGGTGTGGATTCAGCAGCTTTGTATCCACCAAAGAAGTTCTTCGGTGCCGCTCGTAACATTGAAGATGGCGGCTCACTCACAATTCTTGCAACTGCTCTAGTTGATACTGGCTCTCGTATGGATGAAGTTATCTTCGAAGAGTTCAAGGGAACTGGAAACATGGAACTCATTCTTGATCGCCGTATGGCAGATAAGAGAATCTTCCCTGCAGTTAACGTTGTTGCCTCCGGTACTCGTAAAGAAGAAATTCTTATGGGAACAGAAGAACTTAATATTGTGTGGAAACTTCGTCGTGTATTACACGCACTCGAACCACAACAAGCACTCGAACTACTCCTTGAAAAGATGAAGGGCACTAAGTCCAACGTTGAGTTCTTAATGCAGATCCAAAAGACAACTGTCGGACCAGGATCTGAAGGATAAGTTCACGCTCAAATTTTTAAATACCCACCCAATGGGGTTAACCTTTAGCCCTATTAACCGCCCCGTCTGGTTCACGTGAAAATCACGACCCAGACACGAAAGAGGATATGAAATGAAGTCAGAGATTCATCCAGAGTACAAAGAGACTCAAGTAACTTGTGGTTGCGGTGAAAAGTTTGTTACCCGCTCAACTGTTACAAGCGGTTCAATTTATGTTGAAGTTTGTTCTGTCTGCCATCCTTTCTATACCGGCAAGCAGCGCATTCTCGATACTGGTGGACGCGTAGCCAAGTTCGAAGAGCGCTTCGGTAAAAAATAGCTTTCTAAAGAGACCGCATTCACTACTTCGGTAGTGGTTGCGGTCTTTTGCTTTTCTAATGCAGAGGGTGTTGTTAAAAGAAACTAAAGGAAAGGAGAAGCCACAATGACAAATGATCGTTTTGCATCAGCACACGAAATGGTTCGCGAATACGCAGAACTAGAAGCTGCCATGGCTGATCCTTCACTTCATGATGATCAAGGCAAAGCACGACAACTTGGTCGTCGCTACGCACAGCTCGGTCCAGTAGTTGCTGGATTTAAAGAGTGGAAGAGCGCCGATGATGATCTAAACGCCGCAAGAGAATTAGCTGCTACAGATCCAGATTTTGCATCTGAAATTCCTGCACTAGAAGAAAGTGCGCAAAAGGCTGCTGAAAAACTAGAAGAGTTATTGCTTCCACGCGATCCTAATGATGATCGAGATGTGATTCTGGAAGTTAAAGCTGGCGCAGGTGGAGATGAGTCTGCTCTCTTTGCAGGAGATTTATTGCGCATGTATATGCGTTATGCCGAGAAGCGAAATTGGAAAGTTGAAATTCTTGATGCAACCGAGAGTGAAATGGGTGGCTACAAAGATATTTCAGTCGCAGTTAAATCTAAAGGCACCGCAGCACCTGGTGAATCACCATATGCACGTTTAAAATTTGAAGGCGGAGTACATCGCGTGCAACGCGTTCCAGAAACAGAGAGCCAAGGCCGAATTCACACATCGGCCGCCGGTGTTTTGATTCTTCCTGAAGCAGAAGAAATTGACGTTGAGTTAAATATGAATGATGTCCGCGTAGATGTGTACCGCTCTTCAGGTCCTGGTGGACAGAGCGTAAATACAACAGATTCAGCGGTGCGACTTACTCACGTGCCAACAGGAATTGTGGTCTCTTGCCAAAATGAGAAGAGTCAATTGCAGAACAAAGAATCTGCCCTTCGTATTTTGCGCGCTCGTCTTCTAGCAGATGCACAAGAAAAAGCGGATGCTGTGGCATCGGCTGAACGTAAGAATCAGGTTCGTACCGTTGATCGTTCAGAGCGGATCAGAACCTATAACTTTCCAGAAAACCGCTTGAGCGATCACCGCGTTAACTACAAATCAAATAACTTAGACACAGTCTTAAATGGCGAACTAGATGATGTCATCCAATCACTCTTAGATGCTGATAAAGCAGCAAAGTTAGCTTCGACAGAATAAATACAAGCATGAACGTGCGCGAGACTCTAAAAGATGCCAAAGAACAACTAGCCCTTTCAGAAATCGATGGCATAGATGCTGAAATTTTGCTCGCACATGTTCTTGGAATCAGTCGGATGGATTTACACAATCCGCTAGTTCTAGAGCGCACACTGACTTCCCTTGGCGATACATCAATTGCACTAGATACCTTTCATGACTTATTGGCCCGCAGAATTTTGCACGAACCACTGCAATACATAACTGGTATCGCATACTTTAGAAATCTTGAGTTAAAAGTCGGCCCAGGAGTATTAGTTCCTAGGCCAGAGAGTGAATTATTAGTCGGCGCAGTTCTTACACATATTTCTAATTTGCCCGCACCCGTTAGCGTCATAGATCTTGGATCAGGCTCTGGAGCACTGGCCCTTGCAATCGCAACAGAAGCCCCCAACAGTCGAGTAATAGCTGTTGAAAAAAGTGATGAAGCACTTGTATGGCTAAAGAAAAATGTTGAAGCAATAATTGAAGATCTGCGTATTGTTCATAGCGATGTCAGTGATGCGCTGCCAGGAATTAAATGCGATGTTGTTATTGCCAATCCTCCATATATTCAAGATGAGTCAGATCTACCAAGAGATGTTGTTGAGCACGAACCTACCATCGCACTCTTTGGTGGCAAAGATGCAATGGACGCCCCACGTGCATTTATTGCAGCTTCCTCTCGATTACTTAAATCAGGCGGTTTGCTGGCGATCGAACACAATGAGCAACAAGGCGCCTTAATTGCCGATGCACTGAGCCATGATTTTCAAGAGATACAGTTACATCAGGATTTAGTTGGTCGTCCACGTTGGACCAGTGCGATACGGAAAAATATATGAGCAACCCAGTTGAAAGAGTAGACATCACCACTGGTGATCGCGCTGAACATTTAGCACGGGGACTTAAATCAATTCGTGATGGTTATGTCATCGTTGTTCCACTCGAGCATGGATATGTATATGCATGTGATGCTTTTAGCCACTTTGCTGTTCGCGCAATGCATGTCCTTCGGGGAGATGGCCTTGGAGTTGTTGCGCAGGTAATAATTCCTAATGCAAAAACCGCACAAGGATTATCACGCAGCATGCGAGATGATGTGCAGGACATTACAAATGCATTCTGGCCCGGGTTGTTAAGTGTTAACGTAAAACCACAAGTTGGATTGGCTTGGGACTTAGGAGATTCTGGGCGACTAGATCAAATAAGTTTGCGAATGCCACAAGAAGGTTTCGTTTTGGAGTTATTGCAAAAGAGTGGTCCGTTGGCAATTGCAGGTATTACAAATAATGCATTGCCAACATTGCTCGATGTCGAGAGATTTGAAAATCCGGGTGTTGATGTAATTTTTGATGGCGGGCATCTTCTAACCGGACCCCGCAGCACCGTCATAAACGTTTCAGATGATGGAATGGAACTCATTCGAGAAGGCGCTATCTCGCGTGAATCCCTTCAAAAACTATCTCCTGACAATTTCGCCTAGGCAGATTAGAATCTGCAAATGACGAAAGATATTTTCTACGGACCAGACTTTGATTTGTTGAGCCAGCAAGATCCAGAGATTTCAGCGGTGTTGCTCTCAGAACTCAAGCGCCAACAAACGAATTTACAATTAATTGCAAGTGAGAACTTCACCTCACGCGCCGTGCTTGCAACTCTTGGTTCAACTCTTTCAAACAAGTACGCAGAAGGTTATCCAGGCAAGCGTTATTACGGTGGATGCGAAGAAGTAGATAAGGCCGAATACCTTGCAATCGAGCGAGCCAAATCTTTATTTGGGGCAGATCACGCCAACGTTCAACCGCACTCAGGTGCA
>JBIKPX010000006.1:0-23180 GCA_044357195.1 Candidatus Planktophila sp. | reverse complement strand
GGAGGGACCAACAATTCCGCGGGACTCCATCAGATCCATCAATCTTCCGGCCTTTGCAAAACCAATTCTTAGTTTTCTTTGCAACATTGATGTAGAACCAAATTGAGTTCCAATAACAAGTTCAACGGCTTGTAACAAGATATCTAAATCATCACCAATATCTTTATCAACTAATTTTGCAGCAGAAGCTGGCACCGTGACATCTTCGCGATAGCGAGGTGATAACTGTTTCTTAACGTGCGTTGTTACCGCTTCAATTTCACGTTCTGATACATATGCACCTTGAATTCTAATTGCCCTACTAGCGCCCATTGGAATAAAGAGCGCATCGCCTTGTCCCACAAGTTTTTCTGCCCCCGGGCTATCTAGAATCACTCGACTATCTGCAAGAGATGATGTTGCAAATGAGAGTCGAGATGGAACGTTTGCCTTGATTAACCCTGTAACAACATCAACACTTGGACGTTGCGTTGCAAGTACGAGGTGAATACCAGCAGAACGCGCTAGCTGTGTAATTCGAACTACAGACTCTTCTACTTCACGAGCTGCAATCATCATTAGATCTGCTAACTCATCAATTATTACTAGCAAGTAGGGATATGGCTCAACGATTCGATCGCTGCCTTCAGGTGGCACAACTTTTCCGGCACGCACAGCTTTATTGAAATCATCTATATGTCTAAAGCCAAAAGTTGAAAGATCTTCATATCGAAGGTCCATCTCGCGAACAACCCATGTGAGTGCATCGGCGGCCTTCTTGGGATTAGTAATAATAGGAGTAATTAAATGTGGAATACCTTCATACGCAGTTAGCTCTACTCGTTTTGGATCGATTAAAACTAAGCGAACATCATCTGGTGTTGCACGCATCAAAATTGATGTGATCATCGCATTAATCATTGAAGATTTACCGGCTCCGGTTGCACCAGCAACTAGTAAATGCGGCATCTTGGCTAGGTTGGCACAAACAAAATTTCCCTCAACATCTTTGCCGAGTGCAACAAGCATGGGGTGATGATCTTGGCCTGCAACACTTGAACGCATCACATCACCCAGTGCCACAATCTCGCGATCTGCATTGGGAATTTCGATTCCAACGGCTGATTTACCTGGGATTGGAGAAAGGATGCGAACATCACTACTTGCAACGGCGTATGAAATATTCTTAGCAAGTGCGGTAATTCGTTCAACTTTTACAGCATTTCCCAGTTCAACTTCATAACGCGTCACCGTTGGACCGCGCATAAAGCCTGTTACTTCTGCATCAATTTCAAATTGTTTAAATACCTCAGTAAGAGATGCCACGACGCTCTCATTAACTTTGCTCTTAGCCTTTGCTGCAGGTCCAGTACGTAAAAGATCTTCAGGTGGCAGCTCGTAATGCGAATCACTGGATAACAAGAGCTGAACAGGTCTGGCATCTTTTGGAATCTGCTGCGTTGTCGGCCTAGGCATAGCAACGGTGAATTCTTCGTCAAACTCTTCTTCATCTAACTCTTCATCTTCTTCATCAGGCGGTGCATTCCACTGCGCCACAACAGGGGATTCAAATGGTGGAGTTTCAGAAATTTCAAACTCTTCATCACTGACTCGCCTTGTTGGTTTTCGATCCCATAACCAACGTGAAGCGCCTGAGATGCGAGAAAATACATCAGAGGCTGGCGTAGCGGTAACAACTAAAATTCCAAAGATAAATACAACAATTAACACGGGGTATGTCAGCATCGAAGTCATTAGCGCCACCAGCGGCGTTGTCACTGCATAACCAATCCATCCACCACCATGTTGGATTGCAGTGGCGCCAGTTCCTGCTGAACCATTTAACAAATGCGCTAGTCCGGTTGCACTAATAAGTAAGGTAATCGTTCCAACGATAATTCGGCCTGTGGCTGCCTTTTCATCTGGAACTCTAAATAATCTGATTGCAAAATAAATTAGTACTAGGGGTGCTATAAAACCTATGCGACCAAATGCTCCATAAATAAATGCATAGACGGCCCGACTGATTACATTATCTGCTTGAAACCATGCACCTGCTCCAGCAATTATCGCAAGAATGAGTAATGAAAATGCTGCGCCATCTCGCTGATGGGTTGGATCTAAATCTTTTGCACCGCGTGCAATAAATCGAATTGTGGCACCTAGTGCCTTAGCGATACCTCGCCATAATCCTTGTAGCCCTCTTCCTAGAGCGCTGCCTACTTTGGAGCGCTTGGATGAAGAGTTCTTTTTCTTAGCCACACTATTTATCGTAATTGCAGAACAATTATCGAGATGGCAGGCGCGCCGATTAGTAAAGGTTTAGAACTTCTAGACCTCAATTACTAGCGGAATAATCATCGGACGTCGACGGTGCTTAGCACCAACCCATCCCCCAATTGTTCGACGCACAACTTGTGAAAGTTGGTGAGTTCCATTTATGCCTTCAACAACAGCAGCTGCTAGCGCTTTTTCAATATCGATTTTAACTTCATCAAATAAGGATGCATCCTCTGCAAATCCGCGTGCATGAATATCTGGACCTGCAACAATCTTTCCACTCTGCGAATCAATTACTACAACAACAGAGATGAAACCTTCTTCACCCAAAATTCTGCGATCCTTCAGCGAAGATTCAGTAATATCGCCAATGCTCTGTCCGTCAACAAAGACAAATCCACATGGAACACCGCCGACAACTTCTGCGACGTGATCTACTAAATCAACGACAACACCATTTTCAATCACGATTGTATTTTCGCGCGGCACACCTGCATTAATCGCTATCTCAGCATTTGCTTTCAAATGACGCCATTCACCGTGAACTGGCATTACATACTTTGGTTTAACGATGTTATAGCAATAGAGCAATTCACCGGCAGCAGCATGGCCTGACACATGCACCATTGCATTGGCTTTGTGAACAACCTTGGCGCCAAATCTCGTTAACTCATTTATCACGCGAAAAACTGAATTTTCATTTCCAGGAATCAGCGATGAAGCCAAAATAACAGTGTCGCCATCTCCCACTCGAATTTGATGATCACCATTTGCCATTCGTGAAAGCGCTGCCATTGGTTCGCCCTGAGAACCAGTGCATATCAAAACAACATTGTCATCGTATGAATCTAATTCTTTAGCATCAAATAAAATATCTCCTGGAATATTGAGATATCCCAGATCGCTAGCTATTCCCATGTTTCGAACCATCGAACGCCCAATGAAAGCCACCTTGCGATTATGAATCGCTGCAGTATCGATTACTTGTTGAATTCTGTGCACGTGTGAAGAAAAAGAAGCGACAATTATTCTGCGCTTAGTTGATCTAAATACACGATCAAGGACTGGCATAATTTCTCGTTCGGAGGCTGTAAATCCCGGAACATCGGCGTTCGTAGAATCCACCAGGAACATATCTACGCCTTCATCGCCCAAACGAGCAAAAGTTCTTAAGTCAGTGATGCGTCCATCCAATGGTAGCTGATCCATCTTAAAATCACCGGTGTGCAAAACTCGACCAGCAGGAGTATTGATAACAATTGCCAACGCATCTGGAATTGAGTGATTGACCGCGACGAATTCCAAATCAAATGGTCCTACATCCTCTTGTCCGCCTTCGCGAACCTCACGTGTTAACGGTGTGATTCTGTGTTCTTTTAGTTTTGCAGTAATTAACGCAAGTGTCAGTGCTGAACCATACAGAGGAATATCGCCACGTTCGCGAAGTAGATAAGGCACTGCCCCAATATGATCTTCGTGTCCATGAGTTAAAACGATTGCTAAAACATCAGATAGTCGATCACGGATATATGAAAAATCGGGAAGGATTAAATCAATTCCAGGTTGATTTTCTTCAGGGAATAAAACTCCACAATCAACAATTAAGAGCTTTCCATTGCATTCAAAGACGGTCATGTTTCGACCGATTTCAGCTAAACCACCAAGGGCGACAATGCGCAGTGCACCTGGCAATAATTTGGGAGGAGTTCCGAGCTCTGGATGTGGATGTGTCATGAGCGAAGAGTTACGCCACCTGCGCGTAAGTCTTCACGCAACTGTGCAATTTGTGCATCAGTTGCATCTACTAAAGGTAAGCGCGTATATCCGCCAGGAAGCCCCATCAAATTAAGAGCTGCTTTAGTTAAAATCGCACCTTGCGTGCGGAATGTTCCAGTGAAGACTGGTAGTAATTTTTGATGAATTTCAAGTGCACGAGATGTATTTCCTGCAAACCACGAATCAAGCATTTCGCGTAAATCTTTTCCAACAGTGTGACCACACACTGAAACAAAACCGACTGCTCCAACAGATAACAGTGGCAAATTCAAAATATCATCGCCTGAATAAACAGGGATTCCGCATCTTTTAATAACCCACGAAGTCGAAGCCACATCACCTTTTGCATCCTTGAGAGCAACTATGCGCGGGTGTTCAGATAATTTAACAATAGTGTCGGGTTCGATCTGCATTCCTGTGCGTCCCGGAATGTCATACATCATTACTGGTAGATCTGTTGCATCTGCAATTGCACGAAAGTGAGCTTCAATTCCGGCTTGCGGTGGTTTGTTGTAATACGGAGTTACAACTAGTAATCCGTCAGCTCCCGCTTTTTGTGCACGTAGTGCTTGTTCAACTGAATGCGTCGTTTCATTATTTCCAGCTCCGGCAACAACTTTCGCCTTTCCTGCAACCGCATCCTTTACAACTTTAACGATCTGATCTTTTTCATCATCGCTAGTTGTTGGTGCTTCACCCGTTGTTCCGTTGACAATAATTGCATCATGGCCTGTTGAAAGTAGATGCTGCGCCAAAGTTGCAACGCCATCCCAATCGATGGATAAATCCTTTTTAAAAGGAGTCACCATCGCTGTAGATAGCCGCCCGAATGGCGCTTGCGTTGTCATGGGCTAAGGCTATCGCCTAGTTAGGGCGCAATGCGTCCAGATTTCTCAAATGCCTTATGCGTAAGCGGCATTAATTTAGCAAATTCAGCTTCCATCTTCTCAGCAACCATCTCAATTTCGCGTTGAGGGTAACTTGGAAAATGAGAACCTTCACGTGCAGTGCGCAGTGATAAGAAATTCATAAGTGCTCGTGAATTCATACTCACATACATGGATGAATAAAGTCCGACCGGAAGTACCACGCGAGCAACTTCACGGGCAATTCCAACATCAAGCATTTTTTGGTATTGCTCATAAGCAACAACGTACGCGTCTTTCATAGCCTTGACTGAAGTTTCGTACTGCTCTTTTGTTCCATCAACAAAAGTGTAAGCGCCAGTTTTTCCTACCTGAATCAATTTACGATCAGTGTCTGGAACATAGAAAACTGGTTTGAGTTCGCGGTATCTGCCACTTTCTTCATTGTATGAAGCAATTCTGTGGCGCATAAATTCGCGGAATACAAAAATAGGTGCGGAGATAAAAAAGGTCATCGATGTGTGTTCAAAAGGTGAACCGTGGCGTTCGCGAGCCAAATAATTAATGAGTCCTTCTGAGCGTGCTGGATCTTCACCAATTTCTTCCATGGATTGTTCGCCTGCAGTAGATACGCGAGCCGCCCAAATTACATCGGCATCACTAGCACTTGCTTTTACAAGTTCTACGGTTACATCGCTTCTAAAAACTATCTCGGACTCGCTCATGGTGCGACCTTATCTAGAGGGCGCTTTGCGCCGTTGGATTTGTACGGCAGAATACGGGTGTGTCTAGAGTTGCTTCCCCCACATTTCGAGATTCTCTCAGTGTTTCCATCACCGTTGGCGCATACGGCGTTGCATTTGGTGCTGCTTCAGTTGCCAATGGATTTAGCGTTCTGCAAAGTTGCTTGCTTTCACTACTTACTTTTTCTGGAGCCTCTCAATTTGCAGTTATCGGAGTAATCGGCGCCGGAGGCGGTGCACTCAGCGGTATTGCGACCGCATCATTATTAGGAATTAGAAATGGTTTATATGGAGTGCTTATGGCTCCAATTCTTAAGGTGCGCGGATTTAAAAGAGCGATAGCAGCACAGATCACAATTGATGAATCAACTGGTGTCAGTCTTTCTCAAGAAGCGCACGGGGAACGTGCAATGCGAGAAGGATTTTGGCTCACAGGTTTTGGTGTGTTTATCTTCTGGAATCTTTTTACACTCGCTGGTGCACTCGGTGCAAAAGCTATGGGCGATCCTTCTGCGTGGGGATTAGATGCTGCAGTACCGGCTGCCTTTCTTGGCCTTGTATGGCCGCGACTAAAAAATTCATCAGATAAATTCTTGGCACTGATTGCAGCAACCTTTGCAATTGCAACAACTCCGTTTTTGCCCGCTGGATTACCAATTATTGGAACTGCCGTAATCGCAGTGATAGCAGGACTAAGGATTGCCAAATAATGGATACGCTATGGCTTGCCGTGATTGGAACGAGCGTAATTGCTTATGGCCTTAAATTTTCTGGACATAGCGTTCCTGAAAAGTTTTTATCTAATCCCTTGATAAAAAGAGTTAACTTGTTGATCCCGATAGCACTTTTAAGTGCACTTGTTGCGGTTCAAAGCGTGACCACCAAGAGTGCGATTGTTCTTGACCACCGCTTGGCTGGACTCGCAGCAGCAGTTATTGCGCTCATATTTAAAGCGCCTTTTCCGATTGTTGTTCTCAGCGCCGCGATTAGTTCTGCAGCCGTTTATAACTTACTTTAAATTATTGAAAGAGATTTCAACTTAGCAGTTAGATCCATATCTGATGGTTCTGTTAGATGAGTACCATCTGAAAATACAATGACAGGAATCGATTGAGCGCCACCATTTATTTCGCGAACTTTGTCGGCAGCAGAAAGATCTTCTTCAACATCTATATGTGTGTATTCGACACCAAGTTCGGCCAATAATCTCTTTGAGCGACGACAATCTCCGCACCAATCAGCGCCATACATAGTGATCTGTTCTTTTGACATTTCTTTTCCCTTACATGAATTTATCTAGGCCATGAGTCAGGCCTGGATGATTTATAACACTTCTAACTCCTAGTAAAACTCCTGGCATAAAACCAGCACGATCAAGTGAGTCGTGGCGAATCGTTAAAGTTTCGCCAACTCCGCCGAGTAGAACTTCTTGATGAGCAACAAGACCTTGTGCACGAATAGAGTGAATTGGAATATCGCCGACTTTGCTTCCTCGCGCACCATCTAGAGATTGTTTAGTTGCATCAGGCATCGGAGCTTTTTTTGAATCTTTTCGTGCCTGTGTCATTAATTCTGCTGTACGAGCAGCCGTTCCACTGGGTGCATCGACTTTAGCGGGATGATGCATTTCAATAATTTCTGCTGAATCAAAGTAACGCGCAGCCTTTTCGGCAAACTCCATCATGAGAACTGCGCCGATCGCAAAATTTGGAGCGATGAGAACGCCGACTTCAGGATGCTTTGATAACTCTTTGCTCAGGGAGTCAATGCGCGCTGCATCAAAACCAGTTGTGCCAACTACTGCATGTATATTATTTTGAATCAAAAATTCTAGGTTTTTCATAACGCTATCTGGAGTAGTGAAATCAACAACCACCTGTGCTTTGGTGGAAAGTAATTGATCGAGTGAATCACCAAGGTCTAGTTCTGCCACAAGTTCGAGATCAGTTGAGTTATTTACAGCTTTAACAACTTCAGCGCCCATTCGTCCGCGAGCACCAAGTACACCAACGCGTATCTTTGCACTCATCGTGTACTTCCTTTCGCAAGAACTTTCTCGAAGTGGCTTTGGCTCTTATAGGGACCTACGACTCCAAGGGTAGGCGTTTTGGTTAGAAATTCGCTGGCAATTACACGAACATCTTCTGGAGTTACGCGTGCAACTGCCTTAAGAATTTCATCAAAGCCCATAATGTTGCCATAGACAATCTCGCTCTTACCGATTCGGCTCATGCGAGAGGCAGAGTCTTCTTGGCTAAGTACCAATGAACCTCGAACGGCGCCCTTGGCTCTCTCAATTTCTTCATGTGACATTCCATTACTCGCAACGTCTGCAAGAACTTCTTGAATAATATTTATGACTTCAGTGGCTTTACTTGGATTACATCCAGCATAAAAACCAATCTGACCTGAACCAGCAAATTGTTGAGCATAAGAATAAACAGAATAAGCAAGTCCGCGCTTTTCGCGAATTTCCTGGAACAGCCGTGATGACATTCCGCCACCAAGTGCTGAAGAAAGTACTCCCATTGTGAAGCGGCGATCATCATTGCGCGCAACACCTTGCATTCCATAGAACATATGCGCTTGTTCGCTCTTTCGGTAAATAATTCCAACACGTCCTTGTTTTACGCCCTTGACTGCAGTGTTGGGACGAATCTGCGGTGTTCCTTGCACATCTAAGAAATTATCTCGAGAAAGTGCTTCTTCAACCATTGCGACCACGCGCTTGTGCTTAATATTTCCAGCAACTGCCACAACTAGATCTTGAGGTAGATAACGCTTCTTGTAGTAATTAAAAACAGTACTTCGAGACATATTATTTATCGAATCAATGGTTCCCAAAATCGGGCGTCCCAAAGCAGTATCTCCATAATACGTTTCGGCATATAAATCATGTACTAGGTCGCTGGGATCATCATCTCGCATAGCGATTTCTTCCAGAACAACTTTTCTCTCAGCGTCTACGTCTTCTGCAGTAACGATAGAAGATGTTATTAAATCTGAAATTACATCAACTGCCATTGGCAGATCGGTATCGATTACTCGAGCATAGAAGCAGGTGTATTCCTTGCTGGTGAAGGCATTCATTTCGCCACCAACAGATTCGATGGCTGATGAAATTTCTAGCGCATTTCTACGCGGCGTTCCCTTAAACAAAAGATGTTCTAAAAAGTGAGAAGCACCAGCAGTAGCTGGTGCTTCATCACGAGAACCTATATTCACCCAGATGCCAACGGCTGCACTTCGAACTGAAGAAACTTCTTCAGTAACGATGCGCAGACCGCTAGGCAAAACTGTGCGACGAACTGACATTTATTCGGCTGAAGCCGCGCCTTCTTCAAGAACAGGAACAAGTGAAAGTTTTCCCTTTGGATCAATTTCACCAATTTCAACCTGAATCTTGTCTCCGACCTTCATAACTTCTTCCAGATTTTCAATGCGCTTTCCGCCATGCATCTTGCGAATCTGAGATACGTGGAGCAAGCCATCTTTGCCTGGCATAAGTGAAATGAATGCACCAAATGCTGCAAGCTTTACAACCGTACCGAGGTAGCGTTCGCCAACCTCAGGCATCGTTGGATTAGCAATGGCATTAATTTGTGCGCGAGCAGCTTCAGCTGATGGTCCATCGGTTGCACCGATATAAATTGTTCCATCATCTTCAATTGAAATATCTGCGCCAGTCTCATCTTGAATCTGATTGATGATCTTGCCCTTAGGGCCAATGACAGCACCGATCTGATCTACTGGAATTTTCACAGAAATAATTCGTGGAGCAAATGGACTCATCTCATCCGGTGAGTCAATCGCTTCATTCATTACATCCAGAATTGCAAGACGTGCTTCTTTTGCTTGCAGAAGTGCTCCAGCAAGAACAGATGCTGGGATTCCATCAAGCTTTGTATCTAATTGAAGCGCTGTAACGAAGTCTTTAGTTCCGGCGACTTTAAAGTCCATGTCACCGAAGGCATCTTCTGCGCCAAGAATGTCTGTTAACGCAACGTATTCAACTTTGCCATCAACATCATCTGAAATTAGACCCATTGCAATACCTGCAACTGGCGCGCGAAGTGGAACTCCTGCATTGAGCATTGCAAGTGTTGATGCACATACAGAACCCATTGAAGTTGAACCATTTGAGCCAAGCGCTTCTGAAACCTGACGAATTGCGTAAGGGAACTCTTCGCGAGTTGGAAGCACTGGAATTAGTGCACGTTCTGCAAGAGCACCATGGCCGATTTCGCGGCGCTTAGGTGTTCCAACACGACCTGTTTCACCAGTTGAATATGGTGGGAAGTTGTAGTTGTGCATGTAACGCTTGTGGTTTTCTGGATTGAGGGTATCGAGCTGTTGCTCCATCTTAAGCATGTTAAGAGTTGTAATACCAAGAATCTGTGTCTCACCACGTTCAAATATTGCTGAACCGTGAACGCGAGGAATTACTTCAACTTCTGCAGATAGTGGGCGAATATCGCGCAATCCACGTCCATCGATACGAATCTTGTCGCGCAATACACGTTGACGAACTAACTTCTTAGTAAGTGAACGAAACGCTGCAGGAACTTCTTTTTCGCGTCCTTCAAATTTCGCGCTTACTGACTCTTTAACAGAGGCACTAATTTCATCAATCTTTGTTTCGCGATCTTGCTTACCTGAAATTGTCATTGCCTTTGCAAGATCATCTTTTGCTGCTTTTTCTACGGCCGCAAAAACATCGTCTTGGTAATCCAAGAAGACTGGGAACTCAGCAGTTGGCTTTGCAGCCACCTTGGCAAGCTTTGATTGTGCATCGCAAAGAAGCTTAATAAATGGCTTTGCAGCATCTAGACCTTGAGCCACAACTTCTTCAGTTGGAGTTGGTGCTCCACCCTTGATCAGATCAATTGTCTGTGAAGTAGCTTCTGCTTCAACCATCATGATTGCAACGTCATCTTTAGTCACACGACCTGCAACGACCATATCAAATACAGCTTTATCAAGTTGTGAGTGATTTGGGAATGCAATCCATTGACCTTCAATAAGTGCAACGCGAACGCCACCAATTGGGCCAGAAAATGGAAGGCCAGCAAGTTGTGTTGACATTGAAGCTGCGTTGATCGCGATCACGTCATACATGTGGTCTGGATCTAGAGCCATAACTGTTACAACAATTTGAACTTCATTGCGAAGACCCTTAACAAATGATGGACGCAATGGTCGATCGATTAAGCGGCATGTCAGAATCGCATCTTCTGATGGACGTCCTTCACGACGGAAAAATGATCCCGGAATGCGACCAACTGCATACATCTTCTCTTCAACATCTACTGTTAAAGGAAAGAAATCAAATTGATCTTTAGGTGTTTTTGAAGCAGTTGTTGCTGAGAAAATCATTGTCTGATCATCTAAATAAACTGCTGCTGCTCCGGCTGCTTGCTTTGCAAGGCGGCCTGTTTCAAAACGAATTTCTCGTTTTCCGAACTTGCCGTTATCTATTACTGCAACGGCAGATTGAATCTCTTGACCCTCCATGGGTCGCTCCTATTCTCGACTACAGCCGAGTCGAGCACAATGAATCTTCGATCGAAGTTCACGGACGTGCCACTTTCGTGCGCACTATTTCCGGAAACCACTACCGAGGACCATTGCCCAAAGCGGCTAGTAGTTGTGTCTAATTAACGGCGAATGCCGAGTTTTTCAATTATCGCTCTGTAGCGATTGATGTCTGTCTTTGAGAGGTACTGAAGAATGCGTCGGCGTTGACCAACTAATAACAAAAGACCACGACGGTTGTGGTGATCATGTGGATTGGTTTGAAGGTGAAAAGTAATTTCATCTACACGCTTTGATAACAACGCGATCTGAGCTTCAGGGCTTCCTGTGTCAGTTGCGGAGTTGCCGTACTTAGCAACGATTTCTTTCTTTACTTCTGGTGTTAATGCCATTTCTTGCATCTCCTTTTACTGGGCCACGATGGTTGCCGGTTTGCCACACGGAAACTCTTTTTCTCGTCGGACGTGGCATAGGTTACCAGCGGTGCTGCGGATAGAGGAAATCGGGGCTATTCCTCAGTCAATTCCCGCGCACGTTGGCAATCTTTCGCCATCTGTTCAAGGAGTGGATCTAATCCATCAAATTTGAGGGTATCTCTTAATCTCCAACCAAATTCAATGGTTGCTCCTTGATCATATAAATCTAAACCAACTTGATCGAGTGCATAGGCTTCGACACTTCTACCGCGATCTCCTTCAAATGTTGGATTGGTACCAATTGAAATTGCTGCGGGCCAACGATTTATTCCAACAGTAAGCCATCCTGCGTAAACGCCATCGGCAGGAATGCATTGACCATCGATGTTTCCTAAATTTGCTGTTGGATATCCAATCTCGCGTCCACGCGCTTCACCATGAACAACAATTCCATCTAAGCGATGAGGTCTGGTGAGTAAATTACGGGCAGATTCAACGTGACCATCTTTTACTAAGGTGCGAATACGTGAAGATGAAATGTTTTGATTTTCATCCGTAGAGATAGACAGAACATGCACGTCAAAATTCTTAGACTTTCCACTTTCGCGTAGTGAGTCAATATTTCCTTGGGCTTTATGTCCATAGGTGAAATTTTCGCCCACGACAATATCGCTGGCTTGTAACTGACTTACAAGAACGTTTTCAACAAAATCTTGCGGGGACATTTGTGCGAATTTGGCATCGAATTTAATGACTGCCACTTGATCTGCATTGTGAATTTTTAGAAGCACAACTCGATCTGAAAGGGTGACGAGAAGTTTCGGAGCACGCTCTGGTGCAAATACTGTCGCAGGATGAGGATCAAATGTTAAGGCTATTACTGATCCGCCATCGGCAATTTCCTTTGCGCGATTAAGAATCTCTTGGTGGCCGCGATGGACTCCATCGAAGACACCAATTGCAACTACGCGCTTACCCATGTGGTTATTCTGCCACTTCAATTCGCAGGAGCGAAAACTGCAATTGGTTTTGCTCCATCTTCTCGATTTTCCAGCAAGGCAATTAATTCATTGGATTCAGAGATGGCAGCATAAATTTGCGCACTAGGTGAAGCAGAAATTTTGCGTCCAAAAGATAGTTCTTGGGACTCAACTAAATCAATCTCGCGAACCTGAAAAATTCTCCGCGCAACTTCGACTAATCCCAAAGCCTTAAACTGGCCAGCTTTAAAATCTTCAAATGGTGTGGCCACATCTTCACCAAAGGATGCAACCCTGCTGCGTCGCAAAAACGTTAGGTGTCCCCCAACAGTGAGTGCATTTCCTAAATCACGTGCAATGGCTCTAATAAATGTTCCTGCTGAGCACGTTACTTCAATATCTATCGCAATATCATTTTCGCTACGGCGAATTTTAGTGACATCTAATTGTGAAATTGTTACTTCACGAGATGCCAACTCAAATACTTCACCCGCTCTTACTCGCTCGTGGGCACGCTTGCCATCTACTTTGACTGCAGAAACAGAACTGGGACGTTGAGAAATAACTCCGCACATTCCGGAGAGCACCTTTTTAATACCGTCATCAGTGACTTTCAATAAATCTGAAGCACTGGCTCGAGAAATTACTTCGCCTTCGACATCATCAGTAATCGTGGCTGCACCCAGTGCAATGGTTGCTCTGTATGACTTATCGCCATCGGTGATGTATTGGAGCAATCTTGTTCCGTGACCAAATCCAAGAATTAATATGCCAGTTGCCATTGGATCCAATGTTCCTGCGTGTCCAACTTTGCGTGTACCCAACACGCGTCGTCCAACAGCCACGACGTCGTGACTTGTCATTGCGCCAGCTTTATCTACAACTACAAATCCATCTGTTGTAGACATATTTTTCAAACGTCATCCCAGTTAGTGATGCGATCAACTGGGGCTGGTTTATTGCTGTTATCAATAATTTTTGGCGCTTTGTATGCATCTTGTTCGCCGGCATAATTCGCTTCTTTGCGCAGTTTGGAAACTTCAGCATCCTGCTCGCGAACTTTTGCCAACAAAGAGTCCAGCGCAAGTGCGCTCTCCGGTAATCCGTCTAGAAAGAATTCGATAGATGGCGTGACTCGAACACCCAAGTCTTTACCAACGGATGAACGAATTACTCCTTTAGCGCTTTCAAGTGCAGCAGCAGTGGATTCACGTTGTTCATCATCGCCAAGGACCGTATAAAAAATCGATGCATGTTGTAAGTCTCCAGTCACACGTGCATCAGTAACTGTTACAAAACCTAGTCGAGGATCTTTAATCTTTCCCTCGAGTAGGCCTGCAACAACAACTTTGATGCGGTCGGCAACTTTTTGACTCCGATGCGATGTACCCACGTTTTATGCTCGCTTCTTCTCGCGCATTTCGTAGACCTGAATTGTGTCGCCCACGAGCATCTCTTTAAGTGTTCCAACACCGATACCGCATTCAAATCCTTCACGGACTTCAGTGGCATCATCTTTAAAGCGCTTGAGTGAATCGATTGTCAGGTTATCTGTAATCACATCACCATTTCTCATCAAGCGAGCCTTAGCATTTCTGCGAATGATTCCGTCTAGAACCATTGAACCAGCAATGTTTCCAGCCTTACTTGATTTAAAGATGTCGCGAACTTCTGCGTTACCCAGAACAACTTCTTCGAATTCTGGCTTGAGCAAGCCCTTAAGGGAGAGTTCAATCTCTTCAATTGCTTGATAGATAACAGAATAGAAGCGAACTTCAACGCCTTCTTGATCGGCAAATACTGCAGTCTGTGGCTCTGGTTTAACGTTAAAACCAATGACAACTGCAGTTGATGCTGATGCCAAGGTGATATCACTCTTGGTAATTGCACCAACACCACGGTGAATAACGCGAAGGTCAACTTCGGCGCCAACATCTAGTTGTAGCAATGCATCTTCGAGTGCTTCAACAGATCCACTCACATCGCCCTTAAGAATAAGGTTAAGTGTTGTGATCTTTGATTGCTCCATGAAGTCTTCAAGTGAAACCTTCTTGCGAGCTTTTGCGAGCTGGGCATTGCGTTCAGCTGCTTGGCGCTTTTCAGCAATCTGTCGCGCAGTTCTATCTTCATCTGCAACTAAGAATGTATCGCCAGCACTTGGTACCGACGTAAATCCGAGCACCTGCACGGGACGAGATGGACCAGCTTCTAGAACATTGGCACCATCTTCATCGAGCATTGCGCGCACGCGACCAAATGATCCACCCGCAACGATTGCATCTCCAACTTTAAGTGTTCCGCGTTGTACGAGAACAGTTGCAACAGGTCCACGACCACGATCGAGGTGAGCTTCAATTGCCACACCACGTGCTTCATCATCTGCGATTGCACGAAGATCAATTGCAGCATCTGCGGTGAGAAGAATTGAATCAATGAGGGCATCAATTCCTAAACCAGATTTTGCAGAAACGTTTACGAAAATTGTTTCTCCGCCGTACTCTTCGGCAACTAAGTTGTACTCAGTTAATTGCTGGCGAACCTTGTCAGGATTTGCGCCTTCTTTATCAACTTTGTTCACAGCTACAACAATTGGAACATCTGCAGCTTGTGCGTGGTTCAGTGCTTCAATCGTCTGAGGCATAACACCGTCATCGGCTGCGACTACGAGAACTGCAATATCTGTGACCTTGGCACCACGAGCACGCATCGCTGTAAAGGCTTCGTGACCAGGTGTATCGATGAAGGTAATTGCACGATTTGTTCCATCGTGGTCATGGTGAATTTGGTAGGCACCAATGTGCTGAGTAATTCCACCAGCTTCGCTCTTAACAACTTCAGTCTGACGAATTGCATCTAGCAAACGTGTTTTACCGTGATCAACGTGACCCATCACAGTGACAACTGGTGGACGAGCAACTAGGCGATCTTGATCAAGACTTTCAAGTTCTTCACCGAGATCGATATCAAAGCCTTGTAGTAGCTCACGATCTTCATCTTCTGGGCTCACAATTTCAATGACATATCCAAGTTGTGCACCAAGAATTTCGAAAGTATCAGCATCGACTGATTGAGTTGCTGTAACCATTTCTCCTAAGTGAAATAGTGCTGCTACGAGTGCTGCAGGATCTGCACCAATTTTTTCTGCAAAATCTGCAAGGGAAGAACCACGACGCATGCGAATTTGTGTTTTTCCATCACCGTGAGGAACAACTGCTCCACCAAGTTGTGGTGCTTGCATATTGTCGAATTCATCGCGCAGCGCTTTTCTACTCTTTGGTTTGCGCTTGCTGCTCTTACTTTGATTCTTTCCAAATGCACCGCCAGCACCGCCGCGACCGCCACCACGATTTGGACCGCCACCAGGACGACCACCTGCAGCAGGTGCACCGCCGCCAGGAGTTTTATATGGACTTGAATTTGCTGCACCAGTAGATGGCGCACCAGTTCGTGGTGGAAAATTACCTGTTGAAGGTGGACGCGGTGAAGATGGTCGCGCTGCAAAACCTGGACGCACAGAACCAGGACGTGGTCCTGACATTCCTGAACGCGGTGCACCTGGTGCACCCGTTGGACGTTGTGGTGGACGTGGAGCTACACCACCAGTTGAAAATGGATTGTTACCAGGACGTGGTGGACGCGGAACTGCGCCACCAGTTGAAAATGGATTGTTGCCAGGACGTGGTATTGCTGGCTTCTTTGTTGCATCAGTAGGTGAAGGAGATTCAGCAGTTGGTGCAGGTGTATTTACTTGCGGTGGCGCAATTGATTCTGCGCGAGATGCCTTGAGCGCTTCGAGATCAACGCCGAGTTCTGCGGCTAACTCTGCTGCAAGTTCAGGATTAACTTCCTTGGGAGCTTTTGATGCAGCCTTTTTTGCAGCTGCTTTCTTTACTGGCTTTTTCTCTTCTGCTGGCTTTGCATCCGGATACATCTCTATGAGACGTCGTACAACGGGTGCTTCTACAGTTGATGATGCTGAACGAACGAATTCGCCCATTTCTTGGAGTTTTGCAAGAACAACCTTGCTCTCCATACCGAGTTGTTTTGCCAACTCATGTACGCGGACCTTTGACACAGTTCTCCTGTCTTGGCCCGCAATCTCTTTTTCTAGATATTGATCTAGTCGATGCGAGCCTTAGTTGTAAAGCCTCATAATCTGAACGAGCTCATTTGAGTTTCATATCTTTCGCATCCAATTCGTTTGGTTGTTCCGTTAGCTTTAACGCGTTTTTAAAAGCTCCCCGAGTAATCGCAGTTGCTAAACAACTCTGATGTACCCAAGCGCCTCTTCCAGGAAGTGATTTTTTGTTATCCAGGACTAGAGCCCCATCAATACAAACCACTCTTAAAAGAGATGTTGGACTCGATTGCTTTCGGCACGTAATGCATGTTCGTATCGAATTGATACTCACTGCCTCTGCCAATCACTCGAATTCAACAGGCTTACTGTACCGCTTGCGCGCTCCTTTGTAGAAATTCTCACTCAGTTGCAGGCGTATCAGGATGGATATCTATGCGCCAGCCTGTAAGTCTGGCGGCCAATCGAGCATTCTGCCCATCCTTACCAATTGCTAGTGAGAGTTGGTAATCCGGCACTGTCACCTTTGCACTTCGCGAAAGTAGATCCGTAATTTCAACGCGAGAAACTTTTGCTGGTGCTAAAGCGTGCGCGACAAATACTGCTGGATCTTCTGACCAATCAACGATGTCAATCTTTTCTCCATGTAATTCATCCATCACCGCGCGGGCGCGAGATCCAACAGGTCCAATGAGTGAACCTTTAGGACTTACACCAGCGCGATGTGTGCGCACCGCAATTTTTGTGCGATGTCCGGCTTCGCGCGCCACAGCCATAATTTCCACAATGCGATCAGTAATTTCAGGAACTTCTAGTGCAAATAATTGTTTAACAAGTGCTGGGTGCGATCTAGAAAGCATAATTTCTGGTCCCTTAAGACCTTGCTTAACTTCAACTACAAAACATTTAATGCGATCACCATGTTGATAAATTTCACCAGGAACTTGTTCTTGAGGTGGAATTTTTCCTTCCACGCGTCCCAAATTCACATGAATCATCTTTGGATCTCTGCCTTGCTGCACAACACCTGAAACAACATCGCCAACAGATGCCGTGAATTCTCCGACGATGTCGGCATCGTTAACTTCACGCATTTTCATCTTAATAACCTGGCGCGCAGTTGAGGTAGCAATCCGGGTAAAACCTTCTGGTTCATCTCTATCTTCAGAAATCTTCTCACCGAGTTCATTAAAGGTTGGAACAAGTATTTGAATTTCACCAGTTTCGCGATTAAGAAATGCTCGAGCCTGTCGCTTAGCTTCTGGAATTTCGTTATATGCAGTAAGCACGCCAATTTCGATTGCAATGACTAGTTGCTCAAATGATATTTTCTTCTCAGAAGTTAATTCCGTAAGAGCTGCAATCTCTACATTCATCAGAGATCGCCTTTTCGATTAAATTCAATTTCAACAGTGGCGCGCTTAACATCTGCAAACTCAACAGTGTGTTCTTTACTCTTGCCTTTTATGTCCTCGACAAGAATTGCATGCGTTGATTCAGCCGATGTAATGCGCCCTGCTGTAACAGAACCATCTAGATGAACAACTCGAACTAAACGATTAATATTTTTTTGCCAATGGCGAGCAAGTGTGAGTGGACGATCAACTCCAGGTGAAGTTACTTCTAAGGTAAAGGCGGTTTCACCCATAAACTCTGCTGTGTCTAATAACTCTGAAATATTTCGAGAAACACTGGTCACTTGATCCAAATTAAGTGGTGTCTGACCATCGACAATGCACGTAATGATTCTGTGATTACCTGGTGAAAGTACATGTACATCTTCAAGAAAGAAGCCAGCGCTTTCAACAACTGGTTGTACCAGCTCAGTTATTTTTTCACTGAGAGACATTTTGCTCTTCTTTCTATTAAGTTGTAGGTAAATAATAACCTGTAAATTCTAAACTTACCAATTCGTTAGAGTGTCTATTCCCACTTTCACAATGAGTGCAAGAGTGACAAGAAGAAAAACCTTTCGAATCAAGGTAGAGCCACCACTAATTGCCAAACGCGCTCCCATCAATCCCCCAACGATGTTCGCTGCTGCCAATACAAGTGCTACCTGCCAAATGATTGCTCCGTGAAACCCGAAAACCAGTATCGCTCCCAGGTTTGTTGAAACATTAACTACCTTGGCAATCGCTGAAGCACTTAAAAATGCGAATCCTAGGTAAATCAATGTCAACATTAAAAACGAACCTGTACCAGGTCCAAAAATTCCATCATAAAAACCGATTACTACTCCCGCTAGAGCAGAAATTGAAAAACGCTTCTTTGTTGCGTGGCGAAGCTGTTCCATTGCACCGAGATCTGGTTTTCGCCATGTATAAACTGCCACAGCCACAAGCAAGATGAAAACTATAGGTCGCATTGATTGCGTTGGAATTTTCGATGCGCTCAGGGCCCCCAAAACTGAACCGAAGAACGCAGGTATTGCCATCGATGCCAAGAATTTGGCATCAGTTTTAACGCTTCGCCTATACATAAGTGCAGATGCGCTCGTACCGAAAATTGATGCCACTTTGTTAGTACCCAGCACTTCAACAGTGCTTGCTTGCGGTAATCCAATTAAGAGTGCAGGAAGTTGTATGAGACCTCCGCCGCCTGCAATGGCGTCAACTAATCCGGCACTAAATGCGGCAAGAATCAGGAAGAAAATAGTTGCTTGAGAAATATCACCAAACATGGATTACGAGAGCTTTGAAAGTATCGATGCGATTGTGTTAACAGCGTCAGCAACGCTACTTCCGGATTTTTCTCCACTCTTTCTCACACGAATTTCGACGTTGCCTTGTTCAAGTGCTTTTCCAACGACGATAATTATTGGAATACCTATTAACTCTGCGTCTTTAAACTTAACACCAGCACTTGGATCTCTGCGGTCATCTAACAAAACTGTGATGCCTAATTTTTCTAACTCAACGCCAATATTTTCGGCAACATCGAAAGGTTTATCTTCTTTTCCAGTTGCAACGATATGAACTTTTGCAGGTGCTACTTCAATAGGCCATGAAAGACCGATTTCATCATAAGTTTGTTCGGCGACCGCGGCGACCGCTCGCGAAACACCAATTCCATATGAACCCATCGTCACTACTTGAGCTTTTCCGTTCTGATCTAAAACCGTTAGATTCAAGGCCTGTGCATACTTGCGACCTAATTGAAAAATATGTGCAATTTCAATTGCTCGATCAATAATTACAGGTTCCTTACAGGATGGACATGAATCACCGGCACGAACTTCAGCGGATTCAACATAGGCATCAGGTGTGAAATCTCGTCCATTAACAACGTTTCGAGCATGGCAATTTTTCTTGTTAGCACCTGTCACCCACGTAGTACCTGGAGCAATCCGTGGATCTGCATAGAGGGTTATTCCAAAACTTTTAGCATCTTGTGGCCCGATGTAACCTTTAACAAGTTTAGGATGCTTTGCAAAATCTTCTTCTTCAAAAATTCTCAGTTCAGAGACGCCGATTAAATTCGCTTGCAAGCGTTTGATATCAACTTCGCGATCACCAGGGACCAAAACAGCTATTGGTTTGTTATCTGCCATCAACATTACATTTTTTAAAGTATCGGCGCCTGTGTATCCCCCACCGTATTGTGAGTTCAGCACAGCAACTAATGAATCAATCGTTGGCGTATTTGGCGTATCTAATACTTCAAGTGCTGGGAAATCCTTATGCGCCGGTGCATCGATAAGTGTTTTCATAGCTTCAACATTTGCTGCATAGCCACATTTTTCGCAGAGAACATAAGTATCTTCACCAGTTGGACATGGTGCTAGAAATTCTTCAGATTTAGATCCGCCCATTGCGCCAGCCATTGCACTGACAATGTTGTAACTCAAACCTAGACGCTTAAATGTTTTTACGTATGCCTGGCGATGCCTTTGGTAGGAAAGTTCCAATCCAGCATCATCGATATCAAAAGAATAAGAGTCCTTCATTACGAACTCGCGACCTCGAATGATTCCACTACGCGGACGAGGTTCATCACGATATTTTGTTTGAATTTGATAGAGCGAAAGTGGCAAATCTTTATATGAGGAGTATTCGCCTTTGACCATCAGAGTGAACATCTCTTCATGTGTTGGGCCTAATAAATAATCTGCGCCTTTGCGATCCTGGAGTCGAAATAGTTCAGGACCATACTCACTCCAGCGATTTGTCTCTTCATATGGCTCTTTTGGAAGCATTGCAGGAAAGTGAACTTCTTGAAAACCTGCAGCATCCATCTCTTCACGAATAACTCTTTCAATATTTCGA
This sequence comes from Candidatus Planktophila sp., assembly GCA_044357195.1. Taxonomy (GTDB): domain Bacteria; phylum Actinomycetota; class Actinomycetes; order Nanopelagicales; family Nanopelagicaceae; genus Planktophila. The sequence goes on along the minus strand of JBIKPX010000006.1, from coordinate 2,259 downwards.
AGAGTTATATAGCCAAGAGGCAGCCAAGAATAAATACCTGCTGCAATTCGTCTGATGTATCCGGCACGGACTAAGAGTTTGTGGCTTGCGACTTCAGCATCGGCTGGATCATCGCGCAATGTGCGCAAAAAGAGTGAGGACATTCGCAACATGGTGCGAGCCTACCTGAGGGATGGCGTGAGTTGTGTGAGGTTAGTGAACATCAACGGATGGTTCGCCCGAAGCGACACCCGCAGCTTCCATTTCATCGGCTAAGCGCATTGCTTCTTCGATGAGTGTTTCAACAATTTGTGCTTCTGGAACAGTTTTAATTACTTGACCTTTAACAAATATTTGTCCCTTGCCATTACCGGATGCAACACCAAGATCTGCTTCGCGTGCCTCACCTGGACCATTAACAACGCAACCCATGACAGCAACTCGTAGTGGCACGGTCATACCTTGTAATCCAGCCTGAACTTTTTCAGCCAATGTATACACATCAACTTGGGCGCGACCACATGATGGGCATGAAACTATCTCTAATTTTCTCTGGCGCAAATTTAGCGATTCAAGAATTGATATTCCAACTTTAACTTCTTCTACAGGCGGCGCTGATAGAGAGACGCGAATCGTGTCTCCAATACCTTCGGCTAGCAAAATTCCAAATGCAGTTGCTGACTTAATTGTTCCTTGAAAAATCGGTCCAGCTTCTGTAACACCTAAGTGCAATGGATAATCGCACTTAGCGGCTAATAAACGATATGCATTTACCATTGTCACCGGATCGTGGTGTTTGACAGAAATTTTAATATCTGAAAAGCCATGCTCTTCAAAAAGGCTTGCTTCCCACAGTGCAGATTCAACGAGTGCCTCTGGAGTTGCTTTTCCATACTTAGCAATTAATCGAGGATCAAGGGAGCCAGCATTTACACCAATGCGAATTGGAATTCCTGCATCTCCGGCAGCTTTAGCAACTTCTTTAACTTTGTCATCAAATTGTTTGATATTGCCAGGGTTAACGCGAACAGCTGCGCACCCAGCATCAATTGCTGCAAATATATATTTCGGTTGAAAGTGAATATCTGCAATGACTGGAATTTGAGACTTCTTAGCAATCTGAGCTAGCGCATCTGCATCATCTTGACTTGGAACAGCAACTCGAACAATCTGACATCCCGATGCTGTGAGTTCGGCAATTTGTTGAAGTGTTGCATTCACATCAGCGGTCAATGTGGTGCACATAGATTGCACTGAAACTGGAGAATCGCTACCAACACCAACTTTTCCAACCATTAATTGCTTTGTCTTTCGACGCGGCGTAAGGGTCTGAGGTGGCGCTGATGGAATTCCTAGATCGACCATGTCTTTATTCTGCCCTAATTCTTTTTAAGTTGCGACATGAGCGCTATAAATTCAGTTGCACGGGATTGACAATGTCTGCAGCCAAGAGCAGAACAGTCAATGCTGCAAGCACAATGAAGACAACCATTGTCACTGGTGCCAACTTATTTACGTTAATTCCTTCTGGACGAGCTCTTCCTCGAATGCGAGCAAAGAGTGCTCTAATTTCATCAGCTATTGCCACTGCCATATGTCCACCATCTAGTGGAAGTATCGGAAGCAAATTAAATACGCCTACAAAGAAATTTAGGCTTGCAATGATCAATAAAAAAGTTTGAATTCTTTCTGCATTGCTTAATCCCTCAGAGCTCACTGCTTGACCGGAAACTTGTGCAACGCCAACGATTCCAACAAGTCCATTTGGATCTCGTTCACTTCCAGATACCGTGGCACCCCACAGTGCAGGAATTTTCGATGGCAATGAAATAATTGCTTTTACGCTGCTACTCATAAAATCCCATGAAACAAGTGCTGAATTTTTAATCGATGTAAACGGTGCATCTTTAACTAACTCAAAGCCATTTACTACTCCAAGAAATCCATATTCCTTACCTTCGACAACTCTTGTTGCAGGAATTACTGAAAATGTTTGTATTTGACCATTTCGATCAATTTCAATCAGGAGCTCTTTACCTGCAGAAGATCGAATAACTTCAACATCTTTGGCCCAATTCTTAACAGGTACACCGTTGAGCGAAGTGATGATGTCTCCAACTTGTAATCCAGCTCTCTGCGCTGGAGATCTTGGATCTGTATCTGCACATGCTGCATTGGCACGAGGAACGCATGCTGAAATTTGTGTGATTGTGTTGGTCGGTTTTGCCGTTCCAATTGCTGCAAAAATAATAAGCAAAATTATGAAACCTAAAACAAAGT
>JBIKPX010000041.1:0-7229 GCA_044357195.1 Candidatus Planktophila sp. | reverse complement strand
ACACTCATTGGCGCAAATGGTGCGGGCAAAACAACGATGCTTAAAACTATTTCTGGGCTGCGACCAGTATCAAGTGGTCAGATTATTTTTAACGGTGAAGACATCTCAAAGATGCCTGCGCACAAGCGAGCCGATCTAGGTTTATCTCAGGCTCCTGAAGGTCGCGGAATCTTTATCGGCATGAGCGTTTTAGAAAATCTTGAAATGGGTAAGTACAACCGAAAGAGTCGCAAATCAGAGATGAATGAAGATCTGGATAAGGTCTTTCATCTCTTTCCACGTCTTAAAGAGCGCATATCTCAGATAGGCGGAACGTTATCTGGCGGTGAGCAGCAGATGCTTGCTATCGGTCGCGCGCTAATGGCTCGACCTAAGGTTTTGTTACTTGATGAACCTTCAATGGGTCTTGCGCCTTTGATGATTGCAAATATCTTTAACATCATTACCGAAATCAACAAAACTGGCACAACAATTCTTCTTGTTGAACAAAACGCTCAGCAAGCGCTGCAGCGCGCACACCGTGCTTATGTATTAGAAGTTGGCCATGTGGTTAAAGAAGCTAAGGCTTCAGATTTGCTTAATGATCCCGCTGTGCGTGCTGCCTACCTCGGAACCGGCGCTCACTAACTTTTTCTGCTCTTTATCTTTCAGCAAGAATCAAGCAGGTAATACGCGCTGTGCAGGTACGTTGTCCTTCATCATTTGTAATGACAATGTCATAGCAACACATCGTTTTACCTAAAGAAACAGCAGTTGCTACAGCTGTGACTATTCCCTTTGTTGCAGATTTATGGTGAGTTGCGTTGATATCAACACCAACTATGCGACGCGTAGGGCCTGCATGTAATTGAGTACCAACTGAACCAAGGCTTTCAGCCAAAACAACATTGGCGCCACCATGTAGCAACCCAATGGGTTGAGTGTTACCTTCAACAGGCATAGTTCCAACAAGGCGTTGTGGGGATGCTTCGATAATTTCGATTCCCATTTTTTTATCCAAGGCGCCGCTACCGCGTTCACGAATTATTGCTAGAAAGTCTGCTTGTTCCATGGGCTCTAGTCTAACTTGCCTCATAGGATGCGCACATGACCAAACGCCTTTTGCTAATTGATGGTCATTCCATGGCGTATCGAGCATTTTTTGCCCTGCCTGCTGAGAACTTCACTACAGCGCAGGGTCAACATACAAATGCAATCTATGGCTTTGCCACGATGCTGATTTCACTGATCAAAGAGGAAAAACCAACCCACATAGCTGTGGCCTTTGACGTTTCTCGAAAAACATTTAGAAGTGACATTTTCCCTGAGTACAAAGCTAATCGCTCGAAGACGCCTGATGAATTTCGTTCGCAGATGAGTTATTTACACGAATTAGTTTCGGCCTTTGGAATTCAACAATTTGAAGTAGAAGGCTATGAAGCAGATGACATTATTGCAACGATTACCAAAAGAGCAGAAAAGGATCAGTGCGAAGTTCTGATCTGCACGGGGGATAGGGATAGTTTTCAATTAGTTAATTCGCACACAACTATTTTGTATCCAAAGCGCGGCGTCAGTGAGATGGCGCGAATGACGCCACAGGCCGTTCAAGACAAATATGGAATGAGTGCCGAGCAGTATCCAGATTTTGCTGCGCTGCGCGGGGACCCGAGTGATAACTTGCCATCGGTACCTGGTGTGGGACAAAAGACAGCGGCAAAGTGGATTGTTGATTTCGGTTCCCTTAAAGAGTTATTGGCAAATGTGGATACCTTAGGTGGCAAGGTTGGCCAATCTTTGCGAGATAACATCGATAACGTAATTCGCAATCGAGAACTCACGCAGTTAGTACACGATGCGCCTTTTAACTTTGAAGTCGACGCACTTGCCTGGAATGGCCCAGATGATGAACTCATCATCCCGCTCTTTGAAAAACTAGAGTTTAGAACCTTGCGAGATCGTTTGACTCCATTGTTAAAAAAGGTGCCAGAAAAACTCACACCAGCTGCAACTTTGGAAACACTCTTTGAAACACCATTTGATTCAAATGTTCTTACACCTGAAGAAGCCTCAAAGAAAATCGCATCACACGGTGGTGAAATCGCAATAGCTTTCGATCTTGAAGGTGAAACTCTGCACAGATATTGCGTTGCACTAAGTGCCAAGGAATCATTCATCGTGCATTCATCGCAGATGGGTGATTGGGCAAGTGATCAATTAACTAAGAAGATTGCACATGATGCCAAGTCAGTTTCACGTAATTATCGGCTTTCAAATATCTCCTTTGATACAAATCTTGCCGCCTATCTAGTTAATCCCGGTACGCGCAGTTTGGATTTTTCTGACATCATCGAACGCTGGGGTGATGGATCGCAGATAGATCAGAACTCTCCAGAGAGCGCGCTACATAGTCATGCTCGCTTGCTCTTTACCGTTCGTGATTCCCTTGCAAAAGAACTAAAGGTTAGGCAATTAGAGGAGTTATTCACCGAACTTGAGATGCCTATTTCTGAGCTATTAGCCGTGATGGAATCTCGCGGAATTAGTGTGGATCGAAAAAAGCTTGAATCATTGGCAATCTTTTTCGAAAAGGAGAGCGCAACACAGACAAAGATTGCACACGATGCTGTGGGTCATGAATTCAATTTGGCTTCGCCCAAGCAGCTACAAGTTGTCCTATTTGATGAGTTGAAGTTACCGAAAACAAAGAAGATCAAAACCGGATACACAACAGATGCCGATGCACTGAACTGGCTCTTTGAAAAATCTAAACATCCAGTGTTGGCAGCAATGCTTCGAGTGCGCGAAACAAAGAAACTAGGCGCAACTGTTGAAGGTTTGCTCACTGAAACAACGAAGAAGAACCGAATTCATACTCACTTTGCTCAAACGGTTGCTGCCACTGGACGTTTATCTTCAGTTGGCCCTAATTTGCAGAATATTCCTGTTCGCACCGAAGAGGGAAGACGAATTAGAGAGTGCTTTATCGCAGGTGAAGGCTTTGAATCGTTGCTCACCGCTGATTACAGTCAGATAGAGATGCGAATAATGGCGCATCTATCCAATGATGCAGCCCTGCTTAAAGCTTTCGAATCGGGTGAAGATTTACATGCCAGCGTTGCGGGCTTGGTATTTGGTGTGAAAGCAAGTGATGTAGATCCTGAGATGCGCCGTCAAATGAAAGCGATGTCCTATGGCTTGGCATATGGATTAAGTGCCTACGGATTAGCGGTTCAGTTAGATTTATCGGCCAGCGCCGCACAGGAGTTAATGAACAAGTACTTTATTCGCTTCGGTGGTATCCGAGATTATTTAAGCGATGTCGTTGATCAAGCGCGCAAAGTTGGATTCACCCAGACCGTTATGGGGCGCAGACGGTATTTGCCAGATTTAACTAGTGATAATCGCCCACGCAGAGAAGTTGCAGAGCGGATGGCATTGAATGCTCCCATTCAAGGTTCTGCTGCTGACATCATTAAGAAAGCAATGCTTAACGTTGACGGCCTTATAAAAGAGAGCAAATTGAAATCACAACTGCTGTTGCAGGTGCACGATGAACTTATTTTCGATGTAGCACCTGGTGAGGTAGAAATTCTCTCAGATTTGGTTAGAAAAGGTATGGGCAGCGCATTTGAATTAAAGGCACCGCTAGATGTCAGTATTGGTATTGGATCTAGTTGGAATGAAGCAGCGCACTAATTAGTAGTTGGTAAATTAAGTTTCATCGCTTCTAAATCTTCTTCGGCTTCTGGAATGCGATCAGCTTCTTTGAGGCGATTTCGCCCAAGGGTTAGAACAATAAAACCGATTCCGATGCATACAGATGTTGTTGCAAGCACAAGCCGTGGTGAAAACATTTCGGATAGGTAACCGCCAAGGGCTGCGCCCAGTGCCATGAAACTTCCTTCAACACTCCATAGCCAACCTAGGGCTGCTGTTTGCGAACCCTTTGGTCGAACAGCTTCCATAACTTCCCAATAGAAAACTTGTATTGCACCGCCAACTAAACCAAGGGCGGCGCCAAACATAGCCATAGACCAACCTGGATATGTAAAGGCTATGGGTATCGAAACTATGAACCACGCGAAATATGTTTTGCGCATCGTGGAAAATGCCGAACGATTCTTAGAAACAAGTCCAGCAAGTAAACCGCCGACAACATTTGCAACACCCATTGCGCCAAATATCCACGCAGTTCTCTGGGGGACACCTTCTAGCGTTGCATAAGCGGGAATTGCAACATCGAATAATCCCCAACCAAAACCAATAAAGCAGCCTTCTATCATCAGCAGTTGCAATGGTTTTGAACGCCACAACGTGACGGCGCCCTTAACTTTTTTCTCTGGTATCCAATTCCTTGAAATTGAACTAAGACCAAGGGCTGCTCCGCCGATAAACATCAGCGCTGATGCCGTGCTAAGTGCTGAACCTGGATGCGAAGAAAGAGCAAGAGTTGTCGCAAGTACTGGACCAATAAAAAATGCAAAGTTCATGATTGCTGAATCAATGGCGTATGCCACTCTAAGAAAATCTGGTGGCACAACATCTTTCCAAAGAGGGCGAACAGAGAGATTAATTGGAGGAGCAGTTATGCCGAGAACAAATGCCGCAATCAACAGGATGCTTCGATCGTGAGCCATGTTTAGTGCGAGCAACATTGCTGAATAACATGGAACAAAGATTCGAAGGGGCCAACGTTGACCATATTTATCCATAATCGAACCGCGCAAGCCTGCGGTGATTGATCCGGCTAATGAGTTAATACCAATTGCTAAACCAGCTATTGCAACCGAATTTGTTTCTTGTTCAGTTTTAAAGAAAATAGCCAGACCGATCATTCCGTATGAAATACGCGCGGGCAGGGCAGCCAAAATGAGCACCCACGCGTTTGGGAATCGAAGCAACTCTCTATATCTATGCATTTGTTGTGATTCTATCTATTTGCTTCAGGGGTGAGCCCATAAATACGCACGGAATTGACCTTGCAATGCGCAAAACCGTACCCTTAGCGCTCCCTGTCCCTACTACTCATCTATCCCTACGGAGCATTTTGACTACTTCACCAGTAATTGCAGTTAATGACATTGGATCTGCGGCAGATTTCTTAGCCGCCATCGAAGGAACAATTAGAAATTTTAACGACGGAGATCTCGTCGAAGGCACAGTTGTTCAAGTAGATCGCGAAGAAGTTCTTGTTGATATTGGTTACAAGACAGAAGGCGTAATCCCTTCCCGCGAATTATCAATCCGTCACGATGCTGATCCAAATGAGATCGTAAAAGTTGGCGACAAAATTGAAGCTTTAGTTCTACAAAAAGAAGATAAAGAAGGCCGATTAATTCTTTCTAAGAAGCGCGCACAATACGAACGCGCATGGGGAGACATCGAAGGCAAGAAAGAGCGCGATGAAGTTGTTATCGGAACAGTTATTGAAGTTGTTAAGGGTGGTCTCATCGTTGACATCGGTCTACGCGGCTTCCTTCCAGCATCACTTGTTGAAATGCGCCGTGTTCGCGATCTAACTCCATATATTGGTAAGCAGGTTGAAGCACGCATTATTGAATTAGATAAGAATCGCAACAACGTGGTTCTTTCACGTCGTGCATTCCTTGAACAGACACAATCAGAGTCACGTACAACTTTCTTGAACCAACTACAAAAGGGTCAAGTTCGTACAGGTGTAATTTCATCAATCGTTAACTTCGGTGCATTCGTTGACCTCGGTGGAGTAGATGGATTAGTTCACGTTTCAGAGCTTTCATGGAAGCACATCGATCACCCAGGAGAAGTTGTTGAAGTGGGCGATGAAGTAACAGTTGAAGTTCTCGAAGTTGATTTTGAGCGCGAGCGTGTCTCACTCTCACTAAAGGCAACACAAGAAGATCCATGGCAAGCATTTGCTCGCACACACACGATTAATCAGGTTGTGCCAGGTGTTGTTACCAAGCTCGTTCCATTCGGCGCGTTTATTCGTGTGCACGAAGGCATCGAAGGTCTTGTTCACATATCTGAACTAGCAGAGCGTCACGTAGAAATTCCTGAGCAAGTAGTTCAAGTTGATGACGAGCTATTTGTAAAGATTATTGATATCGATCTAGAACGTCGTCGTATTTCACTCTCTCTTAAGCAAGCAAATGAGGGACAAGAAGTTGAAATCGAAGCATTCGATCCAACTCAATACGGAATGTCTGCTCGTTACGATGCTGACGGCAAATTCATTTATCCTGAAGGTTTCGATGCTGACACTCAAGAGTGGAAGCCGGGATATGAATCCCAACGCGAAGTGTGGGAAAAAGAATATGCAGTTGCACAGGAGCGCTTCTTAGCTCATAAGAAGCAAAAGGCTGAAGCCAAAGCTGCTGATGCTGCTGCAACACCTGTTGAGGTAGCAGCAGAGTAATTTCTAGTGGCCTTCGTTATAGGACTCACTGGCGGTATTGGCTCGGGTAAATCACTCGCGGCCCAATATTTCTCGCAACTCGGCGCACTTGTCATCGATGCCGATCAATTAGCGCACGCAGCTATTGAACGCGGATCTGAAGGTTTCGATGAAGTTCTACTTCGCTTCGGTGACTCTATTTTAAAAAATGGAGATATCGATCGAACCGCTCTAGGCCAAGTTATTTTCGAAGATGCGCAGGCAAAGAAAGATCTTGAAGCAATCATCCATCCTCGAATTCGCATTGAATTTGAAGAAGCTGTTGCAAGTTTAACTCCAGGTCAGATTCTTGTTTATGAAATACCGCTCTTGGTTGAAACTGGCGCTGCCGATCGCTTTGATTTCATCATCACGGTTGAATCTCAAGCGGATTTGCGAAAGCAACGATTACGCGATCGCGGCATGTTTCATTCAGATATTGAAAAGAGAATGGCATCACAAGCCTCAGAGCAAGAGCGTCGAGCCATTGCAGATTGCGTAATTACCAACGATGCAAGCGAAGATGAACTATTGCGCCAGGTTGAGAACGTCTGGGAGTCAACGATTTTGCCTCGCGCGCAAATTTAGAGCAGCGCAGATAGAGTTCAGCGTATGCGCCCGATTACTGACCTACAAAGACGGGTTGAACCTTTCCAAGTAATCAGTGATTACATACCAGCAGGTGATCAGCCAACTGCAATTGCAGAAATCGTCAAACGCATTAACGCTGGTGCTCAAGACGTTGTTTTACTCGGTGCAACCGGAACTGGAAAATCTGCAACAACGGCGTGGATGATCGAAAAGTTACAGCGCCCTACGCTGGTGTTGGCTC
>JBIKPX010000040.1:0-7268 GCA_044357195.1 Candidatus Planktophila sp. | reverse complement strand
TAGATATCTTGTTACAAGCAGTTGAACTTGTTATTGGAACTCAATTTGGTTCTACATCAATGTTGCAAAGAAAACTAAGAATTGGTTTTGCAAAGGCCGGAAGATTGATGGATCTGATGGAGTCCCGCGGAATTGTTGGTCCCTCCGAAGGATCAAAAGCTCGAACTGTGTTGGTCAAACCCGATGAACTTGATTCTGTGCTTTCAACCCTTCGCGATTACTAGTTGTTCATTTTTTAGGCGCTAGAAATTAGGGTGAGATAGACCCTAAAGTGCCATTGGGGCTACTGCTCGTAACTTCACGGGGCTACCATTGGAACTAAGAATTTCACTACTTAGAATTTTATTGGGGTCGCATGTCACTCGGTTCAGTCATTCGTCAGGCTCGCATTGATGCGGGCTTGAGTATTGACGATCTTTCAGAGCGCACCAGTATTCGTGGTGGATTATTAAAAGAACTTGAAAGTGATGATTTCACAAAATGTGGCGGTGAAACCTATGCCCGTGGTCACTTAAGAAATATTGCCCCTCAAATCAAGATGGATGCAAATGTGCTCCTTGATCTATATGAGAGTGAACAGTCCACGCAACCGCGTCGTATTCAAGAGATGTTGGCCGAAAATAATGTCATGACAAACCCAGTTGATAAGAAAACCGTTTCTTGGAAAACTTTGGCGGGTATTTCACTTGCAACATTGGCATTACTTGGCGCAGTCCAAATAATTATTTCTAATTCAAAGACAACCACAGTTGATAGCACGGAGGTAGTTGCATCTCAATCGGCTTCGCCAACTGATAGCGCTACTCAGACTCCAGATGCTCAACCAACACAATCTGAAGTAGCAACACCTGCACCGACTCGTGATACTTATTCTTCAGGTACGGGTGTGGCCGTCAGTGTGTCTGCTACACGAGGAACTTCTTGGTTATTTGTTTCTGACTCAAACGGCACAACTTTATATAGCGGTCAAATCAGAAATGGACAAAAACTTAATTTCAGCGCGACTACTCGCGTAAGTCTTAAGGTGGGCAACGCAGGCGCCGTAGATCTCTCAATTAATGGCAAGGCTGCAGAGCAAATTGGTAGCGATGGCGAAGTTGTTTCAGTTTCATATGGGGTTACTTCATAACTTCACGCAATAACCTGTAACATCACCCCAATGAGTCGAACAGTTGCAGTAGTCACCCTGGGCTGTGCTCGTAATGAAGTTGATTCTGAAGAGTTAGCTGGGCGTTTGGCAGCTGATGGTTGGATCTTGGTTGACGATGTTGAAAAAGCCGAAGTGGCACTTATCAATACTTGCGGGTTTATTGAATCGGCGAAAAAAGACTCTGTTGATGCGCTACTTGAAGCAAATTCACTTAAGGGTCATGGAGTTACACGCGCTGTTGTAGCTGTCGGGTGCATGGCTGAGAGATATGGGCAAGAACTAGCCGAAGCGCTTCCAGAAGCAGATGCAATTTTAGGATTTGATGATTACCAAGATATTTCTGCCCGATTGCAATCAATTGTCTCTGGAAATTCTCACACTCCGCACGTGCCTCGTGATCGCAGATCATTGCTTCCAATTGCACCGGTAGACAGAGCTGCAGTTCGAGATGAGCAGTATGCATCTAAAGTTGGAGCAGGCGGAACTCTCTTTCGTAAACGATTAGGAGATGCGCCGTGGGCACCACTTAAAATCGCATCTGGCTGCGATCGTCGTTGTTCATTTTGCGCCATTCCTTATTTCCGAGGCTCCTTTGTATCAAGACGCCCACTTGAAATTCTTGAAGAGGCTACATGGCTGGCAAGCAATGGTGTTTCAGAGTTATTTCTTGTCAGCGAAAATACAACGTCATACGGTAAAGATTTAGGCGACCTACGGTTAATGGAGACGATACTTCCAGATATCGCAGCCATTTCTGGCATAGAGCGGGTCCGATTGTCATACCTGCAACCAGCAGAGATGCGTCCTTCCTTATTACAAGCCATGGTGGCAACGGAGAAAGTTGCTCCATATTTTGATCTCTCTTTTCAGCATACAAGTCCATCAGTATTGCGAGCAATGCGACGTTTTGGCGACAGTGAAAAATTCCTACACCTAATTTCACAAATTAGGGCGCTAGATCCGCAAGCAGGCATTCGCTCCAATTTTATTGTGGGTTTTCCGGGTGAGACACAAGAAGATTTTGATGGACTTGCAGAGTTCATAACTAACGCACAACTAGATGCAGTTGGAATCTTTGGCTACTCAGATGAAGACAACACAGAAGCGCTTGCGCTGGGAGAAAAAATAGAGGCAGAAGTTATTGCTCAGCGAGTGGAATCACTTTCTAGTTTGGCAGATGAAATGGTTTCCCAGCGCGCACAGATGCGAATTGGCCAGAGCGTTCGAGTATTAATCGAAGATGGGCAATTACAAGAAGGACGTGCGGCGCATCAAGGACCAGAAGTTGATGGGACTACGACTTTTGTTGGCACAGATTACAAAGCGGGCGAGTATGTTGATGCTGTGGTTATCGAAAGCATCGGAGCAGATTTGGTGGCCAGGGCTATATGAACTTACCTGCCTTCTTAACGCCAAATGTGATTACGAGTTTGCGGATCGCTTTCTTACCTGTTGGAGCTTATGCACTCTTTAAAAATGGCGGGGATGATTCAACGTGGCAAATAATTTCTTGGTGGATATTCCTAGTTCTCGGATTAAGCGATATTTTGGATGGCAACCTAGCTCGCAGCAGAAACTCAATTACTGAATTTGGAAAATTCTTAGACCCAATCGCAGATAAAGCCATGATCGGAACTGCGATGATTTCACTCTCAATTCTTGGACGTATGCCATGGTGGATCACCATTGTGATCATGGCGCGCGAGATTGGAATTACATTCTTTCGATTGGCTGTAATCAAGCGAGGCGTTATTCCGGCAAACCGCGGAGGAAAAATTAAAGCATTTTTCCAAGGCTTCGGTGTGGGCTTTTATGTCCTTCCATTAAATGAGAATTTGTACTGGTTTAGAGATGGCTTTATGGCAGTTGCTATTATTTTAACTCTTGCAACTGGATTGCATTACGTACTATCCGCATTTAAAACCAATAAATAGTGTCAGGGGGATTTCATGACCAACGCACCTGAGATTACTTCAGCGATGAAAGATGTTATTGCATCTTTAAAATCACGAAATGAAACCCTGAGTACTGCAGAATCAATTACTGGCGGGGGATTGGGTTATGCAATTACAAGCATTCCGGGATCTTCAGATATTTATGTTGGCGGTTCGATTGCTTATCACAGTCAAGTTAAGCAATCCCATCTTGGTGTAAGCGCAGATTTAATCGCAGCTAAAACTGTCTACAGCGAAGAAGTTGCTTTTGCGATGGCAGAGGGTGCTCTAAAGACCTTTAAAACAACGTGGGCGATTGCAACGACAGGAGTGGCCGGGCCAGATTCATCCGATGGAGTTATCGCCGGGACCGTGTGGGTAGCCATCGCTGGGCCGATCACGCAGAGTATTCAATTGAGCCTAGATGGTGAGCGTGAAAATATTCGAAGTGGGACTGTCGCAAGCGCAATTGGGACCTTTGCGCGTATCCTTAGGGCTAGAGATTAACCGGATGCAAAGGAGTTGGCCATGTTATTGCGCGTTGCAGTAGGCGCCACTCTTCGTGCTGCCCGCACAGAGCAATCTCGCACACTTCGAGATGTTGCACGTGATGCACGAGTATCCCTTGGTTACCTCTCTGAGGTAGAGCGCGGACAGAAAGAAGCCTCATCAGAACTGCTGGCTGCAATTTGTGCGGCACTGGGTCTGACACTTTCAACAGTAGTTAGCGATGTGTCTTTGCATATTAAGTCAACTGAAGTTGCAACACTAAGCGTCGTAGACGCAGCATAACTTTGCCTCACCTATACGCACTTCAGGGAGCAGTGGCTTCGCGTTCTGAGGCTGCGCTCCTCACTGCGACTAAAGAAATTATCGCAACACAAGGCATTAAAAATCTTGCAATGATCGATATCGCAGATTTATCTCAAGTATCTAGAGCAACCCTCTATAACCATTTTCGCGATAAAGACGCTGTTTTATACTCACTTTTAAGCCGAGAAATTATTCATCTCTTTGAAAGCGCTCCAAAGAATCCAGCAGAATTACTGGAGTATTTTTCTTGCGCAATTAGTGCCGACCAGGGGCTAGCCGGTATGCGCTCGCATGACCCAGCAATTCTGACAAAGATGCTGATGCGAAGTGAAGATAAAATTTGGCATGCAATTGATGCTTTCTTTCTTGCAGCCCTTGGATCTGATGTAACGGCCGGAATAGCTATCTCATGGCTGATCGGACAAGTTCTTCAACCTCTCACACCAGAACAATCGCGATCACAATCGGCTCAATTGCTGCATGCGCATCTCTGATCTTCGAGAGCGCATCCTTTTAAGTTTTGGCCCGCAATGGGCGCCCTCCTTTAGCGCAGATATTGCGATCTCTGAGTTAGGTAGCAAGAGCGTTAATGAGGCCCTGGCCGCCGGGCTAGAGCCCGATGAGATCTGGAGAGCCGTCTGTAAGGCCCATCCAGAGCAGACCGCGCCACACAGATAAGACAATAAATGGCGGCGTGTCGAACGCTTAATATGGCGTTCGAACAGATGTTCGTATATCCTTAATTCTGTACAACCAGAGCGGTTCCATCCTCCGCCCACAGCCTTCCTCCAAAGCGCTTGGGCCGTCGGTGGGTCTCCGTACCTTCTGGACCGACACCAACGTCATAAGACGTTTCATCGAAAGGAAAGAAGTGGCTACTGAAAAAAGTAATGACAAAGCTACAGAAAAAGCGCAATCAGATCGTTCCAAAGCCCTAGACACAGCCCTTGCCCAGATTGAACGTCAGTTTGGTAAGGGTTCGGTTATGAAGATGTCAGAGCGACAGAATCAAATTGTTGAAGTAATTCCAACTGGTTCTATCGGACTCGACATCGCACTTGGAATTGGCGGCCTTCCACGTGGTCGCATCGTAGAAATTTACGGACCAGAGTCTTCAGGTAAGACAACGTTGACACTGCATGCAATCGCTAATGCTCAAAAAGCTGGCGGCATCTGCGCATTTATCGATGCAGAGCACGCATTTGATTCTGAATACGCAAAGAAACTCGGTGTAGATATTGATGCACTCCTAGTTTCACAACCAGATACTGGCGAGCAAGCACTTGAAATCATGGACATGCTCATTCGTTCGGGAGCCCTTGATTTAGTTGTCGTTGACTCAGTTGCAGCGCTCGTTCCACGTGCTGAAATAGAGGGTGAAATGGGAGATTCTCATATGGGTCTTCAAGCTCGCTTGATGTCACAGGCACTTCGTAAAATTACTGGTGCTCTTCATCAATCTAAGACCACTGCTATTTTCATCAACCAACTTCGCGACAAGATCGGTGTCTTCTTTGGTTCCCCAGAGACAACAACTGGCGGTAAAGCACTGAAGTTCTACGCATCCGTTCGCTTAGATATCCGTCGCATCGAAACACTTAAAGATGGTCAAGACGCAGTCGGAAACCGTACTCGCGTCAAAGTTGTTAAGAACAAGATGGCTCCACCATTTAAGCAAGCAGAGTTCGACATTATTTACGGAACTGGTATCTCACGCGAAGGCTCACTTATCGACCTTGGTGTTGACATCGGAATCGTTAAGAAATCTGGTGCTTGGTATACATACGAAGCAGATCAATTGGGTCAAGGTAAGGAAAACTCCCGAGCATTCCTTATCGATAATCCAGATCTTGCTAATGAGATTGAAACCAAGATCCGTGCCCACTTTGCAACACCTGTAGAAGTTGATCCAGCACTAGTTGCTGAAATCGATGAAGCAGCAGCAGAGGTTGATTTCTAATTAGCCTTGATTTCCTAAAGGTTGAAAGAGGCGAAGGCTCTGACCCTTACTCAGTAGCTCACACAATTGCGCTCAACGCACTTGTTACTAGAGCTAAGAGTAAGGGCGAGCTTCTCGCTCACCTTAAAAAGCGCGGTGTAGAAGATGATGTTGCTCAAGCAACCATCTATAAATTAACCGAATCAGGCTTGCTCAATGATCAAGATTTTGCTCAGCAATGGACTGATTCTCGAACAAGGTCTAAGAAATTATCTAAGCGAATCATTGCCGGTGAGCTGCGCCAGCGCGGAGTTGATCAAGAGAGCATCGATCTAGCATTAGAAAGCATTACTGATGAGAGTGAATATCGAATGGCCTTTGAACTCGGTATGGGCAAACTATCAACAATGTCGCGGCAAGAACCAGATGTGCAGATAAGGCGAATTGAATCTCTTCTGGCGCGCAAGGGATTTGGTTACTCAACAATTTCTCGCGTAATGCGAGAGTTAGATCTACTTAATTAACTCTTTTTTGCTAATTCTTTTTTGCAAGGTGCTCAGTTAAACGAGCCGCTGTTGCAACCACAGCTGCTGCGTGAACACGCCCTGGTTGACGCCCTAGGCGCTCAATCGGCCCACTAATACTGACAGCTGCAATAACTTTTCCATTAGGTCCACGCACTGGCGCAGAAACAGATGTGACACCTGCTTCGCGCTCTCCAACAGATTGTGCCCATCCACGACGACGATCTGCGGCTAATTGCGCCGCGGTGAAACGAGCATTAGTAAGTCCGCGGTGGATTTTTTCTGAGTCTTCCCACGCCAATAAAATTTGCGCAGCCGATCCTGCTTGCATAGTCAGTGATGAACCAACTGGAACGCTATCTCGCAGACCTGATAAACGTTCTGCTACTGCAACACAGATTCGCACATCTCCCTGACGTCGATATAGCTGAGCGCTCTCACCAGTTGCATCGCGCAGTGCGGCCAAAGCAGGTGCTGCAACTGCGATTAATCGATCTTCTCCGGCAGCACTTGCTAATTCAGCAGAGCGTTTACCTAAAACAAATCTTCCTGTTAAATCGCGAGAAACTAATCTGTGGTGTTCAAGGGCCACGGCTAAACGATGCGCTGTTGGCCGTGCAATACCTGTTGCTGAGACAAGTTCGGCTAAAGAGTGCGGACCTGACTCAAGCGTGCCTAAAATAGCCACGGCTTTATCTAATACGCCGACTCCGCTATTATCTCTATCCACGATACGATATTAGCATCTCAATAAATGAGATGTCTACAAGGAGTGATGGATGTCTAAGACATTAGCGCAGAAGATTTGGGATGAACATATTGTTCGTCGCGCCGATGGCGAACCAGATCTTTTGTATATCGATCTTCATTTAATCCATGAAGTAACCAGTCCTCAAGCATTCGATGGA
>JBIKPX010000005.1:0-25138 GCA_044357195.1 Candidatus Planktophila sp. | reverse complement strand
CGATGGGCCAGTATCAAAGGCATAGCCATCTTTGTTAAGCAGACCATTTCGTCCACCCGGAACACTCTCGCGTTCGATGACAGTTACTTTGCGGCCAGCACCTGCTAAACGAAGAGCAGTGCTTAAGCCGGCAAGGCCAGCTCCAACTACAACAACATGATCAGTTGGACCTTTGACGCGCTTTGTCATTAGAGATTCCTTTTCGTTGCGATGATTGCAAGTTCGTTCAACACTTGACGAGCTTCGGTTGTGATTGTGGTGGTATCTAGTGCTTGTGTGGCGGTATTTGTTAGATTCGTAATGAGAGTTTCTACATGCTCAGGCGCACCTGAATCTGTGATGATTTGTCGCAACGTAGCGATTCCCTTGGCATCTAGATCTGATTTACCAAATTGGGACTCAAACTCTTTGATATCGGCAGTGCTCATGGATTCTTGTGCCATTGCAACAAGGACGGTGCGCTTTCCTTCGCGAAGATCATCACCGGCAGGCTTGCCGGTTAAATCAGGATCTCCAAATACACCAAGTAAGTCATCACGTAATTGAAATGCTTCACCTAGTGGTAAACCATACGATGAATAATGTGAAGTAACTTGGGCAAGGTGGTTTTTATCTGTGGTTGCAAGAGATGCACCGAAATGAAGAGGACGCTCGATTGTGTATTTACCTGACTTGTATCTAGCAATAGTCAGTGCGCGTTCTACAGTATGCGAACTTCTTGTCTGCTCGTATATATCCAAAAATTGTCCAGCCATGAGTTCTACGCGCATTTCATCATGGACTGCCAAAACTTGAGGCAATACGTTGTTGTTTATTCCACTCTGATGAAGTGCAAGGTCTGAATAAACGAGTGCAAGATCTCCCAAAAGAATTGCAGCTGCCTGTCCAAAGCCAGCCGAAGAACCGACCGCGCTCTCCTTTGAATGTAATTTTTCGAAGTGTTTGTGAATCGCTGGTTTTCCTCGGCGAGTGTCAGATGCATCCATTAAATCATCGTGAATGAGTGCACACGCTTGCAATAATTCAAGACTGGCACACGCACGAATAACCTCGTGGCTATGCGTACCGCCAGCGCCAATAAAACCAAAGTAAGCAAAGAGAGGACGTAATCTCTTTCCGCCATCTAATAAAAATGACGAGAGAGCATCTGATGCTGGTGTGAGTTCACTGCCGATTGATTGCAAATAAGTTTTTTGGGCGCCAAGAAAAGTTGCGAGTTCGCCCTCGATTAGCGCGCGAATCGCAGCCGGTGTTGCACTATTCTCATTAGCCACGCGGTAACGGTACCCTGCGTCTTACTCCTAGTCATTTTAAGAAAGGCCCACGTCGGTGATTACGCGCGAGCAATTTAAGGATCAATGGAGTGAACTCCATAACTCTGCGCCAACAACTGGCATTGTGGGCAGATGGCTCGCAATTTCATACCGATTTGGCTTGCTCTGCACGCTACTTCGAATAACTCCAAATGTTTTAACCACCTTGGGATTAGTAAGTGCCGTTGGTGTAGCACTCACATCTGAATCTCTGTGGGCAATCGCACTCATTGTGATTTCTTTATTTTTTGATGGCATCGATGGAAGTGTGGCAATTTTCCAAAACCGTACTTCGAATTGGGGAGCACTGCTGGATTCAGTCGTTGATCGAATCAGTGAAGCACTCTGGCTCTATGCGCTCTATGCAATCGGTGTTCCCGCCTATTTATGTATGGCTTTGTGGCTTGTTGCATCAATTCAGGAATACATGCGCGCACGTGTGTCATCTCTAGGCGTCAAAGACCTTGGACTCGTAACCATCACAGAAAGACCAGTGCGGGCGAGTTTTATTTTCATAGTGTTAATTGCATGGCATTTAGATCTACCTGGAATTGAAATTGCTACGTGGGTATTTCTTGGAGCATCACTATTTAGTGCAGTAAGCGTGATGCGTTTTGCGTATTCCCGATTGCGTTAGCAACAATTTCAGCGCTCAGACCAACTAGTGGTAATCCACC
Organism: Candidatus Planktophila sp.; assembly: GCA_044357195.1. GTDB lineage: Bacteria > Actinomycetota > Actinomycetes > Nanopelagicales > Nanopelagicaceae > Planktophila. The sequence goes on along the minus strand of JBIKPX010000005.1, from coordinate 23,148 downwards.
ACCAGGATGAGCCGATCCACCAACACAATACAAACCTTTTAACGGCGAACGGTTACGAGCACGTAAGAACGCAGATTGCGCACCATTGCTTGATGTTCCATAAATTGCTCCACCGGGTGCGTTAACACTTCTTTCTAAATCAGCCGGAGTTCGAATTTCTAGGACATCAAGGCGATCACGAATTGCTATGCCGCAAGCTTCTATTTGATTGATAATGGAATTTGCATACTCTCGATTAAATTCATGGTCGTTCCAATTCCATCCATTCTTTCCAGTGGCATCGTGCACTGGAGCATTGACCAAGACATAGATTGATTGTGCGCCGACTTCTTTGACCATCGCAGAATCATCAGGGGCACATAGATAGATAGTGGGATCTTTTACCGGCGTGTGAGTTGTAAATATTGCATCAAATTCTGCGTCGTAGTTTTCTGGAAAAAGAATTGTGTGATGACTCATATTAGATTGTGATCCATCTGGACGAAGTCCGAGCAAAAGGGAAAATCCAGCAAGTGATTGGGTGCTCTTAGCGATTCTCTTGCGCGCGCCTTTTATCTTTCTAACCTTGCCACTAATCAGTGAGTTATAAACAAGTGAGGCATCAGCATTTGCCACAACGATGGCGCTTTGAATGACTCGACCATCCTTGGTAGTTACGCCAGTGACACGACCTTTGCTCTGGTTGATCTGCGCAACTGGTGTATCAAATTCAAATACAACACCAAGATCTAGGCAACGCTGATAGACAGCCTGTGAGAGTTGTCCCACTCCGCCGGTGATATGCCAAGCACCAAATGCTTCTTCAACAAATGCAATTGTTGAAAGCACTGCAGGTGCTAAGCGGGGATCTGAACCGCTATATGTTGCGTATCGATCAAGGATGTATCGAAGATGTTCATCAGGCAGTAATTCATCAGCCAGTGCGCGCAGTGATTTCCAAGGTGCAATTACTCTTAGATCACGCAAAAGAGTTGGACGCTTAATCAGTGAAAAAATAGATTTAAGTTCTGACTCAACAAATGGTTCGCGGGAGACATCCCACATTCGTTCGGCTCGCTTGATTAACCCATCCCATTGCGCTGCAACATCTGCACCAAGAACTCGAGTGATTTCTTCTTGAGTTTTGTGATGTGCAAGGTTTGCAAATTTCAAAGTAATGCCATCGTGGAAACGATAATCAAACGCTGGGTCAACAGGTTTAATATCTAATACTTGCCCTAAGTGCTTACCGGTGCGGGCAAAAAAATCACGATAGACAGCAGGCAATGTCAGCAGGGAAGGACCAGTATCAAATGCGTATTTGCCAATCCATTCTGTGCGGCACTTGCCGCCAGGTTTATCTGAACTCTCAAGCACGCGAACTACATGACCTTGGCGAGCTAATCGCGCAGCGGTGCACATTCCACCCATGCCAGCGCCGATAACAATTACTTCTGCTTGGTTCATACGGTGCGACCTTTCCATTGAATGCGACCGCGCATGAGCCATGAATAAATGATTAGGTAGACAAGTAGTCCCGCTGAAATCGGATGCAAGAGTGAATCAAATAAATTTGAACGAGTTATTCGGGCGCTAATTATTCGAGACAGAAGAATGGCTTCAAATGCGTACCATCCCAAAGATGAGCCACTTAGAGCAGCGATGAGAGGAACTATTCCGGTAAGAATTAATAGTGTTATTGCTATGAAAGATCCGAAGAGACCACCAAAACCTTTCCACAGGGATTTGGCGTAACCATTTTCCAACTCTTCCCAGGATGAGTACATGTGGCACTGAGCAATGAGTGCTCCATTTCCAACCGTTCCTTTAAATTTATTGCGAAGTAGCACCCGTGCCATCTGCATGTCATCTAGTACTTCTGACTTAATTGAAGAGTACCCACCGCTTTTTTCTAGCGCGCTCTTCTTAAGTACGAAGAATTGGCCATTGGCCACAGCAAAAGCTGGATTCGTAGAACGCTTAGCAATCGCAAGGGGCACTGATGAAAGCCAAGACCATTGCAATAGGGGTTGAATCATTCGCTCGCTAAATGTGCGCGCAACCTGAGATGGGTATGGTGAGAAGAAATCCAGATTGTTTTTGTGCATCGCGGTAACTGCAGCAGCAATTCCATTTGAAGCCAAACGAACATCCGCATCTATACAGATCAGAATCTCACCTTTGGCCGCTTCACTGAGTTGAGCGAGAGCCCATGGTTTTCCGAGCCAACCTTCTGGCAAGGGCGAACCTTGCTTAATTTTAAATCGTGAATCACCTCGAGCTGTAGATTTAATTAATTCATAGGTTTTGTCAGTTGAATTATCGTTAAGGATAAGAAATTCGACATTAGACAAGTTCTCTTGCGCAGCCAAAGTTTCGATGATGGCTACTGCATTCTCTTCTTCGTCTCGAAGTGGAACAAGCACGCTTATTTTCTCTTCAACTTGCTCGGCTATACGCGGAGTTATTAATGAAAAATTGTTGATAATTGTCAGCAGCAAAGCGATGAGAGAAATGACTAATGAAATTTCAAGCATGGGAAAGAGTTACGGGCGTCCGAGCCAACGTGAAAAGGCGTAAGGTGCAAAGAAGAGTCCAAAAGCGATTCCACCCAAAAATGCAATTCCTGGGCGATCAAAGAAGAACAAATTAGAAATAACACCTGCAAAAAATGTCCAGGTTAAAAATAGATCTACTGCGCCAAAACTTGCACTTGTTTTTCTGCGATCGCGGGGCAGAACTTGATGCAAAATTGCAATCAAGGTCATACCTGTTAAAAGCCACCCAAAAGTATTTGATAAAGGTATTTCTGGTTGAAATGGTACGTGTGCTCCGTCAAAGCTCCAGCGCCAACGATTAGCTGCAACCATTTGTGGATCTAAGAATAAATCCCATGCCGCCATTGCATATCCGCCGTAAAGAAAAACCCAGTTTCCGGCAACACGACGGGCTGCAATTAAAACTGGATGAGCCATCATTACCCACGCAAAAGGAACAACATACGGAACACCTGCAATTGTGTGGCCAAGGGATGGGTCGTATTCATATGTTCCAAATGGCCAACCGGTTTTGACCCCAATTGATTCAACTATGAGTGCAAAAATGATTGTGACGAAGAGATAAGTAAATGCATACCTTGCGCCGTAAGCTAACAGTGCATGCAGCGCCATTGCGCCAGCTGCCCAATACACAGTTGCAATTGTTACAACTCGTAGTACTTCGCCATCAATGAGCGGATAAATAATTTGCAAACCAATTGCGATTCCCAGAATTATGCCCAGAAGAGTTTTAGAGCGAAGTGAAATTCCGCTCCTGCGATTTCTGCGGGGTGAGTAATGGCGAATCGACATGGGTGTAATTCTGCCCTAGTTCGCCTGCTTAGCCACCATTGACCCACGCTCCTCGCGCACGCTAAATCGTGCAAATAGTTCTTCGGCATACCACTGAAACTTCTCTGTATCTGCAATGGCCTTGATATGCGCCTCGCCCTTGTATGCAAAATTTCGTATATCACTCGCGCTTTGCCATAAAGAAAATGTGCCCTGTAATCCAATCGGTGCTTCACCAATTCCAATTGCTGTTAGTAGACCGGCACTTCCATGAAGAGATGCGGTCACTGGTGGAACGGATGCGAAGAAATTAGAGGTGTGTGTTGCCTTGATTCGTGCACGGGTAATGGCTGCGATTTTTCCATCGGTAGATACGTTTTCTTTTACTTTAAATGGTTCGCGCCTGCTCCATTTTCCGTGGGAAGAAATCGGATCAAGCAAAATTCGATACTCGTTAGTGCTTATCTTTCTCCATTGTTTAACTATGGATGACTGATCAAGGGCTGCTAATTGATTTTCATCGATAACTACTAAAAATCCCCAACGATGAATATCGGCATCGCGTGGTGTAAAAGTTTCACCTTTTCCAGCGCCCAATAACTTTGCAAAGCTGACACCTTTAAATCTGCGTAAACGCCCACGGTCTATTGCCATCGCCCAAATGGCAAAGGGGAGTGATCGAGTAGGTGTATTAAAAAAGTAGAGCGCAGTAACCATTAGCGTGATTGCGTAGTTTCAAGGATGTGTCGGCTAACAGTTGTTGGATGATCCCACATCGGTGCATGCCCGCAATTTTCGATCACAAACCATTTGCTATGAGATGGGACAACGGAGCGCTCTTGGCAGTTTGACTCTGGCAAAGTGTTATCGCTATCTCCGAAGATAATTGTTATTGGAATCGACTGTGGAATTGGTGAATCAAATCGTTTTTTGAGCATTCCATCCCAAGCAGGGAAGTATCCACTTGCCACACCCATGGCAAGGGATGCATCAAGACAGGTTTCATAACTCAGATTGCGCCAGAGTGGACTGACATCTGCAAAACCAAGCTTTCTTCCCCATTCATATCGCAATGCAACGGGCGTCAGTGGTCGGGTTGTTTTTGCAATTGCTCGAAGCAACGCGGTTCCGGGATAGCGCGCGGTATATGGAGCAAGCCATAAACCCGCAGGTGCCAAACCAGTAAAAGATAAGACGCGCCCACTATGTTTTGCGGCCGCTTCAAGTCCAACCCAACCACCTAAAGAGTTACCGCATATGTGAAATTTTTCGATTCCAAGTGAAGTCATCGTTTCGCACACCGCATCGGCCATAGATTTTGGATCCATTGCTTGTGAAATAGACATGGGAGTCTTTCCATGTCCGGGCAGATCAAGAGTGATAACAGTTAAGTATCTTGTTAATTCAGGAGTTACTAGTTTCCATGCAGTAGCCGCGGAGCCCATTCCATGAATAAGTACTACAACATCACTTCCTGCTGGTCCGTTAAATATTTCACTATCTAAAATCATTTATCCCGAACCTGTTTAGAAGCTATGAAAAATGCAACAGAAATGATTGCCGCTGGAATTACGTTAATTTGTTCTTGAGTAGAGCGTGAAATTGCATTCATGAAAATGCTTACCAGACCTAAGTAGGCAAAGAGTTTTGGCGCCCATATTGGTTTGACGGTTCTATTTTGCATAATCTGAAGATAAATAAATATTTGATACACCACCACGAAAGTTTGGCTGACGTAGAGAAGTCTTATCGAAGTTGGGAAAGATTCAAATTGTCCACCGGCAGCTCTGGGCAATGCATAATCCATATTGAGAACTACTCCTATAAGCAGAATTAAATTCCAAATGAATGAGAGCAAAACGGCTGTACTGAATAATCTCTTCATAGATTCATTCTCCTACGACCATAGGTGTTGCACCAGTGCAAGTGATGAGTTCGGCATATGTCGTTGGAAATACTGAGTGCGGATGACCGGCAGCGGCCCATACGACGTCGTAGTCATCCAGGGCTTGATCAATCAAAATAGTTGCTTTCGATACCCAGCCAATGGGGGAGACGCCACCAATTGAAAACCCTGACTTTTCTTTTACGTAATCTGCATCAACTCTATGTAATTTACTTTGATTCAAATTCTTAGCGACAAGGTCAGTATCAACTTTGTGGCGACCGCTGGTAATGACTAGAAGAGGGGATTGATCATCTAATTTAAAAACAATCGATGATGCAACCTGGCCAACTTCTATACCCAGTGCATCGGCTGCTTCTTTGGCTGTTCGGGCGCTATCGGCTAGCGCGGTTATTTCACCACTCATGCCAAGTTCTTTCATGAGTGATTGAACGCGCTGAACAGAAGAGTTTTCAAATATCGCAGACATGGCAGAACTTTAGTGCATCACATTATTCATTTGCGAAAACTTTGACTGAACCTTTGTAACAGGCGACCCATGTGCGCGCCGTTGGTGCGTCATAGGAGATTCCAATTGGCTCAGAGCACGCTTTGATGGTTTGCAGAACTTTAAGATCTGAACTCCGAACCTTTGAAATTGTGCCGCTCTTAAAGCTAGTGACAAAGAGTGCGGTCCCATCTGATGAAATATCTAAACTTCGTGCAGCATTTCCTACCTTTGCTTTTCCAAGTGATTTATCTGCCACCAAGTCCCATGCTGCAATTTGCCCGGAGACGTTTAATGTGGCGTACAAGATTTTGTTATCAGGGGAGAGAACGAGCGCTCGTGGATTTGATCCAATAGGAATATATGTATGTTCAAAGTTGGCAAGGTTTATGCGGTGCAGCCTGTTGCCACCCATTTCGGCAACATATGCAAATGCACTGTCTTTTGTTACAACAATTCCACGTGGGTAGCGACCGATTTTTATGTTCTGCACAACTTTTTGCTCTGCAACAGAGATAACCGAGAGCGTGTAAGAACACCAGTTTGATACCAAAATGTATTTGTTATCAGGGGTAACTTGTACAACCTTTGGAACTGATCCAACTGGGTACACCGCATCAATTTCATATGTGCTCAAATCAATACGTGAGAGAAAACTTGTGTCATAGCCTGAAGAAGGTGAGCACGTGTCATGGCCTTCTTTGGTAAATCCTTTGCCATACATCGAATAATTCGTGAAGTACAGATATTTTCCATCTGGAGAGAAAGCGCCTTCGACAGGGGCCCCTCGATAGATCCCACTATATTTTTTGTTTCCTAACGCCTTGAGATCAACACTATCTTTAACAGTTGAGAGTAACTCCAAGGTATTTGCATCAAAAATTGTGACTGTGTGGTTATACATCATGTTGTGTGCACTTACTAAGCCACTGCCAGATGAAAGAACTGATTTAGGGCTTAAATTTCCCGACAAGGTTTTAACTAACTTCATTCGCGTATCTTGCGAAAGTGGCTCTGAGCCATGAGCTAGGGGAGCAGCGTTCAGTACTAATGCGCAGATAGCGATTATTACTCTTGGCAATGACATGGGAGTAAGAATAGTAGGGTCCTTGAAGTAAAGAACAAAAGGCCCCCAGCGTGTGCTGAGGGCCTTTTGCTTATAATCCTTACTTACTAAAGAAACTAATGTTTCCTACGTGTGGACCAAAATCTGATCCAGAAATTGTTCCGCTTGCGATAAGTGCGAACAAGATGAGTGCTGCTCCGCCAAGTGCAAGATCTTTATTGAATGCAATTTGCTCATTCATCTTTGCTGTTGCATCAGTTTCTTTCCAGAATGCATGGAAGATGATTCCAGCAAGAATTACTGTGATGGCAATTAATAGCGCACCAAGATCAACCCATAGACCGATGGCGATATAGATTCCACCGAGCAAGAAGAAGAGGCCGCTGATTAGAACTCCGAGCTTTGCAGCAGGAAGCTTCTTGTACTTTGCATATCCAGTCATTGCTTCAAGCTTTGCAAAGTGACCAATGCCTGAACCAATAAATAGCGCTGCAAATAGCAGGCGACCGATGAGTGTTACTACGTCCATGTTTCTCCTCTGTAGGTATGTGCTTGTGAACTAACTAGGCCAAGGTATGGCAAAGTAGTTGAAACTTCAACTATCTATGCTCGCTGCAGGCGTGTCGCATGCGGGGCTTGCACCTGTCAGTCCTAGGGACTATTTTTCGAACATCTGTTCGAATCATCCACACCCTAGTAAGAAAGAGTCCCGCAATGGCCGCCGTGCATGTAAGAGCCCAGATTGCCCAACCAGGTGATGTTTTATCTGATGGCACTTCTGGTCCTATCGAATTCACTTTTGCTGGAAAGCGTTTTCGCATTCACGCAGTTCTCTCTCGCTGGTGTGAAGCAGGTGGTTGGTGGAACCGAATTAGTGATGGCAACTTTCATCCCGATGATCAAGCACGCGCAGTATGGAAAGTAGAAGCCGCACCGATTGGCACATTACAAACATTTGAACTCGAACGAGATGAGATCACCGGTGCATGGATTATTAAAGCGATATGAGTTTTATTCACTTACATACTGCCAGTGCATTCTCTCTTAAGTACGGCACCACGCAACCGGGCGATCTTGTTGCACGTGCCAGTGGATTAGAAGCACCCGCACTTGCATTAACTGATCGTGATGGTCTCTTAGGCGCAATTCGATTTACAAAGGCTTGTCTTGAATATGGCATCGCTCCAATCATCGGGGTCAATCTTGCTATTGATCTAGAGGGTAATCGTGGAAAGCAGCAGAAAAATTTACCCCGGCTAACCATCATTGCTGGTAGCGATGGGGGATGGCGCAACCTTGTGCGACTCATGACATCACTTAATTTATCTACGGGCGCACCTGTCTTAACCCTTGATTTTCTTGAACGCTTTGGTCAATACACAGACAAGCTCTATGTTCTACATGGACTAGATGCACCTATTGCACCTGCAATTGCTGCGCACCGCTCAGATAGCGCACTGGCTATATTTAATAAGACCCGTAATTACTTTAAAGCCCATGCAATTGAATGTGTATCCCACCTTGCAAAAGGCGATGGCCCTGGATCTATTACTCATGCGGGGCGTTCACTGATCTTTGCGCGAGATCACGATATTGATGCAGTTATTACAAATGCTGCACGAATGCGTGGACCAGAAGATGGACCAGTTGCAGATATTTTGGATTGCGCTCGCCAATTAGTCCCACTGCATCCTCGCCATATCGGACGCACAAATGCTGAGGCGTATCTCAAATCAACACCAGAGATGCAGGCACTCGCTGATGAAATTGCACGTGCAGGAGGCGAACGCAATGCACGCGCACTTCTTTCGACAACGCGAGCATGGGCAGAACAAACATTGTTATCACCCACCCGAGATATCGGTCTTGGTTCGATTCATTTACCAGAAGCACATGTTGTTGGAGCAGAAAATGCGCAGCAGATGCGATCACTTTTGCGACACAGATCAGAGGCAAAAATAAATTGGAGATACAGCAGCCCACAAGCAGTTAAAAGCGCCCGCGAAAGACTCGATGATGAACTCGCAACAGTTGCAACTCTTGGATACGAGTCATATTTTCTTACCGTTGCTGACATTGCAGATATGGCGCGAGAGCGCGGTATTCGCGTATCGGCCCGTGGTTCTGGAGCGGGATCTCTTATCTGTCACTTACTTGGTATCTCAGGAGTTGACCCACTTGCACATGGATTGTTGATGGAGCGTTTTTGTTCACCGCTTCGTCGCGCTCTGCCTGATATTGATATTGATGTCGAATCTCACCGCCGTTTAGAAATTTATGATCTCGTCTTTAAAAAATACGCAGATCCGCGCTGGGATATTCCTGGAAATCAATCGCGATGTGCAACTGTTGCAAGCTTTGATACCTATCGCACTCGCCAGAGTATTCGCGATGCTGGCGCTGCCTTAGGGCTGCCAGCTGCTGAAATTAATCTCATTGCTCGTTCGCCTTATGGCCTGCGCGAGAAAAATGTTAAGACACCTTTAGCAAAGATGGTCATCACAATGGCCAGGCGCCTTGAAGGTTTACCGCGGCACTTATCGATGCATCCATGTGCAATTGTTTTATCTGATGGGGGATTACTTGATCGTGTGCCGCTACAACTAAATGCCAGCGGCTATCCAATGGTGGAATTTGATAAAGATGATGTCGAAGATGTTGGCTTACTTAAGTTAGACATTCTTGGCGTGCGGATGCAGTCATCTATTTCATATGCCCTAAGTGAGATTTCTCGAGTTCAGAATGAAGAGATAGATATTGATGCAATCGCACTCGATGACCCACACACATACGAACTGATTCAATCGACAAAAACAATTGGCATCTTTCAGATAGAAAGCCCCGGACAACGCGAACTCGTCGGCAAATTAGAGCCGCAGACTTTTACAGATTTAATTATTGATATTTCACTCTTTCGTCCGGGCCCGGTAAAAAGTGACATGATTTCACCTTTTCTAAAGTCGCGACATGGATGGAGCGCACGCAAGATTATTCATCCTGATCTATACACAATATTGCGCGATACCGAAGGCGTTGTTGTCTTTCACGAACAAGTCATCTCCATCATTGCCACACTGACGCACTGTTCATTGGCGCACGCCGATGAAATGCGCCGAGCCCTCGGAGATCGCCAAGGTCAACAGAAGGTCTGTGATTGGTTTTATCCAGCAGCAGCTGAACATGGTTATTCACTGGAAGTAATCAATGAAGTTTGGGAAGTTCTTCGTGCATTTGCATCCTTTGGGTTTTGTAAGGCACATGCAGCAGCTTTTGCATTTCCAACCTATCAATCTGCATGGCTTAAGACGCATTACCCAGCAGCATTTCTAGCAGGTCTTCTTACTCACGATCCTGGCATGTATCCCAAGCGATTAATTTTAGATGAAGTCAGACAGATGGGTATTTCGATTGCGCCCCTTGATGTAAATAATTCGGATCAGAGCTACCGAGTAGAAGTTGCAGAAGATGGCACCCAAAGTATTCGCATTGCACTTTCAACCATTAATGGAATTAGCACTGAAGAGATTGAAAAGATTATTGCGGCCAGACCATATACAGATCTAGCAGATTTTTATTATCGCTCTGGTGCATCCCAACCCATCATCGAATCCATGATTCTTACCGGTGCATTTGATCGATTGCATTGCATAATCAAAGGCGGCGCGATTAATCGTCGAGATTTGTTACTTCATCTAGGCGATCTTATAAAAGGGCCAACGATGCCTAGTGCGTTGCGTTCGCAGATGACAATAGGTTTTGAGGCTCCTGCACTAGAAGCTAGTGGTTTACCAGATTTAGGGAGCAATGAAAAAGTTGCCCACGAAGTAAAACGACTCGGCATGGACATCACTCACCATATGCTCGAGTTCTATTCGCACTTTCTTAATTCAATAGGCGCCATTAAATCTTCAGATCTACTTTCAGTGCGATCGGCATCGACAGTTTTAGTTGCAGGTGTGCGCGTATCTATTCAAACTCCACCTGTGCGCTCTGGAAAGCGGGTCATCTTTCTAACACTCAATGATGGCCATGGCTGTAGCGATGCAACATTTTTTAGCGATATAGCCACGGAGTATCTCTCTACGATCTATACATCTGAACTTGTCTTATTACGTGGTGTCACACGGCGCACAGGAGCGCGTGGAATATCCATTCGGGCAACAGGTATATGGGACTTGCGCGCTGCTTACGAAAAGTGGAACGCACAGAGAAGTACGCTGGCGATATGAGCACTTACGCCACGATTGTTCACGTGGATATGGATGCGTTTTACGCCTCCGTTGCCGAACGCGATGATCCAACACTGCGCGGCAAAGCACTCGTAGTTGGCGCTGGTGCGCGCGGAGTTGTTCTTTCTGCAAATTATGAAGCTCGCAAATTTGGTATTCGAGCTGCAATGCCAGTTGGACGTGCACAACGCATGGCGCCACACGCCATCTTCGTGCCACCCAATCATGCGCGCTATTCAGAAGTATCAAATGCGATTATGAAAATATTTGCAGACTTCACACCACTTGTTGAGCCACTTTCACTAGATGAAGCATTCTTAGATGTGACAGGTGCCCGTCGCTTACTTGGCACAGGACGCGAGATCGGAACCGAGATTCGAAAGCGGGTATTTGAACAAGAGGGCATTACATGTTCAGTTGGGATTGCACCCTCTAAGTTCATTGCAAAATTAGCATCGGGGCACTGCAAACCAAATGGATTATTAGAAATAGCACCCGATCGAATACTGACTTTTTTGCACCCATTGCCAGTATCTGCGCTCTGGGGAGTCGGGCCAAAGACGGCAGAAACATTAGAACAACTCGGACTTCGCACTGTAGAAGATGTAGCTAAATTGCCACGTGCAACTCTGATTAGAGCAATCGGGCAAGCAGCAGGTGAAACGTTGCACGAACTTGCATGGGGCCGCGATTTTCGTGATGTGACACCTGAAGATGTTGATAAGAGCATCAGCGCCGCAGAAACATTTGCTCACGATTTAGATAATCCAGAGGAGATATTGCAAGAATTTTTACGTCTTACTCAAAAGGCAACCGCACGATTGCGGGACAAAGGATTATTTGCAAAAACTATTTCAATAAAAGTTCGCTTTGCAGATTTCACAACCATTAACCGATCTAAGACTCTGCCACTTGCTACAGATAGTGCGCATGAGGCCTATGAAGTAGTAAAAGATTTATATACAGCCCTTCGAATAGAGCGAGCACGGTTGCGACTAGTTGGAGTAAGTCTTGAAAATCTGGTCAGCGCCGCCCCTGAGCAGATGGTTTTAGGGGCCAGGGATAAGGGATGGCGAGATGCTGAGCGCGCTATTGATCGCGCCCGTGCCAGATTTGGACGCTTGAGTGTGCGTCCAGGGCGCCTGATTGAAAATACTGAAGATGAAATTGACGAGTAGCCCATACGGCAAAGTTGTTCTATTGTTGGCCTCATGGCACTGTCAGATCGCGAGCGCAAGTTATTAGCCGAGATGGAGCAAGCTCTATCGGCCGATGATCCACGCCTATCTTCAACCCTGACAGGTACTCGCACATTTCCAGGTCGCACCCGAGTCCTAACTGGCGTTGGTGCGCTGCTTTCAGGGCTTGCAATAATTTTGGGTGGTCTGATTTCACAGACTGTTCCAGTTGGAATCTTGGGCTTTCTAATCGCCCTATCTGGCTTAATCACCGTGCTCTCAGCCATTGCTGGCATTGGCAGAGGCGTTAAAGGCGCTGCAAAGGCGCCAAACTCAGGTCTGCGCTCGCGTCTTGAACAGCGCTGGGATCAACGCAACTTCGATCAGTAAAAACTCACGCATATAGGCCTCCCGGATTCGGGGGGCTTTTTTTATGCCCTTTTCTAGAACCCAGTGGGGAGCGCGGGGGAAATTTGTGGGGATAGGTGGTTGAAAATGGGGAAAAAGGGAGTAAAGTGGGGAATGAGCCGTATTTTCACGCTCACGTAGGACACCTTGGGGAAGGGGGCCAGTACAGATGTTTTTGGGTACCCACGAACCACGTCTTGATGAAAAAGGCCGCCTCATACTTCCTGCGAAATTTCGCGAAGAGCTCTCCCCAGGTTTAGTAATTACAAAAGGTCAAGAACGTTGTCTCTACGTTTTTCCTGCAACTGAATTTGCACACATCACTGAAACTCTGCGACAAGCACCTGTTACTGCAAAAGCTGCACGTGATTACTCACGTGTGATGTTTGCAGGAGCTCACGATGAAATTCCTGATCGTCAAGGTCGCATAACAATTCCACAAAGTTTGCGTACATATGCAGCACTTGAAAAAGAGTGCGTAGTTATTGGTGCAAATACTCGCGTTGAAATTTGGGATTCAACTTCATGGAATCAATATTTAGCAGATCGTGAAAAGGGATTCGCCGATGTTTCCGAGGAGGTGTTCCCAGGACTGTTCTAGTCCTTAATAAATAACTCTCATTTGTGGCCACTGCCGACCCTGCGACTGCGGCGCCCCTTCCCCGGCGCCGCATAAAACGATCCGTCGGCCGGCAGTGACCAGAGATGAGAGAAGAGAAATAAAAGCAAGCACTACTAGGTGAAGGGGGAGAAGATGATTCAAGCAAGTAATGCGCACCATGTATCTGTCATGCGCGATGAATGTATCAATTTACTCTCTCCTGCAATTGCCGCCCATGCAAAGCCTGTAGTCATCGATGCAACTCTTGGTTTGGGCGGTCACACAGAAGCTTTACTTGAAAAATTTCCACACTTAGTAGTCATCGGAATCGATCGCGATGAACAAGCTATTGAATTAGCCAGTGCTCGGCTATCCCAATTTGGCGCCAGATTTATTTCGCATCACAGTGTTTTTGATGCAATTGCAGATGTTGCACATAAGCATGGCTACTCACACGTTCAAGGAGTTCTCTTTGATCTAGGTGTTTCATCACTTCAATTAGATAAGGCAGAACGCGGTTTTTCATACGCACACGATGCGGCCCTTGATATGCGAATGGATAAGAGTCAGGGCAAAACTGCTGCCGATATTGTTAACTCTTATGCACCTGGTGAATTGGTGCGAATACTGCGCACATATGGTGAAGAAAAATTTGCTACTCGTATCGTTGAATCAATTGTTAAAGAGCGTGAGAAAGCACCGCTTAATTCAACATCGCACTTAGCAACGCTAGTCAAAAATGCTATTCCTGCTGCCACCCGTCGCACAGGTGGAAATCCAGCCAAGCGCACCTTTCAAGCACTGCGCATTGAAACCAATGACGAACTCGGTGCGATTACTCGCGCAATTCCGCAAGCACTAGATCTTCTCGATATTCACGCCCGTCTTGTGGTGATGTCATTTCAATCACTGGAAGATCGAATAGTTAAGAATTTTTTCCAAGAAGCCACAACATCTGGAACACCGCAGGGACTTCCAGTTGAAATTGCAGAGCTAGCCGCAAAGTTCACTCTTGTTTTCAATGGCAGTCAAAGTCCAACGGATAAAGAAGTAGAAGAAAACTCTCGGGCCGCATCAGTTCGATTACGTGCGATCGAAAGGGTGGCTGCATAAATGGCGATGACAGCACTTGCTCCGGTGATATCTAAAACAACTTCACGCGTTGCCCAAAGATCTACTCGCGCAGCCCTTCGAATTGTGGCCGATGCATCTGCTGGTAAACAAGCCGATCGCAGATTCTTTGCATTATTTATTACAGCCCTCGGTTCCTCATTTCTTATGGCGCTTCTATTTATTAATACTTTGTTGGCACAAGATGCCTTCGAATTATCAAAGCTGCAAGCCGACTTGAAATTATCTAGCGATCAATATGAAGCAGTTTCACATGAAATTGAACGGATCTCGTCCCCTGCAGTTTTAGCTAATCAAGCCAAGAAACTCGGCATGAGTCCATCGCAGACACCAACATTTTTGAATCTGGATGTGCCACGTGGGTAATTTAAATCTAGCGAAAAAGCGCCTGGTAATACTTACTATTTTTGCACTCTCTTTTATGGTCCTCTTTGCATTTCGATTGGTTCAAGTACAAATCATTCAAGCCGGGGATTACAAGATTCGCGCCGTAGATGAAATGCAAGACACTCGATCTATTCCTGCCAAGCGTGGAGACATCACAGATATCAATGGCGTGACATTTGCCAGAAGCGTTTCTGCAATTAATATCGTCGTCGATCAAACTCAGATTTCAGATCCTGCGCGAGTTGCCGCCTTTGCCGCGCCAATTCTTAAGATGCCAGTGGAAGAAGTTCAAGCAGCCATAACCGGAAAACTTAGATACAGCATGGTCTTGCCTAACGCCCAACCTGCTATTTGGCGTGCACTCATCGATGCAATGGCAACTCATAATGCAGCACTAGAACCAGCTGAAATTAATCTACGAATCATCGGATTCTTTGCAGAGCGCGGATATATACGTGATTACCCATCTGGGTCATTGTTGGCATCTCTTATTGGCTTTGTTCGAAATGATGGCATTGGTGCAACTGGACTTGAATCGAGTATGAATTCAATTATTTCAGGAACCACCGGACGTTATTCATATGCTGGCGCAGCAGGAGCTGAGATTCCAGGATCACAATCAGAAATTGTTTCGGCACAAAAGGGAACAAGTATTCGTCTAACAATTGATCGAGATGTGCAGTGGGTGGCGTCAAAGGCAATTTCAGATGCAGTTCGAAAATCAAATGCCTTAAGCGGAACCGTAATTGTGATGGATCCAAAGACAGGGCACATTCTGGCTCACGCAACGGCGCCAACTTTTGATCCAAATAACACCAAGAATGTTTCGTTGAATTTAATGCGAAATTACTCTGTTCAAGAGGTTTATGAGCCGGGTTCAACGGGCAAAGTCATGACAATGGCTGCAGCGTTGGAAGAGAAGAAAATTACTCCAACAACTGTTTTCTCAGTTCCTTATTCATTAAAACGAAGCGATGCAACCTTTCATGATCACGAACGTCATCCAACCCAGAGACTAACTGCCACGGGAATTCTTGCAGTGTCAAGTAATACGGGTTCAATAAAAGTTGGCGAAACTCTTAGCAATGACACACTTCATGGCTATTTAAGTAAGTTCGGTATTGGGCAAAAAACAGGTTCAGGTTTGCCAGGTGAATCTTCAGGAATTTTGCACCCAGTTAAAAGCTGGTCAGGAACATCTGCTCCAACAATTGCTTTTGGTCATGGTTATTCTGTTACAGCGATGCAAGCCACGAGCGTTTTTGCAACAATTGCAAATGATGGAGTTCGTGTTTCACCGACAGTAATTGCAGGCACCAGCGATGCATCAGGAAATTTCACTCCTGCACAATCTCGCACAACAGAAAAAGTGCTTAGCCCAGAGACTGCAGCGCAACTTCGTCTGATGATGGAAAGTGTTGTTTCCCCCAGCGGAACTGCGCCAACGGCTGCAATTGCTGGCTATCGCGTTGCTGGTAAAACTGGAACAGCAGAGCGATATAACGATAGCTGTCGTTGCTATAGCGGATACACCGCTTCATTTATTGGTTTTGCACCAGCAGATAAACCTGCTTATGTCATAAGCGTGACCATCCAAAACCCACAAGGTATGCACTGGGGTGGAGCATTAGGTGGGCCTGTATTTAAAGAAGTGATGTCATTTGTTCTGCAATCTCGACATATTTCTCCTACACAGACAAATATGAAGCCCGTAGCATTGACTCAGGCCGCTCTGAAGAAGAGTTCTAAATTCGTTTCGAAAGCGTCAGGACAATGATTCGCCCATTAACACAGAGTCAACGAAGCCTTTCATCAGTAGTTTCCACAATTAGTGCCAGTACAGAGTTATCGGGTGGCGATCTAGAAAAGATTGCAGTCACAGGAATTTCAACTTCTAGTACAGATGTTGAACCAGGGGATTTGTTTTGCGCCTTTGCTGGGGCAAAGGTTCATGGCGCAACTTTTGCAAAAGATGCAATCAAATCAGGCGCCGTAGCAGTTTTGACAGATGAGCAAGGTGCGAAGTTGATAAAAGGATTACCTGTTCTAGTTGTTAAAAATCCGCGCAAAAGCGCAGGCATTCTCTCTTCATGGTTTTACGGCGAACCAATGCGCGATCTTTTTAGCATCGGGATAACAGGCACCAACGGTAAGACAACTGTGAGCACTTTATGCCATCAAATCTTTCAAAGCGCAGGGCAGGAAACAGGGCTTATCGGAACGGTTGAAACTCGCATCGGCACCGAAGTTTTATCTAGTACTCGCACAACTCCTGAGGCGACAGAACTTCAGTCACTGGTTGCAACCATGCGAGAGCGTCACTGTCGAAATTTGGTTATGGAAGTTTCAAGTCATGCGATTTCATTAGAGCGGGTTCGCGGAAGCTATTTTGCAGCAGTTGGATTTACGAATCTCTCACAAGATCACTTAGATTTTCATGGAAGCATGGATGAATACTTCGCAGCTAAATCTAAGTTATTTACCTTTGAATATGCAGATCATGCATTCATCAACATCGATGATTCATACGGTCAAATTTTGGCCGCTAGTACAGAGTTGCCGGTGCAGACAATCTCTCGCTTTAACGAGAACGCAACGTGGCACTACACACGCATTGAAGAAGGAATACACCACAGTGATATCTCCATAAGAGGTGTTGGCGGAGTTTTAATCGATAGTCGCACAACACTTCGTGGCGGCTTTAATTTTGATAACTTACTCATGGCTGTTGCAATGTGTGTTGATTCAGGAATTGACCCAATAGATATTGCAACGCTGATTCCACATTTAGTTGGCGCTGTTGGTCGCCTAGAACCAGTGAGCTTGGGTCAAAATTTCACAGCCCTCGTTGATTACGCCCACAGTCCAGATGCTGTTACGCGTGTGTTGGCTGCTGCGCGCGAAATGACGGATAAGAAAGTAATTGGCGTCTTAGGTTGTGGCGGAGATAGAGATAGTTCCAAGCGAAGCGCCATGGGTCAAGAGCTCTCATTGCGCAGCGACATTGCAATCTTTACTAGTGATAATCCACGCTCTGAAGATCCAAAGACAATCCTTGAGCAGATGACGAATGGTTTAAAGATTTCAGAGCCAAGTGCAATCATCCAAGACCGAACAGAAGCAATTCAATTAGCTGTCAATCTTGCCCAACCTGGAGATGTTGTGATTGTGCTGGGTAAAGGCCATGAACGTGGTCAAGAAATAGCAGGTGTAGTACAGCCATTTGATGATCGATTAGTTTTGGCACACGCAATCGAGGCTAAGAAATGATTGCACTTACTCTGGAGCAAATAGCGAAAATAGTTGGTGGAAAAACATTTGGTGATTCCTCCAAAGTTATTTCTGCGGCTGCAGTTTTTGATTCGCGAGAAGCAACAAAAGGTTGCCTATTTTTAGCACTTGTTGGCCAATCATCTGATGGTCACGATTTCACCAAGGATGCACAATCACGCGGTGCTACAGGTTGCCTGACAACTCGTGAAGTACCAGGAGATGGTGTGGTTGTCTCTGATGTGTTAATCGCGGTGCGCGCTTTGGCAAGTTATGTTCGCGATCAATTACCAGAACTTAAGGTTATTGCGATTACGGGCTCTAGTGGCAAAACAACTACAAAAGATTTATTGGCATCAATACTTTCTAGCCGAGCAAAGTGCGTTTGGACTAAAGCATCTTTTAATAACGAATTAGGCGCTCCGATCACACTACTTGAATGCGATGCACAAACTAAATATTGCATCCTTGAAATGGGTGCTCGCCACCAAGGCGATATTGCAGCGTTATGTGACATGGCAAAACCAAACGTTGGAGTTGTATTGCGCGTGGGCACAGCGCACGTGGGTGAATTTGGAAGTGTTGAGAAAATTGCCCAAACAAAGAGCGAACTGATTGCAGGACTTGGACCAAATGCGGTGGCAGTACTTGGAACTTATGATCCATATACAAAGGCTATGAACTCACTTCACGCTGGAAGAGTAATTTATTTTGGACAAGGTTCTCGTGACGATGTTCGCGCAGCCGATATTGAAATGAGAGAGGCTCGTCCACATTTTGATCTTGTGACACCAGCTGGTCGCGACGCAGTTGGTATGCGTTTAATTGGCGCCCACCAAGTATCAAATGCACTGGCCGCAGCGGCTGTGTGCACGGCACTTGAAATTCCTATTGAAGTAATTGCTAGTGGCTTATCTACTGCAGATCTTGCAAGCAAGTGGCGCATGCAAGTGAGCGATGTTGAAGATTTATTGATTATTAATGACTCATATAACGCAAATCCTGAGTCGATGAATGCGGCGCTGGATTCTTTAGTGTTGTTTACTCAAGAAAGCGGCGGATCCTCGTGGGCATTTTTAGGGCAGATGCACGAACTTGGATCTGAAAGTAACGCCCTTCATGCATCCGTTGCAGCACATGCACACGAACTTGGTATTGACCACCTTGTGAGCATTGGAACACGAGCATTTGCTGAAGGCATTCCAGCACAGAGTGCTACTACGCTTCATTACTGCGATGACATCTCACAAGCGCTCTTACTGGTTTCGCATTGCGAACCAGGAGATGCGGTACTTGTGAAGGCTTCACGATCTGAGCACTTTGAAATACTCAGCCAAGGATTAGAAGATTTGTGGAAAGAAAAGCGCAGAGAGGATAAGAAGTGAAAGTTATTCTCATTGCAGGTGCGTTTGCTCTTTTATTCTCACTCTTTGGCACTCCACTACTTATTCGTTTTTTGGCAAAGCGTGGTTTCGGTCAAGTTATTAGAGATGATGGCCCAACTTCTCACCACACCAAACGTGGAACGCCAACAATGGGTGGAATCATCATTATTGTTGCAGCAATCGTTGCATACGCAGTTGCGCATCTCTTCTCTGGTCGTCCGCCAACGGTGTCGGCGCTACTTGTTCTAGGATTAGTTGTTGCACTGGGATTTATTGGCTTTCTTGATGACTACCTCAAAATTTCTCGCAAACAATCTCTCGGACTAAGTGGCAGACAAAAACTAGTAGCCCAAGCCATAATTGCTTCACTCTTTGGTTACCTAGGTATTCAATTCGCAGACCTTGGTGGACTCACGCCAATCTCACTTAATTTATCTACGGTGAAAGAAACATCAATTGTTCTTGGTCCAGTACTCGTTGTTTTGTGGATTGCACTGATGGTTACGGCCACTAGCAATGGTGTAAATCTGACAGATGGATTAGATGGCTTAGCAACCGGCGCATCCGTTATGACGTTCTTAGCATTTGTATTAATCGGAGTCTGGGAGTTTGGACAGAGCTGCGTTCTTGTTACAACAACTAATTGTTATGCGGTGCGAGATCCACTAGATCTAGCAGTTCTTGCAGCAGCCTTTGCTGGTTCGTGCACAGGATTTTTATGGTGGAATGCATCTCCTGCGCGAATCTATATGGGAGACACTGGTTCACTCGCACTCGGTGGCGCCCTAGCAGGACTTGCAGCTACTTTGCGTGTGGAGTTACTTCTTATTCCATTGGGCGGATTATTCGTAATTATTACTATGTCAGTAATTATCCAAACACTATATTTCAAAATCTCTGGCGGTAAGCGCGTCTTTAAAATGGCGCCACTGCAACATCACTTTGAATTAATTGGCTGGGGAGAAGTAACAATTGTTATTCGTTTTTGGATTATTGCCGGATTAAGCGTTGCCCTTGGTTTAGGCCTGTTTTATGCACAATGGGTAAGCGTTTAAGAAGCTTGCGATGGCACTTAATTTCTCCAAGAGCAAAATACTTATCTTAGGCGGTGGCGTTACTGGAACTGCCTTGGCAAATTCTCTGACTCGCCGGGGTGCCTCTATTGCGATCGCCGATGATAAAAAGATCGAAGATAGTGCATTTACAACTCTGCTCAGTGCAGATGTTGATATCAGCCAGTGGGAAATGGCAATAGTTTCACCTGGTTGGAAAGCCACTCATCCATTAGTTCGTAGATTTGTTAAAGCCGGCGTGGAAATCACCAATGAAATCGATCTTGCGTGGATGATCAAACAAGAGCAAGCCCCACATCAACGTTGGTTTGCACTCACCGGCACAAATGGCAAAACAACCACTGTTGAAATGGCAGCAGCAGCGATGCGCGCAGGAGGATTACATGCGATTGCATGCGGAAATGTTGGAGACACTGTCATTGACGCTGTTGAGAGCAAAGAAAAATATGACGTTCTAGTCCTTGAACTCTCATCAT
Organism: Candidatus Planktophila sp.; assembly: GCA_044357195.1. GTDB lineage: Bacteria > Actinomycetota > Actinomycetes > Nanopelagicales > Nanopelagicaceae > Planktophila. Next base: position 2,243 of record JBIKPX010000005.1, on the reverse strand, counting down.
TTCAAATTCATTGGATGAAAAGTGCTCAATTCACAGCCAGCGCACTTCTTAATATTGCAGATGATCACACTGATTGGCATGGAGATTTTGAAGAGTATGCACGCACGAAGATTTCTCTCTTAGATTCAAGCTCTACCGGAATTTTAAATGCCGATGACTCTGAAGTTGTTAAGCGCTCTGTTCATTGGAAGGGCAGAAAAGTTTTCTTCACCTTAGAAACGCCAGGTCCAGGTGAAATTGGAGTTGTCGAAGAACTCCTCGTTGACCGCGCATTTGTGGCAGATCCACAAGAAGCAGCGATGATTTGTGAATTAAAAGAGATCAAACCAACTGTTCCGCACAATGTTTCAAACGCACTTGCAGCAGCTGGGTTAGCCAGAGCCGCAGGCATTGATCACGAAAGTATTAGAAGCGCACTTGCGGCCTTTACTCCCGGACGCCATCGCATTGAAGAAGTTTTAAGCTCTGGTGGAGTTACATGGATAGATGATTCCAAGGCGACGAATCCGCATGCAGCCAGTGCATCGATTATGTCGGCGCTATCTGTTGTGTGGATCGCTGGAGGACTTGCAAAGGGCGCCGGCATGGATGAATTGGTGAAGCGTTGTAGCAAGCGCATCAAAGCAGCCGTACTAATTGGCCAAGACAGATCAATTATTGCAAAGGCGATTCGAGAAAACGCACCGCATGTTGCGATTCTAGAAATTGATACACCTGCGCACTATCAGGTTGGGTCAACAGAGAACTCCTTGATGGAAGATGTAGTTACGGCTGCGCGTGAATTCGCTGTTGAGGGAGACACTGTTTTGTTAGCACCAGCCTGTGCATCTATGGATCAGTTCATAAATTACGCAGATCGTGGGGATCGTTTTGCGCAAGCAGTCAAGAAGGTGATCACTCATGAATGAAACAACCCAAAAGTTCTTAGCCAAGCCATCTAGTTCTTACAAAATGTTGATGTGGTCAACCCTAGCCTTGAGCATTCTTGGGGCAGTGATGGTTTTTTCAGCCTCTTCAATTTACTCCCTTGAGAATAAGGGAAATTCCTTTTCAATCATTGGTCGACAGTTATTTTTTCTCGTAATCGCCATACCAATTGGATTTCTAGCTTCTCGTCAAAAGTTAGATCGATGGAAGAAGTTGGCACGCTTTGGGTTCTTGTTTTCAGGAATAGTCTTGGTAATTGTTGCGATTCCGGGAGTAGGAAAAGAAGTTAACGGTAATCGAAATTGGATCAGCTTAGGTTTTATAGATATTCAACCGAGTGAAATTGTTAAAATGCTTATGATCTTGTGGGCTGCTCACATGTTGGCCAGCCGCGAACATGCCGGTCTTCATAAAACTAATGTTCTTGCCTTAATTACTCCTGGTTTTATTTTAGTAATGGGCTTAATTATGCTCGGAAGAGATTTAGGAACGGCTGCAGTCTTTGCGGCAATATTGGCTGGGTTGCTCTGGGTTTCAGGAGTTTCAGGCAAAATATTCGGAGCCGTAACGGCTGCAGGGTTTTCTCTGATTGCACTAGCTATTGTGATGGCCCCATATCGAGCCCAACGTTTACTCGTAGTTTTTAATCCATTTGCACCAGAAGATTACAAAAATGCAGGATGGCAACCAGCGCATAGTTTGTTAGGCCTTGCTAGTGGAGGTTTCTTTGGTGTGGGTCTTGGCGCAAGTCGTCAAAAGTGGGGCAATTTAGCCGAAGCACATACAGACTTTATTTTTTCAGTTATTGGTGAAGAGCTAGGTTTGTTCGGTACTTTAATTGTTCTTCTACTATTTAGTGCGATGATTTTTTCGATATTTAGAATTGCTCTTCGAGCAAGTGATCCAATGTCAAAGTATGCATGTGCTGGCATTGGTACGTGGATTACATTTCAAACAATTATGAACATCGGTTCTGCCACATCATTGATTCCGGTTGTGGGCGTTACTTTGCCACTGGTTTCATATGGAGGTTCATCCCTTGTTGCAACATATTTTGCTTTAGGTTTTGTTCTGGGCGCAGCAAGGCGTGATCCAGCTGCTATGGCAGATCTGGAAAAGAATCGATGAGAACAATTATTTTTGCAGGCGGGGGAACGGCTGGTCACGTTGAGCCCGCACTGGCAGTTGCTGGGCAGTGGATGAAAGAAAACCCAAGTGATAGATGCATTTTTATCGGCACTTCAGAAGGATTAGAAACCTCATTAGTTCCGGCCGCAGGTTTTACTCTCCGAACAATAAAGAAAGTTGTACTGGCT